>DYKI01000332.1 GCA_020722705.1 Chthonomonas calidirosea | reverse complement strand
CCGAGTGGGCACTACTGGGTCTACCACATCGCTTCGGGGCGGCTCTACAGGAGGGTAGGCGACAAGGAATACTACGTGGGTCGCGGCTTCTCGGGCCGGCGTGGGCGGTGGCGGAATGATGTCGGCAGTGTACACATTGAAGATTGGGGCCCGTTGCCGCCGGGGTGCTATACGATCGGTAGGCCTCGCAGTAAACGGCGCAAACCATACTTCATGGATCTGTATCCGGATCCGGGCAACAGGATGTACGGCCGAGGTGGGTTTCAGATTCACGGGGGCCGACCTGATCAGGATCCATCGTCTGGCTGTATCATCCTGCCTCGAACGATCCGCGAGCGCATTCACAGGAGCGGAGACGATGACTTGGCCGTGGTTCCGTAATACTGCTGTCGCCGTGGCGGGGCGACAACTCGATGCCGACGGACGGGGACGCATGGGCACGCGAGGCAGATTCGTCCGTCGGTTACGCAACGTCGTTTCGATGGCCGCACCTATCGTGCTCTTCGTCTTCTCCACAGGGTGCGCGCGAGACAACCGTGACCGTCCGCGTGGCGTGCGGAGCGCAGAATCCGTGGCTACCGCCGTCGAGCGTCTCACGGCGTCAGGGCACGGGTACCGTGTCGAAGTCGTGTCACGTGATGTTGTTCCTCACGATGGTGACTGGGTCTCGCCGCCGTGGGGTGAGGATGCATCGTGGCGCCGCCCATGGAGAGCAGTAGAGGCGATCCGGATATGGAAGGGCGAACAGTCGCTCGTTGTTCCACGATCCGTGTTCGCCGATCTCGCTGAAGTCAACTCGGCAAGCGTCGGCCCATTGCAGGGCGGTTGCATCGTGGCTCTTGAGGGTGGCGACGCCGCCACGGCATGGCACGCGTACATCAGAGTAACCGGTATTGACATCACCGAACGGCATGTCGAGGTCGCGGAGTTTCCCGATACCTATGAGAAGACGACGTACGTGGTGGGAACGCCTGAACCTGGAGAGTAGCTGCGACGATGGGGGCTTGCCTTCACATGGTCGGCCCCAGCGGCGCATCCCCGGCCACGGCAGTGAGCGCCCCATCACGAACGGCTCCGAGACCGTCACGTGCAGAACGGGCGATGAATCGCCCGCCTG
>DYKI01000027.1 GCA_020722705.1 Chthonomonas calidirosea | reverse complement strand
GTCCAGCTTGCAGACGCCCGCTGCCGGTGGATGATACTTAACGGAGTAGTACCAGTCCAGGGCTCACCCCGTTGCTCCTCGATCCTGTCAGCGGAGTCATATCCGGTGCCGCATGGGTCGGCTTCCCGCCAGTCTAGGTTGTTGCCGCGCCGCGCTCTGACTCCGGTGCAGCCATGTTCGATCTAAGCAGGTCTGCTCCCGGTCGTAACGGCGTCGTCACTGCGCGATCGAAGTCTGGTGGTGTCCGATGAGCATGAATGTGAAGCGCGAGAACCTCGAAGTCTATGAGTACCTGAAGCGCTGTGTGTTCGGAGGCAAGGAGTACATGCCTGCGCTCGACACGGCAAACGCGGCGCAGATGGTCTCTGATCTCGAAGCACCGCCATGCTTTCTTCGAGACGTCGATCTTGGCGGCCCTGCTCCTCGTCGCCGCGGGCTGCTTGCGGCCCGCCGGTAAGGTCTGCCCGACATGTGGCACGAACTACGGCTCCACGGCCGTGTGGTGCAGGAAGCTGCACGATGGACGCGCCGTGACGCTGCTGGCCATGGGCTTGCCGCCCCGCAACGACAGCCCCGTACCATCAGGCGAGGATGCTGTTACCCCCGTGAGCCGATGACCCGGGCACATAGCGTCCTTGATGATGCACGTCCTGAAGAACGCGCCACAAGCAGGAACATGCCGACCGGTGCTCCAACCATGCAGATCATGTCGGAGCCTGTCTGGATCGCGGTGTTTGGCGACGTGCATGGGACATGGGATGCCATGTTCACCTACTGCGAGTATTGCGCCCCCAAGACGGAGCCGAGCGCCGCGGCGCGTATCAGTCTGGTGCTGCAGTGCGGCGACATCGGCTTGTTCTCAGCGTCACCGGGACTCGACAAGGCCACCAGGCGGTATGCGGAACAGGACGTGTCCGAGTTGGGTGCCGACGAGTTCCTAAGTGGAGCGCGCCGGATATCCATTCCCACGTACTTTGTGCGCGGGAACCACGAGGACTTCGGTCTGCTGCCGGAGGACGGCGATGGACAGATCGGATCTGCGCAAGGGCTCCACCACATATACAAGAGGCCTGTCGCCCTCGAAATTCAAGACCGCACCATAACAGTCGCCGGTCTCGGCGGCATTGCGGCTCGTGGAACACATGCCGCCGCGGAGTGGGTCGAGGAAGACTTCCCCGACAGATACTTCACGCGTAGGGAAGTCGAGGCGCTAATGGGGCTGGCGCCGTGCTCGGTGGACATCCTTATCTGCCACGACGGCCCGGCTGGAGCATCTTTGCGCATTACTCAGGATGCCGGTTCGGAGACGATCACCCGCCTCATCCGGCGGCTTCAGCCGCGCCTCATGATGCATGGCCATTACCACGACCCGCCCGAGCCGTACCGGATCGGCGAAACTCTATGTGTCTGCCTCAACCACCCGCGCTCATGGCGTTTCCCCAACCGCGATGGAGGCATGGGTCTGGTGGACCCGGCGAGCCGGGAGTTCGTGTGGGCGAGTCCCATGGGCTGACTGCAGTCCGGGCAGCGGCCCAGTGCAGACCGAGGCAAGTCCGCGGTCAACGCACATCATACTGAAGCAAGAACTCATAGCTGCGCTGTGTCGTTCGTCGAGTTGCGGCACACGCAGCCACCGCCAAGCGGCCCGGCTTCACCCTGACATCGCCGGAAAAGGCCGCCCCTACACGTCTGAGGTGTGTCCACTCCTTGCCCTGGATCACAGCAATGTCGGCAACCGCGGGACAGTGCACCTCAAAGTGCACGCGGTCGCCGCTGCGGAGCAAGCCTGCGACCGGAGATACCAGGCGCGCTCGGTGCTGTGCGAAGCCGGCCAGTTGGTGAGGAAATGGGACCGGGCGCGACGCCAGGTGACTTGCCGTGATCCTGAGATCGGCACACCACGTATAGGCGACGGCGGCGGCCGGCATGCAATAGAGACGGAGAATGTGTGATCCGACGGACGGCGTAACGACGCGCACGGCCCAGCCTGACCCGTCGTGCTGCGACAGCGTCCATGGCGGCTCGCCGTCGGCGTTATGCTCTGCAAGCTGCCCCATCACCGTAACGCCGTCGGGCGCATGGATCGTGATCTCTGTCGAGCCGGTACAAGTGATCGTGTGTCCGTGCAGATGATTGGCTGATAGCCCGTGCGTGAACCACTCGGAGCGATAGTAGGGGAGTGCCTCCTGCTCGGACTGACTCATGGGGCGCGACAGCAGTTGCCATCTGGTGTCCGACGGCCAGTGGGTGTGAATGAACTGCTCCGGCGGCGTGAAGAACCAGAAGGGATCGAAGCATCGAGTGTAGCCGGAGCTGCGCACGTCAACGTGACCGGCACCCCAGGTAGGATCAATGAGCATCCAGCGTCCTTCGCACTTAACCGCATTCCACGCATGTCGGTCGTGCTCGGTGTACGGTTCGCCGACGCGGTACGATGCACCGCGAGCGTATCCCGAGACAGCCGCTGCGTCGAGTCCGGCGGTCTGGGCGAGGGCAACGAAGAGATCCGAGAAGCCCTGGCAGACCGCTCGCCGCCGGCGTAGCACATCGTCCGGGCCGGCCGACGGCATGGAAAACGCGGCTAGGGCTGCAACGTCGTAGTCTACGTTGGCCGCCAGCCACCTGAAGATCGCGCGTGCTTTCCCACGCTCGTGTCCGCTTGCTCGCGCCAAGTACGCTCCGAGAGTCGGCACCGAAGTCTGAACGTCGGCCGGAGCAGCAAGGGCATGTCGGTCGGCGCTGAGGTCGTCCCCTGACGCATTCGAGCGCACCGTCGGTTGTGGCGACACCGGCGGAAGTGGCATGCCGCACTCGGGGCAGACGATTGCCCGATCAGGCGGTACGACCCTGCAGTGGCGGCAGTATCGAATCATCGGGACTGGCTGATCACCGATTCGCCGCTTCTCGTTGCTGCAGATAGCGGATGCAACTGTTCAGTATCCGGTTGCCATAGGCGAACTTGAGCATGGGACTGTCGTCTGTGGGTTTCGATCCCTGAAGATACAAGTAGCCCGCCACGGTCAGATCCGGCACAAAGGAACGTCGCGCCGGGTTCCATCTCCCGACGACGAACATCAGCGTCTCGTCGTCGGCGAGCCCACGCTTGCCTGCCCGAGTGCGCCACTCCATCGTGCCCGTCTTTACCAGAATGCGGTAACCGGGTGGCGTGGCGATGCCGTGGCGACCGTTGGGAGCAAGGGATCGAGCGGTGCCACCGGCCAGACGCACCTGCTCCATCGGAGAGTAGAGCCTCCGCTCGCGGAAGTCGCGGTCATCTAGCGGCGGCGGGAGCGGCTCAAACTCGCGCGTTTCGCTTGTTCCCGTTTCGAGCGTTAGCGTAACGTACCGACCTGATGCCAGACGCGCAGCGGCACGCGCCATGGCCAGGTTTGACCAGAGGCATGGATCGGCTCCGATAAGGAAGTTGACAAGATCAGCCCTTGTGCGGGTCATCTGCGTGGGCGCGATCACGGTGGGTTCGAAAGTGGAGCGACGCAGCCATGTCTCGAACTCCCCCTGTTTCGAGCCCGGCTTCCATCCCCGCGTGAGGGTTGGGAACATCGCTTTGGCCTCCTCGCTCCATGTCCCCACGGCCTCGATGCTGGAGCCGGGTGCGTCCATTCTGGTGGTGACTGCACCCCCAAACAGCTCGGCAAGGCCGCGGAACAGCATGCTCCGGGGCCAGTTGCTCATGTGCGGAGTCCCGTTCTCGTTGAATAGGTCTGTCCCGCTGTGCAGAAGATCGAGCGTGTACTTGGCGCCCCCGATATCAAAGTCAGGGCGCGGCGTATCTCGCCTTAAGCAACGCCATGCATCATTAGGGCTGGTTGCCAAGCATAGTGAGCCGATCAGCACGGACGGCCAATCATACGAGCGGACGAGAAAAGATGTCATGTCCATGCGCGAAGGATCACGTAGACGGGTGATGCCCCCGTTCGTATTCAGGCCGAATCTGCTCTCCAATCTGATGCGCTTTGTGCCGCCAAGGTACCCGTGTGGATTCTCCCACGCGAGAGCGTTCAGCCGATCGAACGATAACCTATTGCGAACGGGATGGAGCGCAACGGCCGCTGTGCTCAGCACCATCGGTTTGATGGTCGAACCGACAACATGTCGGGTCATATTGTGGTTGACGTAGAGCATCTCTCGGTCCGCCACTCGTGCCATGAGATTCTCGCGAACCACCGAAGCGTCCGATGGGTCGCTCCATGGCCACGACGGCAGCGCCAGCACGTGGCCTGAGAATGCATCAACAACGACCGCCGAGACGGAATATGCCGGTCGGACAGAGGCCCTGCGGAAGACAGGCTGAGCGCGCGCCCACTCCTCTGTGGAGGTCTGCAGGTCCGAGTGCAGCTGCGGATCAATCGTCAGTGCCAGTTCGGTGTCCGGCGAAAAAGAGCGGGAACGATCGGAATCGTCGGGAAGAGAAGCCACTCTGGCATCGCCTGCTTCGCCAATGCAGTAGATCAACGGGACGGGACCCTGGTTGCCGATGAACCGCCTCCAGTTGCCGTTGCACCATCGGACGACGGCGAATCCCTCTCCACGAGTGCCGGCATACAGCAACGTGAATCGCAGGGCTCCATCCCCGGACTGCGAGTTGCGCACGAACGTGAGGACCTGGTTCGGCCCTAGACGTGATTGCTCCACGAGGCGGACTCCATCCCGAAAGACTCGCCAGGGAGTACGGTCCTCACGATCCACCGGCGTTATCAGCACGCCGTCGTCCTTCCTGGTCAAATCGCATATCTTCTCGTTGGCCGGTCCGAGAATGCTTACGGAACGGCGGCCGAAGCGGGCATTCCGACCGCCCAGCACCAGTGTCTCCGCGCCCGATCGGTCGTTCAACGAAATCTCGAAAGGCTGGCCGAGCACCATGAACGTGGGGCCTCGCTCAACTGTGCTGGGCACGATACTGCCCCGCCACATGGCGACGTGTCTGTACGGCGACCGCACCACGAAGGCTGCCCGCGAAGCACGCAATCGAAGCGCCTGTGAGTTGTCAGCGCTCCGAACGCGCTCAACGAAGTACAGCCCTTGGCCGGGATCGTAACGCGCGGCTTCGCCTCTGCTGTGGAACTCGTGGATATATGCGCGTTCGATGGGCAACAGGGCGGCGGCGTTCTCGGCTATGATGCGCTTGCCGTCATATCGCAGGACCGGTGGTGCACTGTGCCGGGTCTCCACATGCTCACGGATGCGCGTGTACAACGAGTCGTCCAGCGTGTGATCACGGCGGAACGCCGGAGACACCGTTGCCATGGCGTAGGTGATCCAGACCAGCGTTAGAGCCATGATGCCAAGCGCCGGGCTCGACAGGCGGTGGAGAATTGGCAACAATGAGGACTGACGGGATGGTGTCGCGCCGGCACGGGCGATCATCCAGCAAGCTCCGCAAAGAAGCATGGCGCAGGTGATCCAGTCGGCGTGGCTCCTGAGTCCCAGCAGAGGGATGTCCTGCCCCGTAAAGGGAACGAGGTTGACATTGGCCGCAGCCATATACAGTGTGTTGAGCACAACGTACAGCGCAATGGCGAGAATCGGCGCGGTGTACAGCTCCGGATTACTGTGCTCCTCATGAATGGCGTTGACGGCCAGCAGGAGGCCGGCTCCGACCATGGCGTAAAGGGCAAGCACCAGACAGGCCGAGGCGGCGCCATGCTCGACCGCGAGCCATGTGCTGAACACCAGATCGCTCGTTGAGGTGCCGTAAGTCATGGCTCCTCGCGCCACACGCGCGCCGCCGTATCCCCGCGGCGCGTAGCGGGCCTCGGCGATGTTCAACATCATGTGCCACGATTGTTTCGAATGCCGAAGCACGCTCGGCATCCTCAGGGCATGCCCGGATGCGTCGCCCTCGGCTTCGGCCACGCGGGAACCGAGCGTGACGAAGCGCAGTGCGGCGGTATCCCCGGCGGGGGACAGGACTCGTTGGAGGAAGGGTATGGGCAGGGTGCCCGCTGCATACCGCAGCCCAATGAACAGCATCACCGTAAGCAATCCCGCCCCCCCCATCAGGAGACCCTTGGGACAGCGCGGGTTGCTGGAGGTAATGCTACGGAACGCCCTGAGCGACAGGAGCGCGGCGGAAATCGGGAACAACTGGACGATCGAGCCGGGATCTCGCGGCAGCCATAGTCCGTAGCACAGCAGTATCCACGCGGCGTACGAGGTCGTCGTCCACGCTCTTAAGCGCTTGCCGAGGGGATTCAGGATCTCTGGACCTGCTGCGGCAAGCGCTGCGAGAGCCGAGACGCCCAGCATCTTCGTCGTGACGTTGGGGCGCGTGACCGTATAGCCGGAGATGACGACGAGCAAGGGAAGCAGATATGCGCCTTGTTGCCAGTATTTCAGGATGCTCGAGCGCATACGACCAAGGAGCGGCGGCGTCCGGCGACGGGCTTGCCGCGGTGGCCGCCGCCGGGGATGATGTACAGCGCCGCGCAACACTCCGAGCGTTCTGGCCGCCCAACGTGGGATCATGATCCGCGATCGGCTCCCAGACACTCCCCTCGATCCGATCGCGAATCCAAGCATCATGGCGAGCGGTACGCCCACGAGAGCCCATATGCTGATCATCAGGGGCGACGCAAATACGACGGCCACCTGGCGAGCATCAGCGTCATCGGGCGGCAGGACCGCGAGCCTGTAGGCAATGATCAGGCGCACGGTCAGTATGGATGCCGCCATTGTCCATGCGATGCAGGCAGCCAGCCCCAGGTTGCCCGGCTTGGGCATCCTGGACCAGATCAGCCAGACGGCGCAGGCGAAGATCACTGTCAGAACCAGAGCGGCAACGTTCCACTTGACAGCCGAATCGGTCGTTGCGGCACGCAGCGATATCCCTTGAGCGTGGTCGCCGATCAGCATGTCTTGGCCGAGCGGTGCCGCGCGCCACGGCGTCGCGGATCGGGCAGACCCTGACCTCCCGACCGGGGCGGAATCGGCAACGAGCATGGTGCGGTAGCCGTCGGTGATCCGACCACGCACCAAGAAAGGGCGAGACGGATTGCCGGTGTCTACAAGGTACCCGTCGGCGAACAGCATATTCGGGCTGGATGCGATCAGAAAGGGCTTGTCGGTGGGAGGAAGCGGCCAGACGCGGCGCTCGCGCCGCCGAATGCGGAGGATATCGCCGTAGACCGGATCGCGTTCAACACGGGCCGGCAGCTCAAGGCGCAGCAGGTTGCTCTGGCCGAGCCCGCATTGCACGAGACGTCCCCCGTCCTTGCCCGGAGCGATGTCGAACGCTATCTCGCGAGACTGCTCTGCCGCCGGCCGATCTCCGATGAAGACAGCCTCGACGGTGTTCGGATACTTGATGCCGGGGCCCAGTATGCCGATGGCGGAGCTTTGATCGTCGCGGCGCAGTCGCACCAGCGTGATACGGCGAAGGAAATCCGCGAACGAAGGATCGGACGTCGCACCAGGATACGGGACATCGTGTCGGTTCCGCGTTATGTCCGGCCATGCATCCTGCAGCATAACCGCCAGCGATTGCCCGTCTCGCAGCCCCCGTCTTGCGATCTCAACGCCGCCCTGCAGTTCCGAAGCAGCCTCAGGGGTCAGCGTCCCCTGATCATATATCAGGGCTCGGGAATCGGGACCGGGCCACGAGACCGCAAGATACCTGCGAACCCCCTCTGTAACCCATTGGATGCGCAGAGCGCGCTGGGATGTCAGTTGGCGCTCGGGCGGGATGTTGCGACACTCATCGCCGACGCGCAACGGCGTTCGATTCATGAACGCCTGCGCATGCCACGATAGGACCTTGCCGCCGTCACACCTCGACGTGAGCGTTATATGCTCGTCATCGAAGAGCACGGCGTCACGGAAACCGATCCACTGGGTGTGTGCGTCGGCGGGACGGTTGGCGCCGGCTGTGTCCGTTGAGGGTATGCCGCGGAAGCTGACCTTGGCCTCGCCGGAACGCGCTGACGAAACGAAGTAACCGGTGTGCTGAATGCGAACACGGTCGCGCTCCCGAATGCGCCACGGCCCGATCGGACTCATGTAGGCCGCGCTCATGAGCGTCAGGACCGCCCAGCCAACACCGCTATAGATCATAAGCAGGCGGCGCTGATCGCTGGGCGGCACTAGCGGATAGACTCCGGCAACGAGGACCGTCGCCGCGAGCAGGAGAAACAGACACCACCCCAGCGCCTTCAGGCCGAGCAACAGCTCGAGGACGGTTACCCCGATGATCAGCCCGGCGAAGAGGATGATACGAAGAACGGGGAGATTCCTCATAGCGCGCAGCTACACGATCCCGATGTGGTCGGCATCAGAGCAAAACCGATAGGGCTTGAGCTTTACCTGTCGCGTATCTTCCAGTTCCTTAAGTAACTTGTCGAAGAGGTCCTTGATGTCGCTCCTAGCATCTTGCGCGCCTGCGCCCGCGTCCTCCGGACACATTCTTGTGATCTCGTTGTACTGCTTGGAAACTGCGCCCCAGTTCAGTTGGGTTGCAACTGTCTCGACGACCGCCAACAACGTACGCGCATTGGACAGGTTGCCCCGAGCGGCATGCCACGCGGCACCGGTGACGGCGCACTCGAGACACATGCCCAGCAGAGCGATGTTGCTCGCCTGCCCGCCCCACCTGGACATCTGTAAGGCCTCGGCCGAACGAAGCGTCATGCCGAGCTCGAGAATCGCCTTGACGGCGTCAGACGCCGGACGATCCGGCTCGATGGCGGCTGCGGCAACAGGAGTCTCGTTGAGGTCACCGTTCTGGGACTTCGCAGGCGGTTGCTCTGGATCGGGAGGCGGCACAGTACTGGATGGGCCGGTGCCAGGAACCTGCGGGGCTTGGCCTGTCATGTCGGTGTGTTCGGGGGGCGTCGCGTCGCGCTCATGGCGGTCTTGCACGAACACGTATCCCGCGGCGACGCTCAGAACGAAGGCACAGGCGATCAAGCCCCAGAAGACGCAGGGAGTGCTCGACGGCGGTTCTGACTTGGTAGTGGTGTCTGGGGTGTTGGCCGTATTCTTGACGAGGGCACCTGATTCAGAGCCTGCGACACCAGCGGGTAAAAGGAGGCGCCTAACGGTGATCAACTTGGCATTCACCTCCTGCCCCGACTCGGGCTGGACAAGGCTCCTAACCGAGACACGTTCTTGTGTATCCTTGAGCTTGAGGTCGGTACGTAGCGCTTCTGCGGTAGCGCCGTTGTGTGATTGTTGCGCCGCTTGGACCACGGCGTTCCAGAAGTTCTTCGAGATCTGCCACTTGCTGGAAGCATCAACCCTTTCGGCGGCCACAAACGTATCGTCGCGACGCACAACGAGCACCGCGCTCGTGGGATTGGTGTCGCGATCCGGAAACACGTAGAGCACGGGCGGCTCCTCGGCACGGGCGCGCAGCGGCGCGGACGCCCACAGCGCAACGAACAGAGCAAGCGCTGTTGTGACTCTCATGGGTCCTGCTCCTTTTCTGTGCTCACTACACCGACCTCAAGCGTTCGGGCCACACCTTATCCCAGATGTCGAGCGCGCGCTCCTGTCCCAGGGTGGCCAAGCGAACATGCTTGGTCGTGCCGTTGTCGCTCGTAACGACCAGCACCATCTGCGCGGTGTCATACACGATCGTGTACGATTGTGTCGGTACGGGCAGGTCGGCGCAGAACACGACGGTGTCGTCGTCACGGTCGGGCGGAGGGGCCCCTGCCGATATGTGAAGCGGCGTATACATCAGGTGGACGTAGTCACGGGCCGGAACGGCCACGATGGTCGTGTGGCCATCGCCATTCAGTTCCTCTGTGGAGATGCGCACGAAGTCACCGCCGATACCCGGCGGAGGCGTGATCCCATATGTGCCGTGGATGAACCACGGTTTGTCCAGCTCATGTGGGGTCGTCATGGCCGCAATGGCTCCGGCAGCACATGCGAGTTTGGCATCCGCCCCGCTGAGGAAACGGATGCACCTCTTGTTCAGGCCGCGTCTGCAGCAGAAGTGGAGGATCGCTTCGCGAAGCGGTGCGAACTGAGCGGCCTGGCCGGCGACGATCAGAGCGCAGCGTCCGCGGAAGATATCGCGCTCCCCCGTGGTCTGCTCGATCTGCGCCTCGGTGTTTTCGAACTGCATCCGGACATTCGTCTCCACGTACTGGCGGATCAGCTCACAGGTGTCACGCAGGGGCAACGCCCGGTCTGCCTTCTCCTCCGGCGTGAGCTCATCCGGGTCGGGAGCCCTGGGCTGCCGCTGCAACCTCAACCCGGAGAAGACGCGGCGCCAGAGATTGCGGATTGCCAGGGCTCCGGCGTCCGGAATGGAATCGAGCGGGACGCCAACCGGAAGCTGAAGCGCGCGGCAGAGCACCTCCTTGGCCTCATCGGGATCCGGAACCGGCCCAGTCGCACCGCTTACGTTTCTGTAGATGGTGTCGAAGCTGACAATGAACGATGCCACTCTGCCGGCCAGGTCGCGCTGTCGAGCCGTCGGCAGTCCGCCCGGTTTGCCGTCAAGTCTCAGTTCCTCGTCCAGGCTCCGCTTGACCTCCTCGATGTAGGCTGCAAGAGCATCCACGGCACGACACTGGCTGTCGGTCGGGACTGCTCCTGTTGGGACCGTCAGGAAGCTGAACCCGTTGTCGTTATCGAACAGATCGGGGCGAGACGTGCGCACGGTCTGCACTCTGGCCTCGAAATACGCGGCGAGGATGGACGTCAACGCGTTGCCTCCGGAGGCCCTGCCCGTTTGGGCCAGGGTTCGGCAAACCCGGCAGCCAGTTGCATCAACGCTCCATTCCAGCACGCTCAGGTCCGTTGTGCCGCGCCCCACGTCAACAACCACGATGCGCGTCGGGTCGCCGTTGGCCGGTCCGAGGGCGCTGTCAATGTCGGCGAAGCATGCGGACGTACCGGCATAACCCTCGCTGCGGTTCGTTCGCGGTTCGTGGCCTGCAATGAAGTGGTAGGCGACGGCATGCGATTCGCGGATGACCTCAACCGTGACAGGCGACACATGCCGCTGCACGAAGTCCCGGATGAGCTGAACGTGTTCGGGGCTGTAGGTCGTCGGCATGCTGATCGTGAGGTGTATGGAGTTACGATCAGCGTCGCGCAGAACCGACGACTGAAGCACAAGATTTCGCGTGACCAGCGTGATCAGGTGCTGCATCGCGACCAGCGCCGGACATTCCACTGGGCCGACACCGTTGGATTGTGCCGTGGGCATGACGCCGTCAGCCCCATACTGGAAGGCTATCTTCGGGTTTGGGAGATGCATGGGGTCCGTCTTGTTGCCGGCCGGATCGCGATCGTCGAAGAGATCGAACAGACAGTTGCGGCAGCCGGCCCCTTGAACTGCACGGTTGCCATTCCAGGACACCAGCTCGAGATCTGCATGGCTTTCATCAAGAGGACCCGGCGGCGCGACCCCGTTGCGCAGTCTGATGCGCGTGCGGAGGCGCGGAGCGTACTCCGTGTAGGCCACATCGCCGCCCTTGATCACCCGGGCATGTTCCTGCAGATTGATGGGGCCTTCGTCGCGGGGGTCGCTCGTTTTCAGGAACCATGCAGCCATCGAATCGGAGCCGAGGTCGAGCGAAACAAACCACTCGTAGTTCCGGGCAATGGGAGCTGCAGTTGAACCCGCCGGCGTGGTTATCCTGACCATGGCGCTGCGCCCTCCAGACCGTATCTGAACCTCAATGCAGGTTGTGCGTCTCGCGATCGTTGCCCAACTGGCGGCGACGCTGCGGTCGCGCAGAGTCGGTCGGCACACTGATGGCGCAGAGGGATCGCACGGCGCGTCCCACGCGACGAGATGCGAGTCCGGGCCGCCCAGTTCCAGCTCAAGCTGCCGATAGAGGAGCATCCGAACGAGCCGAGACGGAAGCCGCACACGAAATGCGATTGTCCCGTGATGGGGAGCGGCGCGCGCGTCGCAGTTGCTGATCGGGCACATGAGACCCGGTCGAATGCAGACGGCGGAGCCGCCGGCAGGCTCGAACCGGAGACATCCCACAGCCGGCAACCGAATGCTGCGATGCGTCCGTGCCGCGGTGTTGCGTGAATGCCGATAGGTGCGCACATACCGTCTCCCTATCTACTCCGTATCAAACACAGACGACGACGAGCAGGCGGTCAGAGTTCAGACCGACTGTCATGGATCACCACGGCTGACTTTGTCAACCCGCCGTTGTCCCTGTAGCCCCACTCGATGACCTCAAGGACGAGTCCAGCTTGTAACGGCGCCTGTTCGTTGCGCTGCCTCATGGCTGCTCTGATCGTTTGATCTTTCTCCAGCATCAGCCTCGGTCGCTGATCATGCTGATCCCAATCCAGCATCGTGCGCAGGGGCACGATCTCCGCAGGTTCGATGCCGGCGGATCGGCACAGCCTGAACACCGCCCAATGGAGGACCTCCGCCGCGGAGACCATGCCGAGCTCATCTGTTGGGACCAAGTCCAGGATGTCCCGCGTCTTGATGTACGACCACATCACGAGCAACCTCGATAGCTGCGGCCAGCGCCCGAGTATCCATGAGTGCAGTTGCCGGCGGACCTGATCGTCGTTGCTGAGGTCGGTGCGCTGCAAGCCGAGAGCAATCAGGAAGGCTTCATCACAGTTCGTGCCCGCAACGAGAGAGTCCGTGCCAATATCGTTGAGGTCGTAGGGGAGCGCCTTGTCTCCGATCTCATTCACTGCTGCGATGATGGCGTCGGTGCAGGCGAGTGCGTCTTTCAGCAGCGGCTGCCCCGCGCACAGGAGCCGTGAGCTGGCGATGGCATTCTTTGCGCTGGACACCCGGGCCGTGATGTTGGAGGATGGGCTCGTCGTCGGGGTCCCGGGGATCACCATCGTGACGACCTCGTCCAGCAGCGCCCGATCCTGTTCGGCTTCCTTCATTGCGCGGCCGAACGCCTGTGCCATATCACGGACAAAGTCGCAGACTGCGCGGACGCGGGACTCCAGGTCCGATGCCACCGTGACGGCGGGTCCGCCCCGTACGAACCGGCTGAGCGCCGGGTTCCCGAGCACAGACGACCTCGCACTAAGTGCGATCTCCAGTTTCTGGTGAGCTTCATCAAGCCCACGCTTGACCCTGTTGATCTCGTCCGTCGCCGCATCGAGGCCAGGTACCGGCTGCTTGGCGCCCGGACTGCCATAGGCGGCTCGAAGGTAGGCCACGGCATTGACGACGCCGTTCTTCTGCGCGTTTAGCCGTTGGCGATCACCGTTGGCCTTCTTGACGATGGGCAGCGCCTTATTGAGTACCTCAAGAGCGTTGGCGTTCTTAATGTTGGGCTGCCCGCTGCCGCCGGCTTCTTGCAGCATTTCTACGGCTCGGTTTCGGACAAGGCCCGCGGCCACCCTGACATCCTGTGCGCGATGAGCCACCTGTTGGCTTACGTCGGATATCCGCACTGGCGGACTGGCCCAGAGGTTCCGTATCGCCTCCCCCAGCGCCTGACTGGTTGCATCGAGCGCGTCGGGCGGTCCGCTGGAGCTGCGGCCCCGCTGCCGTGCGGATGCGGCACACAGGGCAATCAGGGGGGACGCGGCAGATACCCAGATGATCCATGGGAACCTCGCTGCATCGGGCAGCCGCAGTGCCACGGCGGTGCATACAAGCGCGGCGGCCGCGAGGAGCAATGAGAGCGGGGGGACGCGCATGCGATCCGCCGCCGGGCGCTCTCTGTCGCGCTCACGCTTGCCTACAGATTGCGTTATTCTGGACATGGCGATGCCTCCCCCAGACGACCGCCGAGACGGTCTGGGCTGACCCTCATCCGCAAGGCGCGACGACTAACCGATGTCAGCACAACGGCCAGCGCCCCTCTCTGTAGCCCGGCACCTGATTAAGGTCATCGTTCTGAAGCTTGAGCCCTGTGTACATGTTGCCGCCGATGTTCAGCGTTACGTCCTCTTCCGCTATCGTGATGGTGACCTGCAGGTTCTGTGCATTGGCAAACGCCTGGCTGTTGAAGCGATGGATCGGCATCGTGAGTGACTGCCCTCGTTCCGACCAGTCGGCGACCGGATCCGCGGCGAATGTCTGAACCAGGATCAGAAACGGGCTGTTGCCGACGTGGACAGTCGTCGTGTTTGTCAAGTATTGGCCGCCAGCGCCAACATTCATCTGAGCGTTCACCGCCGACAACACCTCTTGATACTGCCAGCACCCGTGTTCCTGCGTCATGAAGCCGTATCGCGCTGAAGTGATCGGAGACTCTATCTCCATCCGTCGTCCCCGATACGCGGTTGCATAGGCCAGACAACCGAGGGCCACGGAGGACTTCAGGGACTCCCCCTTCAAGGTGATGTACTCGGGAGCGCGTTCGACGGCGGCCCACTCTGTGATGGATATCTCGACATCCTGCCTCAATCCGGGAAACTGAACTGCCCGACCGCTCAGGATTACGGTGTTGATGACGATCGTGCCCCGCTCGTGTCCCAAACACGCGAAGAGGTCGTCGAAGAGAGAGGATGTGTTGCTGCGCAGAAACTCGGCGATCGCGTCAGATGCGTTGATATCGTCGGAAGTGAGTTTCACGGGAGACTGGCTGTTCGAGGCCAGGTCATTGCCGTATGCCCCCGCGATCTGAACTTGGGGGGAGATTGTGGGATCGTCCGCATAGCTGTGCTTAGCGTGCCGGGCGTTGTCCCTGAGAGACAGTCGCCGGTTGAGAACCTGTGAGTTCGTGATCTGACCACGCGTGTCCAGCAGATCGGCAAGCACGCGCACGCGTTGCCCAAGATTTCTGACCGTGGTCGCGATATCGTGCTGAATGCTGGACTGTATGAGACCGGCGAATGCATAGTCCAGGTTGTTCCCCGCGCTGAATCTGCCTGACTGCGCCAGTACGGTGAGCTTCCAGCGGCGCTCAGCCTGACCTGGTAAGCCGAACGTGTCGAGGTTGACCCACTCGCCTCCGTCGGAATCAATGATATCGGAGACAGAGACCCTCTCGGCCCGAAGGAGCGTGACATCCAGAGTGCCGGCTCCCATGTCATAGATCAGGATAGTCTCCTGATCCGGCGGTTCGCCCTGTGCGCCATGCAGAGGCAACCAGTTCGCCAGGTAGTAGCAGGCGACAGCCACAGGCTCGCTCAGGAACTCGATTCGGCAGCCGGAAGGCATGACCGACGCAATGGCCTCGCGCAGCCTGCCGCGCTGCGACGGGGTCAGCGTGTTCGGCACAGCCACAACCATTTGCCGGATCTCCTCATTCACGAGGCGCTTTACGCACGTGCCGACAAGTGTCTTGTAGAGAGCCGCCAGCACGTCGTGCATCGGCGGCCTGCCCGTGACCTGCCTGCCGGATGCATCCACGTACGTGAAGGTGTCGCTGATCGGGACCCTTTCGAACCCGATCACACGCTTGAGATAGGGCACAACGTGTTGCGGATAATCCGCCAACAGTTGCACGGGCGGCGACAGCATGACGAAATCATCAGCCGTGACGCTCTTGCCCTGTTGCAGCAGCAATGTGGACGGCAAGAAGTGATCGGTCTCCCCGAGCACAGCATTCGGATACAGTCGCGACCACTCGGATCCTATCGGGAGCAATGGGGGCTGTCCCATTGGCAGCGAATCGCCGAATGCGGCGACGATGGTGGACGTGCCGACATCCAGACCGAGCCAGTTGTCACCTTTGTATGCGTGGATCCGTCCGCGGAGCTTGATCGGCGTCGAGAGCCACTGTTCGCCGGCTCCATCCTGTACGGCATCGGCCTGCAGTCGCATGGTGATCTCGTACGTTGCTTCATCGGCCGCGAACGTCCCGATACCGGCCGAGTTCAGTTCAAGAGCGATCTCTGTGGGGTTGTCACCGTTCTTTACTTTGACGCCTGGGTCTCCCGGCGCCAGGGTTAGGCCGTTCATCCGGAAGAGGGTCCGGCCGGCCTTCAGCGTCGGAGCTGTCCCATTGGTCCATGTCACATCCAACTCGCTGACGGCGAAGGACACCTCACCATCGTTGACTTTGGCGGTGTTGGAGAGCGTGAAGATGGCGAGTGTCTGAGATGCGACGCCGGGTTCAGGCACGCGCACGTCCCGCACGCGCACTGCCAGATCGCTTGTCAGGTCGTCGGGGCTCCGCGCCCACCGAGCGGTCAGGCACGGGGCGTCGGGAGCGGCTGCCGGACTGCGCAACCGAAGATCGCCCGGCTGCGCGCGGCGACCGTCCGGCATGACCGTGACGGAGAGCGGTCCGGCCGGCAGGCTGTGCGCAGAGACCGGTACCCAGTCCTGGCCACGCCGATGAACCAATCGGTAGGGTACCTGTGTTGGGGCGCCCGGGTTGGGAAAGACGGAGCAATCGAGCATCAACTCGCAGGTGACGCGCCCGTCAACGGCATCCGTGCCGCCATTGGTGCTTGTGGGGCTTAAGTTCTCAATGTTCAGGTCCGTACCAGGACGCTCACCGCCGATGGTCAGTACAAACGGGCTCTGCTGGTGATCAACCATCCCGGCTTGCGTGCATGGGACCGCCCGCAGGACGGCATTGAGGGGCTTTACACAAAACACAGGGGTACTGCCATCCGATCGTCTGGGGCCGCGGTTCCAGACCGTCAGGTATGCGCAGTGAACGGCCTCCGGCGTCCTATGTTCGATCGTGCACGGATTCGGTTCCACCTTGCAGTCAAGACACGGCTCTGCAGGCTCGATGGCGACTTGTACTGAGACGGTGTGGTACTGGACGGCGCCACTGTTGCCGACATGGCACTTGAGTTGGGCGCTTAGGTTGACGGTGGTGGGCGTCTGAAACTCAGCATCTTCTATGCCGGCGACGTGGAGGTAGATCGGGATTGTGTCCCGCCCCGTCACGTCCTGTTCGCAAGTTCGCTTCAGATGGGTCTTCTGAACGAGTTCAGCTGCGAAGGAGAAGACGTGTCCTTCGGGTACGATCAGGCGGCCGTACTGATCCCCGTCGAGTTCGACTTGAACGGAGGCGGATCGGGATCCGCCGAACGGGCGCGGCGTGGCCTGATCGGTGATGACGAGGTCGGCAACGAGGACGAAGGCTGGGTTCGGCGAGATACCGAACTGACGCGACACGACAGCCTGCGTTGTATTGATGACCTTCCCCACGAGCTTGGGTGCCGGCGGCATGACGAGCGTTCTGTATCCCAGCCACACAAGCAGGGAAAGCGCCGCCAACGTAAAGATGCTGTTTGCCAACCACCAGGTGACGCGCTCACTCACGATGACAAACGGAACCGGCACAAGACCCCAGATACGCACCACGGAGAGCGTTGCGTCCGCGGTCTCCGACAAATCCCACACCAGGCAGTTGTAGTAGCCGTCTGTTACACGGTACCGATAGGTCAGGCGCACGCGATGAGGCTTCAGGGTCAGCCGGCCGGCCTGATCCGCCGCCAGCGCAACAGGGACTTCGGCGGCATCGGTGCTCTGAACGACACCCGATACGAGCGCTTCACCGGTATCTGCAGCCTCCAGACGCCACTCCCTGGATACGAGTTTGTAGCCATCTTGCTGTGGGGCTTCCGGCAGACGAAGGGTGCCCATACGGCCGCCTACGGCGCTTCGCACCAACTGCATGGGCTCGGCGCGGAGGGGACCGGGAGGCTGAATGGGAAGGACCTGATACACGCACAGAGACACGCGGCCAGCCGACCGAACCGTACAAATGCACTTGAAATTGAACCGCTCAGCGAAGGTGTTCCGAACCCTGGTTGCCCACTTCTCACCCGCGACACAGTGGGCGACACTCGCGAGTTCGTTGCGATCATCGGTGGGCTGGCCATCGGTGATGAGGATCACAAAGGTCTCGCCGAACAGGCCGTCCGAAATGCCTGACACGGCAAGTCCCAGTTCCTTGGCGCAGTACACCAGAGAGTAGTTATCCACGCTCCTGTAGTAGGGAACCTCTGCCAGTCTGTTGAGGTCGTTCGATGTCAACGGACGGTTTGCGTCGAATGTTTTCCACATTCGCGCATAGTTATTCCTGAGCGAACCACCCTTCACAACAGTGAAGAGTCTGATGCTGACTGTATCGGTAGTCGGACGATAGAGCGGCGAGAACGGACCAGCCCGTTGAAGCACTCCGAGGACATCGTCACGATAGACCTTCACACGCTCTGCACGGGTGTCAATGGCTCCATAGGCGCGGTCGTCCATCGAGCCGCTTTGATCGCACAGAATGATGATATGTCGCGGCATTCCGGAGGCCGACGGCGCGCTCAACACTGCCAGTAATCCGACAACTGCCGCTAAGCCAATGGACCTCACAACCAACCCCCTCGTAATCAGGCGACATCGGGCCGTCATTAGGAACGCCAGGGCCAGTATTCGCGCCTCCCCACGGTATGCCCTTCAACGCTTACGGTCAGCTTGCCGTAACAATCGAGACTGACTCTCACCTGCGGCGACCGGTCATGGTTGGCCGTCGTGACGATCACCGGAGCCAACTCTCGTCCCTTCTCCGAGCCCGGGACTGTGACAACCGGCGTCACGATCCACGCGCCGTTCTTCGAGTCGCGTGCATGCAGGGGACAACGCCACTCAAGCAGGGGCGTCCGGCGGCCGGCAGCCTTATCCGTCCAGGGCAACGGCGATGTTGTACCGAATACCGGCACGTAGTGGTCACCCAACATCAGGCCGATCTCGCCCGGCAATGCGCGCAAGCACCGTGTCTGCGGCGGGCTGGAGCGGCGCGGCTGTATCATCAGCAGACGCAGCAAATCTCCGGGGGCAGGACCGTCCAGCGGATCGCGGATGAGAGCTGTCTTCAGCAAGTCAACAGCTTGCCGCACGGAGTCGCCGGATGACTGGCTCATCTCCATAATCAAAGCTGAAGTGTTGGGCTGCGCAAAGTCGCGGGCACCAAACAACAGGGTGTCCGGCGATCCGTGTTGCCGCCAGAGATCCGGACGCTCGCACAGGGCAAGCAAGGCAGTGCACACGACCGCGCCTGAGAAACGGTCCAAAGTAGGACCAAAGTGGTCGGCACATCGCCCCGGATGCTGGTAGTCCGCCAATCCGAGTTCGAGGCTCTGCTGGCCTTTGAGCGCGGGGACCCACATCCCGTCGTAGTCAATCAGGCGCAGCCTGCCGTCGGACTGAACCCTGATGTTGCCGTGCTGCAGGTCGCCGTGAGCGACCTCGAGCGCTTCGAGATCCTGCAGCAATGTCACCCAGCGCTCGGCCAGATCGCGCAACCCCTGCGTATCGCGCCGTTTCACCAGACCCGCGATGTGCTCCAGCAGCGATTCGCCGGCCACCCACTCCATCAACACGATCGGATACCAGGCACCGTTGACCATTATCCCGTCGTCAACGAACTCGAACGTCGCGAAGATCGGCGACTTGTGAGCGCGGAGATGCGCCGAAATCGCCTGGTAGCGATCCCGGATTCCTGCGCGGTTGCTCTGAAAGAAGCGCACAGCCCAGACACCTCCGGAACCACAGTCAACACGGCACACTCCGGCGAACTGCCCGCAGACAATGAGCGGCAGCCCCATCGTGTTCGGCTGTACCGTCCCGCCCGTCAGCCGAGGGTCGGCAAAGCAGAGATCCGGGTTCTGCAGCGTTGCAAAGTACTCATCCAGCGACGGCCACGGCATGGGGGGGTCAGGCCTCTTGCTTGGCGTGCTCATACTTCGGCTTGTGCGGGTCGGCGTCGGGAAAGGATCCGAGATCGGCTTTCTCCCATATGGCCATCGCCTCGGCCGTTTCGCCATTGTAGTAGGTCTGGAGGAAATGGTTCAGCGCCAGATGGCCGCGTGCGGTCCGGTACTTATCCCGATGGCCCTGCGCCTCACTGAACGACCCCAGATCGGCGCTGTCCCAAGCATCCATGGCATCACGCCACCGCCGCTGCCCGAAGGCTGCCAGAAACCTCTGCAGACTTGCACGCCATTCTGTTATGCGCTTTGCTGCAATGTAGAGCTGCCGGTCCTTTTTGGTAGCATGCTTGAGAAACGACTCGGACGCATGCTCCCAGAACTCAACGGTCTCCTGCTCTCGGCCATCTGACCCTGCCAGCGACCGGTAATGCCGGAGGGCGACTTTGGCCAATAAGCGTTTGTACATATCCGCGTGCTTCCCGGCCTCTACGCAGTTGTCCAGATCGCCGTTCCTCCACGTGGCCACGGCCTCGGCATCCTCCCCTGCATATGCCTGGCTCAGGAACTGGTTAAGCGCTATGCGGTGTCGCCGACGTGTCGCAACGCGTTTCTGCGCAGCATCGCGGGCGCTTTCATAGGCCTTCGCTGGAGGGTAAGTCTGAAGTTGTCCCTTGTTCCACGTATCAAGGGCGTCTTCGTCCCGACCGTCCCGGATGGCATCGTGGAACCTGGTGAGCGCATCCTGCTGCGCGATGCGTCTCTGCACCTCCGCCTCTGCCTTCTTGACTCCAGGCACCAACCGACTCGCTTCCGGCAACGTACTGAGGCTGTTGTCTCGCCAGATCCTGACAGCGTCGTCCCATTTCCGCTGCTGCAACAGGGATTCCACCTGCGTCATCGCCGTGAGCTGACTCTGCCTCTGTTCGAGCGCATCCTTGATGTCGGCGTAGAGTTTCCGATGTTCCTGCGTCGGGGTCCAACCGGCCAGCGTGGCCGTCCATTCGCTCTGGGCGTCCGCCCACTTGCCGGCTGAGATCATGGATTGCACGCTGCTCAAAGCATCGCCATAGGGGTCCTTGCGCGGCAGCCAATCGGCACACGGGGAGTAGGGCGCTCCGCACCATCGAATGAGCGTGGCAAGATAGCTGGCGAGGTCAGGATCCTTGCCGGTCAGTTTCGCCACGCGTTTGAACACCGAAGAACGGGCTGGCGCTTTGTAGTCTGCGGAACGAAACAGGATGTACTCAACGTCAGGGTCCTTGGGCCACAGGTCAATGTCTTGCGCCAGCGCGAGCAACGCCACCAGTATCGTAAGGCCTGAGAATCTGTCGAGATGGGGGCCATAGTCAGCCCCGGACCTCCCCGGATGCTGGTAGTCCGCCAATCCGAGTTCGAGGCTCTGCTGGCCTTTGAGCGCGGGGACCCACATCCCGTCGTAGTCAATCAGGCGCAGCCTGCCGTCGGACTGAACCCTGATGTTGCCGTGCTGCAGGTCGCCGTGAGCGACCTCGAGCGCTTCGAGATCCTGCAGCAATGTCACCCAGCGCTCGGCCAGATCGCGCAACCCCTGCGTATCGCGCCGTTTCACCAGACCCGCGATGTGCTCCAGCAGCGATTCGCCGGCCACCCACTCCATCAACACGATCGGATACCAGGCACCGTTGACCATTATCCCGTCGTCAACGAACTCGAACGTCGCGAAGATCGGCGACTTGTGAGCGCGGAGATGCGCCGAAATCGCCTGGTAGCGATCCCGGATTCCTGCGCGGTTGCTCTGAAAGAAGCGCACAGCCCAGACACCTCCGGAACCACAGTCAACACGGCACACTCCGGCGAACTGCCCGCAGACAATGAGCGGCAGCCCCATCGTGTTCGGCTGTACCGTCCCGCCCGTCAGCCGAGGGTCGGCAAAGCAGAGATCCGGGTTCTGCAGCGTTGCAAAGTACTCATCCAGCGACGGCCACGGCATGTGCGTATCCTAGCGGTTCCGTTCGATGATGACAACCACTCGCCATGATAGGGCTGCGTGAACAATCCGCCGCAGCGCGGCCATAGCCCCGCGCCGCTGTGCAGGAGGCTGCGGCGGTGGCTCCATTGCCTCTGAATCATCCATGGGGGTAGCGGCATCTGCCGCGCACCCGTCCGACGCTTTCTGCGAGGGATCGGGGGGCTCAGTCTGCTCTTCATCTGTATCTACCGCGCACTCGCCCATCCCATTGTGCGAGGGATCGCCGGTCTCGGCCGACTCGTCCTCCCACCAGACAAACAAGATGGCGCAGTCGTCATCGCGAATGCGCTTGGCGTCTCGCTCCTGAGCAAGCCATGCGTCGAACTCGCTGTCGTCCCAATCACGCCAGGAGCGTATGCCGGCGCCTTGATGTCTGAGCAGCCACACCGACATCGCATCGGATGTCAGCACGGCCATGTCCGTCTTCTGCCACAAGCCCTCGATCGTCTGTACTGTACCGCGTCCAATGCCCCGAGTTCCGACGATGCCTGGCGTAAGATCGAACTCGTCCGGGTCATCGGTCGGCCATGCTTCACGCATGCCGGAGTCCGTCCACCATGAGAGGCAGCAATCGCCCACCGAGATGGCGCGCCACGTCCCCGCGCCATCGGTATCGGGCTCACTGACGCGCAGACCCAGGAAGGTGGCCTGGCTGCCCTCGTCGTACGCCTTGTTCGGCAGCGCCCAGTACTTCTTGTCCTGAGCGTACCTGGCATCGGCCCATGCTCTCAGCCTGGCATCGAATGCGCTGCAGTGAGGCTGGACCCAGACCGCGAACTCGTCATCATTCAGATCGCGCGGACCGGCCTCGACAAATGCCCCGCAAAGCTCCCTCGCCCACTCTCCGGATAGGAGCGCCTCGGAGACCCCGTCGGCAACGGCGAACCGCCCGTAGCGTCTGCCGGCCTCGGCCGGCCCGAACTGATCGCCTGCGGCAGTCGTGTTCGCCGACCTGGAGATCAGACTGAATGCCAGAGCATCGGCGCACGACTCCGACGCCTCGCCCTGCTTGGGTCTTAGAAAGCTCTTAACCCTGAAGGCCATGAGTCCCCCCGCACTCCCAACGCGTCTCAGTGGTGTGACATGCGCCCTCGGCGCACGACGACTGCAGTCGTGCGCCGAGGCATCGGCCGGCAGGCTATCACCAACCCTTCACAATGCCGTCCGATCCCGCCGACCCTACTTCAGGGCTACTTGCGACCCGACGTCCAGCAGCCGAATCAAGGCAATCAGGCTCGTGTTGAACGCGAAGCCCCGTGCGCCCGGCGCAACGGTCATGCCTTCCTGAGCCGCCCTGTCACGCATCGAGTCCGGCAGCTCCGAGGAGATCGCGAACAGTTGTTCGGCCAAGACGCGATCCTGGTCGCTGATCCTCGCCAGTTCATCCTCGGCCGCCGGCAGGAACAGAGGCGCGTCCTCGCTTCCGGAGATGTGGATGTTGAACAGCAGCACGTTGCCGTCGCTGGTGCCGAGACTGAGCAGTTGCCGGCCTGCATCGAGCGGATCGCCATCTGTGGATTCACCGTCGGTAATGTGAAAAACGATGGGCGGATACGAATCGGGATGCTGGCGGACCCAGCCGTCAACAAGCCCGTGGACATGCGTCAGAGCGGCGCACATTGGAGTGCCGTGCTCGGTAACCGGCTCGACCCACACGGGGAATTTCTCCATCCTCTTGGTCAGACCGCCGGCTCCGTCATAGACCTCTTTCTCGCGCTCATCCACCCTCAACGGATTCTCGCTGATCTCGCTTATGCCCACCAGGTCTTTGCCCGCAAGGGCGCCACCCAACGCAGAACGCACGATGGCGTTGCCCTGGTCATCTGTCGCGTAACCGATCACTGCCACGTGGAAGTAGTCGTAGCACTCGCCCGTTGTCTGGGTGCATCGAATCGCTACATTGTGCAGCAGTTTGTTCAGAACGTCCGCGAGTGCAGCCGCCTTCGATGGGACGGTTGCATTAGGGCCAAAGTGCTCGGCCATGGACTTCGACTGGTCAACGAGAAACACCATACATCCGGGCCGAATTCGCCTTATCTGCTGTGTGTAAGGCATTGGACTGTCCTTTCTGTCAACGACTGGTTGTGGTTGTGTGACTGCAGGGCCCTCTACCGTAATCGAGGGATGCAATGGTCACTCTCGTTTAGCAGGCACCGAATCAAGGCAATCAGGCTCGTGTTGAACGCGAAGCCCCGTGCGCCCGGCGCAACGGTCATGCCTTCCTGAGCCGCCCTGTCACGCATCGAGTCCGGCAGCTCCGAGGAGATCGCGAACAGTTGTTCGGCCAAGACGCGATCCTGGTCGCTGATCCTCGCCAGTTCATCCTCGGCCGCCGGCAGGAACAGAGGCGCGTCCTCGCTTCCGGAGATGTGGATGTTGAACAGCAGCACGTTGCCGTCGCTGGTGCCGAGACTGAGCAGTTGCCGGCCTGCATCGAGCGGATCGCCATCTGTGGATTCACCGTCGGTAATGTGAAAAACGATGGGCGGATACGAATCGGGATGCTGGCGGACCCAGCCGTCAACAAGCCCGTGGACATGCGTCAGAGCGGCGCACATTGGAGTGCCGTGCTCGGTAACCGGCTCGACCCACACGGGGAATTTCTCCATCCTCTTGGTCAGACCGCCGGCTCCGTCATAGACCTCTTTCTCGCGCTCATCCACCCTCAACGGATTCTCGCTGATCTCGCTTATGCCCACCAGGTCTTTGCCCGCAAGGGCGCCACCCAACGCAGAACGCACGATGGCGTTGCCCTGGTCATCTGTCGCGTAACCGATCACTGCCACGTGGAAGTAGTCGTAGCACTCGCCCGTTGTCTGGGTGCAATGGGTCACTACATTGTGCAGCATTTGTTCAGAACGTCCGCAAGCGCAGCCGCCTTTGATGGGCTGGCCGGGTCCGCGCCATAGCGCTCTTCCATGGACTTCGACTGGTCAATGAGGAAGACCAGGAGCCCCGGGCGCTTGCGCGCTATGCATTGGATGTATTGCACAGCCCCACGCCTTTCACCTCAACTGCCGGGTCGCCCGCGTGCCTATGTCCAGGAACTGGATAAGCTCGACCAGATCGGCGTTGAAAGCAAAACCGCGTGCGCCGTCGTGAACATCGTGTCCGGACGCGCGCGCCTCAGCGACGAATCCTGCAGGCAGCACGCTGGACATCTCGAAGAGCATCGGTGCCAGCTCATCCTCGACCACGGGCGGGTCCGCAACGAAGACGATCGGAGCCGAGCTCGAATGGGAGATGTGGCAGTTAAACAGCAGCACGTTGCCGTCGCTGGTGCCCATATCGGTGATTCGGCGCGCAGGCCCGATCGGATCCCCGTCCGTAGACTCGCCATCTGTCACATGGAGCACGATCGGGGGGAAACTATCCTTGTGCTGCTTGATCCAACCCCCCACCACGTTCTCGGCCTTTCTGAGGGCGGCGCACATAGGGGTAAAAAGTTCGGCACGCGGCTCGATCCAGACCGGAAGGAGCGTATCCCGCGCGGGCATATCACCGATCGCCGGAGAGGACCGCTTCTCGAACCGCAACGGGTGGTCATTGATCAAGGGGATCGGCACAAGATCATGCCTCGCCCAGGACCGTGGAAAAGCCGACGCGACGTCATCACCGACACCGTAGACAAGCACACCCACGTCGAAGTAATGGCGAACACCGTCAGACTTCGTGCATCGCAGGCACAGGGTCTGGAGCAGCCTGTTGACGGCGTCTGCCACGCCCTGTGCCTTGGACACAGACGGAACACGCCCGAACGGCTCGGACATGGAGCCTGATTGGTCGAGAACGAATAGCACGCATCCCGGATTCTCGCGCTTGAATGGCAACTTCCCGTATGACATCAGATGACACGCCCTCCTTGTTCGATCTCGTCCGCGCGGCGCGTCGGCCGCGGGACGGGTGTGTTGTCACTCGACGGCTTGCCGCAGCCGGCAGGGCCGCAGTGCGGCCCATCATGCCGCGTCATGCGACGGGTCAGCTCCCAGAGCGCGGCTCGCTGATCGCCGCACACATTGCTGCGGAGACTCAGGCCGGTAATGATGTGATAGTGTATTCGCGCGGGCAGCATGGCACACTTCCTATCGATAGCTGCCCGAACGCCAGATTTTGGGATCACACGAACGGCACCCACCCGACCACCGGGATGGGCGCACTCCGAAGGGAGCAAACAACGATGACAGCCGATCACCGCCTGCGCCGCATGACGCGCGGCGACCTGCCATACGTCCGTGAGCTCATCAACGACGCATTCCATAGCGAGAGGCTCGGAGATGAGGTGGTATCGCTCGAACTGGAGCCCTACTTTGATCGCGGGCTCCACGAGCTCGAGATCAGCGCACAGCGAGACATAGTCCCGCGTGAGTGCTACGTCGCCGAGCGCGCGGGGCCTGGCCTCGTCGGTATCACAGGTCTGTATCAACTGGTCTGGACCTGGAGCCCGCCCAATCGGCTCGCGTTTCTGGGATGGACCGCTGTCGCCGGCGCCCAACAGGGCCAGGGCAGCGGCACATGGATGCTCCGGGAGATCATCGCCATTGCGCGCGTTCGGGGTATGGCCCAGCTTCTTGTGGAAGCGTTGCGCGGCTCGCGCGCCGTGAGCTGGTATATGAGGAACGGGTTCGCCCGGGTCGCCGACATACCACATTACTGGGGACCCGGCGCGGACGCAACGATACTCGCTCTCCTGCTCGACCCGGCCGCGCTCACGACGCATCCCTGACGCTGCGGTCATGCCGCACTCACAATGCAAACAGGGCAAGCAGCACGCCGAGCAGCCCCCAGGCTCGCCGGCCCTGCCAGCGCCTGTATATGCCCTCTGACGCGCCGAAGTTGTCTATGAGCCGACCGTACTGCCGCTCAAGGGCAAGCTGTTGACCCAACTCGGGCGGAGCCGGGTTGTAGGCAAACAGGAATATGGCGAGAACCGGCACCCAACCCCACCGCAGGATCTGGGCGGGTCCCAGCCCGCTCAGCCGCAAGGCCAATATGGCCGCACCAAGGCAAAAGCACACCACCTCGCGTCTCTCCTTTCCATTCGGTTCGCCTCATGCCAGACGGACCGGCACTCTGACGGTCAATGCATCTCCGACCACTTTCTTGATCAGGCGCAGACCCTCATCCGGGCGAAGGCCCGCACCAGGCATACGATAGAGCATCAGCGCCATGGGCGTTTCGGGCTGCCAGTCGCCGACCTCCTGGATATAGGTGTATCCCTCAAGCGGCTCGAGCAGCCACGCTCCCATGCGCCGGTACCATCCGATCCGCCGGGCTGCGATCACGGCATCGTGCGTGGTCGGTGCATCCGGTATCTCGACCTCGATCAAGACCGCCTGCACGGCCGGCACATGTGCACCGATATCGCCGACCACAGCGTCGAACAGGCGTGCGCCACGCCCGCCGCCCGGCTCTCGGCCCGCGATGTAGTACAGCCAGGCACACTCAGGATCAGCAAGAACCCAGTCTGCAATGCCCTGAAGCGCGCCACCTTCCATCAGGGCCAGCATATTCGGCGCATCACCCTCTCCGCGCGCTGCCGCCTGCAGCGCAGACCAGTAGTGGGCCACCTGCATCCGCTCGCGCTCCGGAAAGGACCTCTCGTAGACACGCACCCACTCAGGGGCGAGCGGATCGGTCGGGCTCGACATGCGGTGTATGGTCATCATCGAATGCGCCCCAGTTTGCGTTTGGCTCGACTGGCGATCAAGGCCAGATGGTCCTGCATCGCATGAAGCCCGGCTGCATCAGGCAGCCCGGACGCTCCGGCATAGACCCCACCCGGGACGATGCCCCTGAGGACCTGTTCAACGACCTTCGAAAGCTCCGAGGCGCGCCGGCACCGCCCGAGATGCTCATTGAGCTCCTCGCGGAGGCCGTCGTACCATCGGAGCGAATAGGCGTCGGGAGGATCGGGCTCGACTTGCCAGATCAGCGCCTCAAGGGCTGTGCGACACAGATGCTGAAGACACGCATTGCACTCGGCGGAGCGCCTGCAGCCGCACTGCTTTCGGAGAACCGTGGCACACAACATCGCGATGTTCGCCTTGACCTCATGGTCGGTGGGGTCAGCATGTTGTGCGGCCTGTTGGAGGAGAGGCAGCCCTGTGCTCGGGTCGTCGCTGTATAGCGCCTCCTCGTATTCATACCAGGCAATCCTCCAGGATTCGTCGCTCATCTTACCGATAACGCAGCGCGCCTCCTGGAGGTACTGCCCAGGAGGATTGCCCAGGAAATAGGCGCACTCGGCAAGATAATCCAGAATATCCGCGGTCAGCAATCTCAGATGCCGATCCGCGGTCTCTGTCAGATCCGTAGCAACCGCGATCGTCTCTTTCTGTACGGTCAGCAGTAACCCCATCAGTTGGTTCCAGTCCGCTTCACGCCGTTTCGCCATTGGGAACGACTTACGCGGATACAGACTGTCGAACTCGATCAGGGCCCCCGCCCATCTCTCCCCCACGCTCACCATCGCGGACTTGAGGTCCAGCATCCATTCCAGCGGCAGAAACTCGTGCCACCAGAAGAATCCGTCCATGAAAAGATATGCGAGCGCAATGCGCGCTCGTCTGCCCAGTACGGCGGATGCGAGTGTGACCAGAGCCTCTGCCTCGCCGCTCAGGTCCTCGAAGCGAAACATACCGGCATAGCCCACGGCGGGATCGCGGCGGATCGCGCTGCCGTTTGCGGTGAAGTACCGCAGCAACGCGTCGAATGCCTCCCTGTTGACATCGTCCCAGGGGATTGCCGGCGCCATCTTGATCAATCCGACGTCTCTGACCGCATACTTGTCGGCGTCCGTCTTCGTCAGCCACCCGGCATCTGCCAGGTCGGAGAGCACTCTCTGCGTCAGTCGCTTCGCCCAGCGCTTCCGGGTCGGCCTGTGCCTTGGCGTAGGGTGGTCGCGGTTAAACAACCGCCTGCCGAAGCGAGTTTCGAGGAACAGCCCCTCGATGATCTCGGAAGCCACGGGGATGTTCATGGCCGATATCCATGATAGGACCCTGGCATCCTGCGCCTTCAGATCATCGAACCGTATCTGTCCGGCCGTCGGGCGTACACCCCCATTGGACCGCGCGAGCCTTGCCAGCATGGCGGGATCCGCAAGGACATATGGGAGGTGGAACAGGTC
This sequence comes from Chthonomonas calidirosea, assembly GCA_020722705.1. GTDB lineage: Bacteria > Armatimonadota > Chthonomonadetes > Chthonomonadales > CAJBBX01 > JAAYVH01. Next base: position 8,592 of record DYKI01000027.1, on the reverse strand, counting down.
ACCGGCGGTGACAACAGGATCGTTGTTGCGGAAGATGCAGTTGAGAGCGACGTTCAAGTCCTGGTCCGACAGCGACTGATCGAGGGCCACAGCCGGAACGGCAATCCTGAGGTAATCGCCCGCCTCCTGGCGGGTGATCGGACCCATCGTGATCACGGCGAACGACTTCTGGGATGCCAGGGCACTCGACCCAACAGACGGTTCGGCAGTGGCAAGGATGGAGTACCCCTGCTGGCCTGCGGCGGCGATGAACGCATTCAGCGTCTCGACGTCCCTAGGAGGGCACGCATCCATGCGGTCAATGCGCAGCAGACACCGCGCCTTGAGCAAAGCGGTCGGAATCCCGGTAAGCATCTTTATCTGCGCGTCCAGTCCCGCAGCCCGCGCACGCTCGTAGTCGCTCAGCAACCGGGCCACATGCTGCTCAAGCCCTGCGCTCTGCAAGGCAAGAACCCAGCTTCGCAGCAACTGGTCATGCCATGGTGTGGACCGTCGCAAATCTATCCGGACAACGGCACCGACGCCAGGCTCAATGCGATCCTCGACATGGTCGGCCATCGTCTGTTTGCCCGATCCCGGACCACCGCTCACCAGCACATGCCGGCGCGAATGGAGCTCCGATGCCGCTTTGTCCACCGCCGATGGCCTCATGGGCAGCAGAAAACCCAGCCGCCGTCCTGGAGCAACCGCCCCTTGCAGCCCTAGAACAGCAAGCTCCGAGACGCCATGCACCCCAACGATATTCCTCGAACTACCGGCGTAGAGCCCCGGCTGGTCCCACGTCACGAGGAACCTCTTGTTCTCTGTCGCAGGCGCCGGCAGCTTCCACGCATAGAACGCGACCAGCTTCTCGGCGAGCCCCCCAACGCTGGCGACCCCGCCTCCGGGCGCGAGTGCTATGGAGACCAGCAGGTTGAATGGCACTCGCCGCCCCGAAATCGCCCCGAGGACCGCAAGGAGCATGGCCCCTCCGCAGGATCCTCCGTCAACGCGGCGTGTGGCCGCCTGCAGCCAGCACTCACGCGTAAGCCGTATCCGAACGTTCGGGTATGGTCTGCGAACCCCCATCTGATCGAGGAGCCGGAGAATACCCCTGTCGCTGTTGAGGACATCGGCGACCCGCGCACAAGCATCGTGCCATTCCTTGCCCACATCAATGATGCAAAACATCTCAGGGTCCAGGAACACCTTGCCGCCAATCGCGCCTCCGGCGCACTCCGCCTCAAACGCCCATATCTGGGCGGACGATGCGCCGGGACTGACGATCGGAAAATGGACGGGAGCCTGTGTGGTCGTCTGCCACGCGGTCATGCCCCGGCACAGGCGCGCCTCGACGTCCGCCCAGAATGCATCAGGAAGACCAGCCTTGTTGACACTGCTCGCTCCGCGTGTCTTCACCTGCTTGAAAACCATCAGCCAGGCGGCCAGGCATTGGGGCGCATTCTCATCGCAACTGATCGCAGCCTCCGGCGGTGCATTGCAGAGAACGGCGAATGGGCGGGATCTGACCCACTGCCCGACATCCTGGCCCAGGATAACATCAGTGCCGGACATCATTCACATTGACCTTCTGCCACCAGAGCTGAACCCTCACCGCCCCGATGGGTGCTGATGACCCGATCGTGCTGCTTCCATGACCGTCAGCGTCCAGAGCGATCCTCGCGTGCAGCACCGAACCGTTGGCGGTCGTGATGCCGACCATGACGGTCTCGTTCGAGTGAGAGGGAAGATGAGCCTGGAACTGGACGACGGAATCACTGAAGACGACACGCAGTGTATCGCCGTTGTCCGACGCCTCGCTGTACGGAGACCCGGCGCCGCTGACATGGCTGGGACTCAACAGGACCGGTGCCGGATTAGTGACCCCGAGGCCTCCGAGGAATCGGATCGTGGCGTCGTATATCGAGTAGGGAGCCAAGATCGGCTCGGCAGTCTCCCTGACAAACTCATTGTCCGACGCTTGGACGGCGCGGTATGCCAGATGCCGAACCTTGTATTGATGATACGCTGGAGCAAGCGCCGCCAGAATGGCCTCCTGAAGCTCGACAGCGCCTCTCTGGAGCGCCCGCTCACCACACTCGACGAGCGCATCGGCAACCCAGTCGTACCGCCCTGCGGCACGCTCGTCGCACAGCGTGATCAATGCCATCTTTGTGATCGGATCGGCGACAGTCGCCTCCTCCACAACGCGAACCAGGCGATGCGTGATCGCAAGCGCAACCGCCGCGTCGGCGTGTGTGTGGAACCGATCATGCCTCAGCATCCGGTGCAGGGACCTCAGCGCCGCCGACGTCCGTTCCGGGCTCTTGCCTATCTCGTAACCTATGGATGCCAGTCGCGCCGCCGTACCTCGCGCGGCATGCTGACCGTTCTCTGCAACGGGGTTCGGTTTCATGATTTCTCCTCGCATTCTTGCCCTGCTAGTTAATCAGACCAGTGCTGCGTGCCGTCTCTATCAGAGCGTTCACGCTGCCGCGATTGGCCTCATTCAGGATGAAGTGGGTCCATTTCGTATGAAAGGCGGCCGCACGTCCTTTGGAGCGTCCACACTGCTTCCACAGCTCATAGATGATCGGGACCGCCCCTGCCGCGCTGCTGGCCAGATGGGAGTTCATGAGGTCCTTCATCTGATCTGCCCGTTCCAGATAAAGCAGCGCCAGCACCGCAAGGACGGGACCGAGCCTATCGTTCGTCCGGTAGGGCTGGCCTTGCATCGAATGGCCCCTCGCAGCGCCGCCCGAGCAGAACGTGCTACTGAAGGCCGATAGAGCTCCGGCCGCAAGCGACACGTGCTTGTGATCCCGCGCATCGAGGAACGGAAGCAGAAGCATGCTCTTCACCCAGATGCGGGTGTCCTGATCCGCGGCACGAAGAGCCCAGAAGATTCGCCACGCCGCCGCCTCAAGGGCGGCATGCAACGACGACGTCACCGACGCGAGCGGTGTGATGCGCTCCTGCACCATCATATCGATCCGCAGCTCACCACTGGCGTCAGCTTGGTCGAGACGCATGCTCCGGTCTTCGAAGACACCACGGTCGCCAAGCATCAGCACCTCTCTCAGCGTGTGCAGCATCTCCTGGCACCGCTCACAATCACACTCCCTCCACGCGTCGCGATCCCTGCACCACTGGCAGGAGCAGGGGTTTTTATCATCGCAGGGGCATACTGCGCACGACCCGCAATCGGCGATCACTAGTCTCGTGAGGTCGCCGACAATATCAACCCTCTGTGCCGAACGCCTCGTGGCGAAGCTGTCAATGCGGGCGCGCAACTTCTCATCAAGACATGAATAATGAGACCCGGGCCGTATCCGAGCCGCCGCAATCAGGAGCCTGCGAATCACGTCTGTGTCGGCGCTGTTTCTGGCTGCCCGCCCCTCTGAGAACATGTCAGGATCAACATATAACGCCCAGGCGGCAACGGATATGCCGTTCTGTGAATGCGCCGCTGTCACGAGTAACCGGATCGCCTTCATCGCCGCGTCCATACTGACCGATAGTCCGGCCCTCACCTTTTTGAGCGCCGATTGCGTAGAGGCCAGCTCATCGCGGCTAAGCCCGAGTGAACCAAGGGTGCTGTCATGGACTTGTAGCTCATTTGCCAGATCGCGCAGATACCTGAGATCCCTCATTGAACTCCCTCTCGTGTGATCCGGATGGGACCGCGCACATGGTTATTCGCCAGCGCCAATCACCCGGCATGCCGCGCACCGCCGCACCACGCCCCACGAGCGGTGCGCGGCCTCATATACATGACGCGCAATGCCTCGACACGCGCTATTTGTCGAGATTGCGCCCTGGATTCAGCACACGGACGGCCGTGTCGCGAAGTGCCGATCCGAAACCGACCCCGATGCCGAAGGCCGTCTCCAGAGCCCCCTTGGTCCCGTCACGCAGCCACGCACCGGTCCCAGTCAGGGCGGCGCCAGCGCTCGGTCTTTTCAGGAATCCTCCCGCGTCATCGGCACCACGCTTGATCCACTGGGAGACGCCGTCCGCATAATGATCGGCAGAGAACAGCGTGCCGCCAGCGAAGGTGCACAACGGCTGTGCGGTGGGGTATCGCTGCTCGTCAAACACCAGATCACATGCCACGCCGATCCCGGCGCTGCCCGTCCTGGTCAGGGTGCCAATGGCCGCCTGGGCACCACCAGCCAGCAGGCTGCGCAAGACATCGCCGGTAGTCCGATACCGATCCGCCGAGGTAAGCAGGCCGTCGGCGACGGTGAGGACAGCACCAGCCCTCGAGAGCACGCCCGCCTGCCTGCTGGCTGCCAGGCCGGACCGCTCCAGATCATTGGCATAGAGATTGACCGCGGCAGCGCGGAACCGCAACCGGGGAGGATTCAGACCGCCAGCGCCGATCCCGTTATCTGCCATGATATATAGGCGGTCGGCGAGCTCACGGTACTCGCCGGCCTTTGCCAGATCGCGAGCGCCACCTGACCGGAGATGCGCCAATACCAGAGGGTCGATCAGGCCCGCTATGGTTGTGGCATTGCCAACTGTTACCGGAGATGCCGTTGTGCTGCTCGCTTTGTGGTCCGCTGGCGGCGCCCCCGAGGCAGCCGTCAGGCATGCCATGACTGCCGCCAGGATTGAGAGTGTTACACGCATACGATACCTCCTCCTATGATATGGTCGTTCGGTCAAGCCCCTGCTGCCCGCTGACCGAGCGCCGAACGTCTGACAAGATCGCTATGAGCCTCAGGGTATCGGCTGAGGTCTTCCCTCTCTGCATGCAAACGAAGGGCGGCAGGCCGGGCTCGATACCCGAGGCCCGACCGGCCGCGACGCCTACCCCTGACCAATAAGCGACCTGATTAGGCTGCCCGTCAGTGCGATGCCGGCGAACTGCGCCTCGAACAACCGGGCCAACGGCACCGGGTCGCCGAGCAACTGCAGCACCAGACCGCATACGAGCGCATTACCGAACATGCCCATGATCAGCTCCGCCGCCGCAAGGCGCACGTTGCCAGCGATGAAACACCAGGCACAGTGAAACAGCAAGAATGGCATCGCCCACGCAAGCATGGTAAGCACCAAGGCCGACATGTCACAACCTCCGCAAGATAGTGAATCGAGTCACCTATACACGCACAGCAGGGCGTTTTTGGGAAGCAGCGACGCGGGGCGAGAACGGCGCGAAACGCGCCTTGCGCCCGACGGTTTCGCGGGCCGCGTGCACAGATGCTGTCCAACACGATCAGGAACGATCTCCTCCGTCCTTCGCCCCTCCGTCTGCCGGATCAACGCCCTCTTCCCACAGGTACTGGTACGACACTTTCCAACGTGGATCGAGCCTCGGATCGCGCTCGTTGGGTCATCTATGCAGCGATTCGAGCGTGGAGGAGCGTGAACTCGGCCTGGCGACGCCTGTGGAGGCTTCTGAGCGCAGCGTCTCGCCTTGATGCGCGTCGGGCGTGGAGGGTTTTCATCCAGGCTTCAAGTTCTTTCAGTCGGGCTTGAGATTCTTTCGCTTTTCTTACTGAGCCTTCCAAACGCTTCAGGTCGGTCCGGCAACCGGGCCTCTCCTGTGCATCCCCATCCCCGATCTGAGCGGTCCGTCATCCCCGTCGTCTTCGCCCTTCAGCCTTCCTCCTTCATTCTTCAGTCCATGGGTTGCTGACTGTCCCTATGGTCTTGGTGTCCTGGATGTCTGCTGGGAAGAAGCTGATTGGCCGCCCGGAACTCCGCGCCTCCGGCATTCTTCCGGGCCGCCCGCCACACCCGCGCGATCGCGGGCCTCTGTAAGTGCTGATTGGGCTATGTGCACACCGACGCACTGATGGGTGCCTGTGATGCCTGTGAAGCATGGAGGTACGGAGGGTTTCTGCCCGCGGTCACTTTAAGGGGAGTGGGGAGTGGGGAGCGGTGAGTGGAACTGCCCCTTTCCGCCCTCAGCTCTCAGCCCTCAGCTCTTACCTCTCGCCTTCCCGAAAGGAGCACTCCATGTCCCTGACTTGCGCCCCGCCGTGACGCACGCGTTCATTACGTCTCTCGTGCGGTCGGGCTGACCTAACCCGACGCACCATATCACCCCAAAGGCCCTCGGGCTTCCGGTTCTCGCCGGAGGCTCGGGGGCCTTTTGCGCTTGTAAGGAGCAAACCATGCAGAACAACAGCACCGCAGGACCCGTTCCACGCGCCGACACCGGCTCGCAGGGCCTGACCTATACATGGGAGCGGATGGGCCAGGTCGGTCGGTGCGAACGCTTCCGCATCATCACCCCCGACGGCTCCCGCGCCTATATGGTTGTCCTGGGCAATGGCGTCGAACGCTGCAACTGCCTCGGCTTCCGCCAGTACGGACGATGCCGCCACCTCCCCGCCATGCAGCGCGCCCTCGAACGGGAGGCATTCGCCTCTCACGGTGACCTCGACATCTCCTGGACCGCCGGTTCGGAAGGGCGCAAGCCCGACATCCCGGACGAGGACACCCTCACGCTCCGCCACGCCTGCGAAACCGCGCTGAACACCATCCGCCGGCTGCGCATTGCCGATCTCAAGTGGCACCTCCACGGCGACCTGCTGATGGAGGTGGACAACGAGCTGATCCCCCTCCTGCGCAACGCCATCCAACGCTCGCGCCATTGCGAGTGACCACCACCCACACAAAGAGCCGGTCTGCCCCCACTACAGGGCGGATCGGCTCTTTGCACTTCTGCCAACCAAAGGAGAGAACCATGGCAGACAAGCAGCTTCTCGCACGACCGTTCGACCCCGAGACCATCCGCCAGAGGCCCGGCTCGGGAAGGAACGTCTTCGACTACCTGCCCGGCGGAGATGTCATCGCGCGGGTCATCCAGGCCACCGACAACGCGTTCGGCTGGACCGTGGACCACGTCGAGCTCATCCACCAGAACAATGCAGCCTACTGGCTCGTTCGCTGCACCCTCACCATCCCGGAGCTCGGCTCTCGCCAGGGCCTGGGCACCCATCCCGCCGACACCGTGGACAGCGTCAAGGCAGCCGAAACCGACGCCTTCAAGCGCGCGGGTCTGTCAGCCGGGCAGAAGGTCGGCGGGGCCGATGAGCGACAGTTGGCCGTCTGAGGCCGCGGCCATCGCTTCCAGCTCCGGCGTGAAGCCGCCCAGAGAGAAGAGGGCGAAGCGCGGACCGGCGCGCCACGATGCGTCCGGGAGAGAGGCGACCTTGGCGAGGAGATGGGAGTAGACATCCACACCGACCGGAGAGTGCTCGCTCCATTTGCACTCCGCGAAGAGATGTCCGCCTTCGGCCAGCGCTGCCACAAGGTCAATCTCGATCCGACCGTCGCGGCTCCAATAGCGTCCGTCGGCACGAACGGAGACCCGCAGGCGCTCACGTCCGTGGCGCCGGAGCCACTGGCGACAGACTTCCTCGAAGACGTGCAGCCCCATGTAGTCCGCCAAGTAGGGCGCGATTCGCTCGCTGTAGAGCACGTCAGGGTCGGCGAACTGCCGCTCGCTCGCCAGCGGCGCCACGAAGCGGTACCAGAACCGGAGGAACGGGTCGGCGATCCGATAGAGCCCACGCCGAGCGCTCGTCTCGCCGAACGGCAGTTCGCGCACCACCCATCTGAGATCCTGGAGGACGCTCAGGTAGAAAGACAGCCGGCCACGCTCGGTGCCGCTCTGACCGAGGATTTCGCCGAACTGGGTGGCCCCGCGCGCGATCGCGCGCAACACTGCGTTGTAGGGGGCCGACTCCCGGATTTGCCTGCTCCCGAGGAGGAACTCCACCTCGTTCTCCAGAGGGGCGCCGGGACGGAGCAAGAGATCCACGATCTCATGCGCCATGGGCCGCGCGGTATCCACCATCGCGTGATAGCGGGGAGTGCCGCCAAGTACTCCGTACATGAGGAGTTTCTGCGCCGTTCGGTGTTGCTCGCTGTCTGCATAGAAGAGCGCAACATCATCGTAGCGCAGGGGCTCAAGCAGCCATATCCCGGCATCGAAGCGACCATAGAGCGGGGCCGTCGCCTCGCCGAGCGCCTCCATGGTGGAAAGCTGCGAGCCGCACAGCACCGTCATGATGCGGGCGTCACGCCCCTCACGGTCCCACCACGACTGGATGATGGACGGCAGTTCGGGGCTCTCCTCGATCAGATACGGAAACTCATCGAGGATGAACACAAACCGCTCGCCTTCGCCGCAGTGCGATGAAACGTGGTGTAGGATGGCGTTCCATGAAACGGCGATCTCGTCGGGACTCGCGATCGCGGGGTCGGGCAGCGAAGCCAGCGCCTGTGTGGCCAGCGCAAGCCGCTGATTGGGCGCCGTGGTCTGGTCTGCCAGGTAGTAACAGTGCCGGCGCGGCGGCTCACCGGGCGATCCGGCGCAGAAGCGCTGCAGCAGACAGGTCTTGCCGATGCGTCGCCGTCCGTAGAGCAGGCCCATGAGGCCACAGCCCGGATGCGACCACGCGCGTTCCAGAGCCGCGAGCTCGTCGGCGCGGTTGTAGAAGCGCTCGATACGCCTGGCCAGTGCCGACATGGGCTCCCTCCTCGCACTCCGCTGCTGGTCACATCGTACCTTGTCTAAGTATACTTTGACAAGTTATGACGCTGCCTCGCTAAAAACCTGACTGAAGGGTATTCGTTGCCTCAAAT
>DYKI01000026.1:35094-37370 GCA_020722705.1 Chthonomonas calidirosea | reverse complement strand
GCTCGGCTGAGCCCCGCGCTTACCGATCACCGCCCACTACCCTGACAGGGAGTTAACAGGCAGGCAGACTATTCTGCCCCGAAACAGAGATTCCTTGTTGACGCCGGCACATTCGGTTCCTTGTCGGCCATGCTTTCAGGCAACCGGGCGCTCAGGCTGCCTTCAGGAACACGAGCCGGTTCCGCCAGTCCGCGGCCTGCTCGCGATCCCACAGGTTGATCAGGGACCGCACGAGGGCGCCGAAGTCGTTGCCGGCGATGGAGGTATCGTCCACCAAGATGAGCCCGGCGAAGGAGATTTCCTGGTCGAACCGGAACCGCAGGTCCGAGAGAATCTGCGTGTCGTAGGTCGCCAGTGTCAGCCCCTCGGCCCACGCGGCGCCAAGGATCTCCTCGTTCGACGCGCTCAGGAGCGCCCCATCCCTCCATGTGTGAAGGCTCAGTACCGGTATGTCCGGGCGTTTCCTGCCGATCTGCTCGGAGACAACCAGCGAGACGTTCTGATCCAGCAACAGGCGAAGAGCCATGGACCGCGGCTACTCGCCCTTGATGATGTCCGGCGGCACGTCATACGGCTCCAGTTCCGGCAGGGGGCCCCGGAGCGCCGCGAATGCGGAACTGGAACGATAGAGGGCTATTTGGTCCTCGATCTCCTGCGGAAACGCCTGGAAGTCCGCCACGGCAGCCTCGATCCAACCTCGCGGCCTGTTGGGCCAGTGCGCCCGTGTCTTCTCCATATCCATGCCGTAGCTCTGCGCCGTCTTGATCACCCAGTAGACCGGCGGGCGCGAGTTCTTCATGTAGGCCACTCGGCCGTCCGGCGTGTCGCGGAACTCGATGTGGGCGTACTCGTTCTGGCGCAGCCACTCCTCGATGGCGACTGCTACGGTCTCATTGACCCTCCGTCGCCGCCGTCTTGCATACTGGCGCACGCGCTCGGCGGTACTCTCGGGCAGTCGTGTGGTCATTACCTGTGTCATGGCGTTGCCCCGTGATGGCGGATGTATTCGTTAGCTTACATCTGCATACGTGTCGAGTCAACATCCTCTTCCGCACCCCATCGGCGCCCCCAGAGCGCTCCTGGCCCGCGGATCCGCCGATATGAACAGCTTGCGGGCCTCACCGAGTATCCTCACGCTCTGCGGGTTCGCCGTCGAGAGCCAGGCCTCATGCTGTCCCCGCAGCCACAGGTAGCGGTCCAGCTCCCGCGCAGTGCATTGAAGGCCGGAGGCTTCCCGGAGCTTCCCGATCCCGGCGACGAACCGTGGGTAGTAGTCGCGTGGCCCCCCCATGAGAGGGAGCCGAGGTGGTGTTCCAAGGCGAGGCATGACCAGCGATCGTACATCGGCGCGGCGTCCGTTACGAACCAGTGGACGAACTTGGAGGCGAAGCTCCAGTACCGCTTGCCGGCGATCTCCGCGCCCTGCTCCACGATGGCGCACGCGAGAGCGACACCATCGTCCATCGAGGCCGGTTGCTCCGGCAACATGGCGATGTTGCTGACGATGATTGGGACCAGGTACTTGCGCGCAGGGCATCGAGTGTGCAGATGCTCGTTGATAGCCGCTACCTTGCGTGTGACTGCCGCGGTTTCCATGGCCGGCATGCTCTCCGCCGCCCGCAGGAAACGAGCCGAGGCTGCCCACCCCGGCATGAAGCCGTCATGGATCAGCGTCGCCGCCTCGATCTGCTCGGGCGAGACTGGGACAACCGGACCCTTCATTTCGCCACCCTGTCGTCGGGCTTGAAGCCGTCCGTCAGCGCAGTTGGTCCGTCAGCTCAGGGTGTAGGTATCTCCGTTCGGTAAGGACGGCTTCGCGTGCCCTTCGTACCGGCTCAAGCATGGCGTCTGTGCACCCCAGAAGATCGCGGATAACCGGGCTATTCGCCAGCATGAGTCCGATCTCTTCGTAGCGTCCCGTCTCCGTCGCACGCTGGATGACGGCGTCCACAGAAGCGACCGCCGCGCGTTCGCGCCTCACTGCCTCGTGCCCCACCTGCACCGCCTCGTCCAGGAGCACTGTCCGGAAGTCCGGCCATAACCACCATCGCCACGATCGCTTCAAGCCCTGAACGTGTCTCTCCACAGCGCACACGCTCTGTTCCTTGGTCCGCAACGGCGCATACAGGTAGTCTCTGATCTCCTGCAGGCGGTCGCTAAACTTGGCGCCATACACATGCAGCGCATCCTTGAGCGCGTCGAGTGCGCGCCGAAGCCCACGCTCTTTGTACTGCTTCGCCAGTTTGCCCCCCAGCTTGGCCGCGATGACAGCGCCG
>DYKI01000026.1:9219-34994 GCA_020722705.1 Chthonomonas calidirosea | reverse complement strand
CAGCGCCGACAAGCGTGCCCACTGGTCCGACGAGCGTGCCGATGGCGGCCCCTGCTTTCGCTCCGAGGATAGCCCCGCCTCCCCTGCCTACTGTGTCGGCCAGACCGTGATGGATAGCGACGCCGATCGGTTTCCCCTTCTCCACCGCGTGGTATTGCCTCAAAGCCGAGAACCCCAGCGTCACCCACGGCACGTTATGCATGATCCACTGAAGCGCCGTATCGCCGTGAGCAGCGGCGATGCTCTCATGGACGGCCTCCTTCGCTGTTTCGTGGCTGAAGCCCTCCAGCCGAAGCACGTTGTGCGCCGTTTCGCCGTGAGCATCGGCAGGCACGATGTACGTGACGTCGGGATGATCCGCCGCGACGTCCAGGACGGAGGCAGTCTCCGCCACCGTCTTCACGTTGACGGCATGCCCGTCCATCAGCAGGTCCCAGATCGGCTGATTCGCGGTCGCGGCAAGCTCCACGGTGTGCCCCTGGGCCATCAGAATGTCGGCAACCTGGCGCTCACCGATGTAGCCCTGCAAGCGAGAGAGGAAACCCTCTTTCGCAGCCTCCCTGAGCCCGTCCATATGAGCGTGGATATACTGCGCGAAGTCGAACCCGTTGCGGATCCCCGCTTCGGAAGCGAAGTCGGCGGCCGCCACGATGTCGGGATCAATGCTCGCCCATCCCCACACGATGGCTGCGGCACTCATCGCTCCATAGGTGGCGTACTCGCCTCTGTCAAGCCACTGATGCGAGTCGGACCCATCCACCCAGTGCGGAACGACGGTGTCTTCTGTAGCCAAGGCCGTGTTGCCCGGACCGAACGGTGCCGGTCCGTCAGGTCCCTCCTGGAGCGCTCCCCCATGAGAGAACGTCATGCGGGCCGCCCGCCTCAAGCTCTCAAGCCGCAACCACCTGATGCCGCCGGCTATCAGCGTCAGCGCCAGCACGATCCCGATAAGCACCAGGGTCAGCTCGTCGTTTGCCCATCCTGACGATGCATCTGTATGCAATCCTGCGGCTCCTTCCCACAATCAAGCATTGAGACGTAAAGGCCCGCCGGTGCGAGCCGGCGACAGAGCGCCCGATGCGCGCTGCCGACGAAACGAAGTCAGCGTCGTGTGGGTGACGCCATGCCGCCGCAGCATGCGGCCGATGTCGCCGGGTTCCGCGCAGGCGTCCGCGTCCTTGAGCACCTGGAGCTTGAATGCCCTCGTGTAGCGCGTGCCATAGATCGAGACGCCCGCAACCACGTGTGGGTCCGGACCGATCCTCTCGATCTGCAGCTCCGTCGTCGGAACTGCATCCGACCGAGTGCCGCTATTGTTGTTGTTTTCAGACAAGCTCTCTTGTGCCTTTCCCGTCCTTCAAAGGGGATGGACAACTCTTGAAGGACTGTCTCCAATCATATCGGCACGTAGGCAGCTTTCCGGATGGGCACTATTGGGACGAGACAGACGTTCGGTCGTCCGGTCCAAACGCTGCCCAGAGCTTGATTGTACCGCCCCATGGCTGCCTGAGTCGTCTCTGGTCTCTGGCCTCTTGCCTCTTGCCGGAGTGCTACACTCTGCTGTCGGAGACCTGCGGCGCTGGGAGCGTCCCGCGTTTGGTCCCGGCAGAGGTTGATCGGTTCGACTCCGATGCTGTGTGCCGGGCGAGAGGTCGGCAAGGTGCCGGAGGCGCCATGCGAAGCGGCCCTCTGGTGCGTTTCCCGCGTCTCTCGGCAGGCCGACCGCCGCCCGGCCGGAAATCTCTTCGAGAGGGGACTTCGATGCGTACAGGCTTTTGTGACATCCGGCCCCGAGTCCGACGGATCGGGAAGGTCATCGTCTACGAGGGCGAGCGCGGCATCCTGTTCCGGAACGGCGTGTTCAGCCGCCTCATTGAACCGGGCAAATACCGCATCTGGCCCTTCACCGGAGTCACCATACACGTTGTGGACATTCGCCGAACCAACCTTCAACTGACCAACCAGAAGATGCTGACATCGGACAACGTGACGGTGACCCTCAACCTGATCGCATCCTACTCGGTAACGGACCCGCAGGCGGCAGTCCTTACCGTGGACAGCTACGCGGATCAGCTTTACGCCGACGTGCAGCTTGCGGCCCGCAACGCCGTGGCCGGCATCACGCTCGAACAGGTTCTCGGCGACCATGGCGGTCTCGGAGAAGAACTGCAACGCACCGTCGCCCCGACCGCCGCAAAGTACGGTCTGACACTGCACTCCGTCGGTGTCAAGGATGTGATTTTCTCGCCCCATGTGCGCAACCTGCTGATGAAGGAGGTCGAGGTGAAGCGCCTTGCCCACGCTGCCCTGAACTCCGCGCGTGAGGAGGCGGCTGCGATGCGCTCGCTGCTCAACACCGCGCGCCTGATCGAGGCCCATCCCGCCTTGCTGCGCCTGCGCGAACTGGAAGTGGCGCGAGCCGCGGTCCAGGCAGGCGGCAACACGGTCATACTCGGCACGCAGTCAGCAGGCCCAATCCCCGTACGGTCTCCTGGCCCCACGCCGACACCCGATGACGAGGAGAACGTCGAGAGTGAGTAGAACGGGGACACTCAGGGTGCCGCGCCGGCGTCGGCAAGTGATGCCGCGGTACAGTCGCTTTCGAACGCCTGATCGCGCCGGACGTCGCTTTAGGGAGGAAACATGATGAAGGCCATGGTCGGCTTCCTATTGGGCGGGCTCGTCCCCGTTGCCGCTGTGAGCGCCTGGGGACAGACTGCCAAAGCGAAACAATGCACGCTCCGCGTATCGGCATCGGGCTCCGTGGATGTGCGCCTCGGTCGCCGGAGCTTCGCGAGCATGGCCCCCGGCCTATTCGAGGTCGAGTGGCAGGGCGCCACGATGGGTGGGACCGGCTCCGACGATGGGTCCGACGTCCTGCGCGGCACGATCCGCGCTCCCGGAGGAACCGTCGTTGACTGCGAGACGCGCGTGAAGCAGGACGGCGTCCGAGCGAGGTTCGAATATCGCCTCACGCCGCGCTCGGCGATCCGGCTCAACAGCCTGCACGTTGCCATGTCGGTGCCCGCGGCAAACCTCGCCGGCGGTTCCTATACGGCCGATGGAGAGAACGGCGTTTTCCCGTCGCAGTTTGGAGCCGTCCATCTCCGCTCACAGCCCACATCGGAGCTGACGCTCAGGTCGCCGTCAGGATTGGAGCTGACACTCCGCTTCGATACACCAACACCGGCGCTGCTGCAGGATGACCGACAGTGGGGACCGTCGTTCACCATCCGCATCGGCCCACAGATGAACGGCGCGGAGCCATGGCCCGCCGGTCGGTCGCTGGATCTGGCGTTCACGCTCACTTCGTCCGGAGGTGTCAAAGTGGAACAGGACCGTCCCATCACGCTCACAGCGGGTCCCGACTGGATTCCGCTCGACGTTGAGACCAACATCGAACCCGGGTCGGCGCTCGACTTCAGCAGCCTCGTGCCCTGGCATGAGCCTGCCGGCAAGCTGGGCCGCGTCAAGGCATCCGGGCCCCACTTTGTGTTCGAGCGCGAGCCCAACAAACCAGTTCGTTTCTACGGCGTCAACCTGTGCTTTAGCGCCCAGTACCTGACCCACGAGCAATCCGATCGACTGGCCGACCGTCTGCGTCGCATGGGCTACAACGCCGTGCGCTTCCACCACTACGAAGGCGAGCTTATTGACCGCTCGGGCGGCAACAGCGTGACGCTCAACCATCAGAAGCTCGACCAACTCGACTACCTGTTCGCTGCCCTGAAGAAGCGCGGCATCTACATGACCACCGACCTCTTCGTCTCGCGTCCGGTCTTTGCCGCCGAGGTATGGCCGGGCGAGAGCGGCGATGTGGGCATGGACGAATATAAGATGGCGGTGCCGGTCAACGAACGGGCTTTTGCGAACTACCGGGCGTTCACAACCGCCCTCCTGACCCACCTGAACCCCTACACCCACACCCGATGGGGAGAGGACCCCGCTCTGGCGTGGCTGAACCTCATCAACGAGGGCAACCCGGGCAACTTCATTGGCCGCCTGCCGGATCGGTGCAAGGCCGACTGGATACGGGCGTGGCAAGCATGGCTGGATCGGAAGTATCCGTCGCCTGCGGCAAGGGCAGAAGCCCTGGGCGGGCAGAGCGATCCGGCGGCCCCATTCCCACCGACGAACGCACGCGCGCGGGTCACCTTCGACGTGTTCCTCGCGGAGAACCAGGCCCAACTGCAGCAACGGGTGGCCGCTTTCCTCAAAGAGATCCACTGCGCGGCGCTGCTCTCCAACCAGAACGCATGGACCAATCCGGTGCAGATGCAGGCCGTCAGGGCGGGCTATGACTACGTGGATGACCATTTCTATGTGGATCATCCCGAGTTCGTCGAGCGGCCATGGCAGCTCCCATCGCGCTGCCCCAACACCAGCCCCGTGGCCGCCGGCGCGCCCGGCGGACGAAACTGCGCCTCGCTGCGGCTCCTGGACCGCCCGTTCACGGTCAGCGAATACAACTACTCAGGGCCGGGCCGTTTCCGAGGCGTGGGCGGCATACTGACCGGCGCCCTGGGCGCCATTCAGGACTGGGGCGTGATCTGGCGCTTCGCCTGGGGGCACAATCGCGACGCGCTATTCACTCCGGCCACCATGGGCTACTTTGACATCGTCACCGACCCGCTCAACCTGGCTGCCGAGCGTGCCTCGCTCTGCATGTTCCTCCGCGGCGATCTCGCATCGGCGCGCAACACCATCGCCATCGAGGCTGCCCCGGCCGACGTGCTTCAGAAGCCCGAGTCCTCCAGGAGCGCGGTCACTGGATGGAACGGCCTCGCCTGGGTCTCGAAGGTCGGCTACCTGCCCAAAGCCGCGGCTCCGAGCAATGCCACGATCACGCTCCCGCTGGGATGGGCCGACCCTGCGCGGACACAAGGGCGTCTCGCCGACCCGTTCGCACCGGACGCGGGCGACAAGCTCGTGACGGAGATGCGCAGGCGCGGATGGATCAAGCCCTCCAACCCGACTTCGTTTGAAGGTCCGCGTTTCCAGAGCGAGAACGGGCAGCTAACCGTGGATGCGCCTGCCGACACGCTGACCATCAACACACCGCGGACGGCGGGAGGCTATGCGCCCGAAGGTTCGACGATCACGACCGACGCCGTTGCGGTCACGATCGAAAAGACCGACGCCACGGTGTGGGTATCGAGCCTCGACGCCGACCCCATCCCGTCCAGCAAACGTCTGCTGATCACCCATCTGACCGACCTGCAGAACTCCGGCATCCGCTATGGCGACATGGATCGCCGTCTGCTCCTCGCATGGGGAGGCCTGCCGCATCTGGTGCTGAACGGCTCGGCCACGGTGACCATCCGCATGCAGGGCGCCGACAAAGCGCAGGTATGGGCGCTGAGCATGAGCGGCAAACGCCTCGCCCGGGTGCCGGCCACGGTGAAGGACGGCGCGCTCGTCATCCCGCTGTCTGTGGATGCCGGGGGCAAAGCCAGAATGACCTACGAAGTCGAGGTACCCTGATGCCCGCCGGCGCGTCCCATTGCGCCGGGTCGGGACCCGTCGTCCCCGTACTTCGTACCCGAAAGGAGCGACAGCGAACATGGGCCGGTTGGCTGCTCTGGCGGCATGTGCCGCCGCGATGATCCTGGCCTCGCCACAGCCTGACGGCACCCCGGTCATTGCCGGCGATGCCCTGTTCACCAAGCCCGTCGGCGGCCTCGAACGCACGGCGTCTCGATCGGAGATCATTGACGTCAGCGGAATGCCGTTCACGAAGGCGCTGAGGGTGGTCATCGGTCGCGACGCGCCGGACACCAACGTGACGCAGTTGACGATCCCAAACGTGGCTGCCGTCCAACGTGGCGACGTAATGCTCGCATCGTTCTCCATCAGAGGCCGCATGGCATCCGGCAAGGATCCGGCCCAGGTCATGTTCCTCTTCGAGCGTGCGGCGAGCCCGTGGACGAAGTCCGCCTCGCTGGGGGCATCGGCACCGAACCAAGCGGGCAAATGGCGCACGGTTCATGTCCCCTTCCGCGCCGCCGAGAGCTATGCGCCGGGCGAGGCCATGGTCTCGCTGCGCTTTGCTTTCGGGCCGCAGACGGTCGAGATCGGCGGCCTCGACGTGCGGAACTACGGGAAGTCGCGCACGCTGGACGAGGTGATAGCCATGGCCTCTGCCCAAAGCCCGATCGGCACGGTGGCCATCCGGCTCATGCCGACGCGCAAGGCGCAAACCATGGTCGGCCTCGGCGGCAACTTCTGTCAGCCGAGGTACGGCCAGACGGAGCCCATGGACGCCGTCGGCCAATGGAACCTTGAGCATTTGAACGTGGCCCATGCGCGCGTCGGCATACCTCTGAACTGGTGGACGCCCGAGCCCGGCATCTACAAGGATGAAGCACAGGCGCATGCCGGCTTCCTGCTCATGCAGGAGCTCAGCAAGCGTCGCATCCCCATCGTCGGATCGGTATGGGAAGGGCCTGAGTGGATGCTCGGAGGGCAGCGCGAGCAGATGGGCCGCACACTCCCCGCCGACAAGTACGACATCTGCATTGAGGCCATAGCGAAGTACCTCGTGACCGCGCGGGACACGTACGGCGTGACCGTCGAGCACTTCTCGTTCAACGAGGCCGACATCGGCGTGAACTTCAGGTTCAGCTCGGCCCAGATCGCCGAGTTCATCCGTCGAGCCGGACCGCGGTTTCGCGATCTCGGGCTGAAGACGAAGTTCCTCGTGGGCGACACCGCCAATGGCATGGCAACCGTGGGCTACTGCCGTCCGCTGCTGACGGACAAGACCCTTTCGCCCTATCTTGGACCCGTCGCCTTCCATTGTTGGGACGCCCTATGGGTGCCGGAGAAGCAATACGCCGCCATCGCGGAGTTGGGCCGGGAGTTCGGCAAGCCTGTCTGGTGTCTCGAAGCCGGCCACGATGCCCAGCTCTGGCGGCTGCCGTCCCCCTGGGAATCATGGGAAAACGCCCTGCGCACAGCGCTCGCTTACGAACGCACCATCCGGCTGACAGGCGCGACCATCATGGACTACTGGACCTACCAGAACAACTATCCGCTGGTCAGTCCCGACGGGAAGACACCCTACCCCGTATTCCATGTGATGGCCCAGATGGAGCGCGTGTTCGCACGCGGCTCGACCGTCATCGGTGTTTCCACGGACCATGAAGACATCCGCGCGCTGGCCACGATCGGCCCGAAGCCGGGTCAAGCGGCTGTATTGATCGTCAACCCTGCCGGACCTGGCAAGGCCATGGTTCGGGGCCTCAGGGCGGGCAAGCCGGCGCACGTCGAGGTCAGCACCGCGCAGACTCAGCGGCGCTCGTCAACGTCGCAAGTGGGCGCCGATGGCGCGATGAACGTCGTGGTTCCGGCACGGTCCGTCGTGTCGGTGGTGCAGTCGGATTGAGCTTGACTTGAAGCGCATCAGCATCCTGACCGATGTCCTCGGCCCCATCATGCGCGGGCCGTCAAGCTCTCATACGGCCGCATCGTACGCCATCGGAGCGTTCGCACGCGCGTCGTTGGGCGAACAGGTGCGATCGGCTGTGGTCACCTTCCGTGAGGGCAGTTCCTATGCCGTCTGCTATCACCGGCAGGGCTCCGATCTCGGTTTCGCGTCGGGGCTGCTCGGATGGGAGATGACAGACCCCCGCTTTCGCAGCGCCCTGGACCTTGCCCCGGGCTGCGGCCTGGACATTACCTTCGGTACTGCAGAGCTGCAGGACGATGATCACCCCAACGCCGTCCGTCTCAACCTGATCGGGGCGTCCGGTCGGCAGCTCGAGATCATGGCTCGATCCGTCGGCGGCGGCATGTTCGAGATCACTTCGCTGGATGGCGAGCCTGTTCACGTGCGCGGGCCGGAGCCGCTGCCGAAGCACGGCGATCCGCCATTCTGCTCCGCCGCCGAGATGACCGCATGGATGGGCCGAACGCGGATCGGCGCAGGCGAGGTGGGTCTGATGTACGAGACTGCGCTCCTGAGACTGGATGCGTCGGTCGTACAAGCCGAAATGCTGAAGCGCTGCCTGGTCATGCGCAATGCAGTCCAGGAGGGACTGCGATCCGCAGGCGATCCCATGATCCTCCTTGATCGGTCCGCCGGTTCCGTCTATGAGGCGGAGGCCGCCGGACGCGTGGCCATCGGCGGCCTGCATACCCGCGCCGCAGCCCGCGCGATGGCGGCCATGCACACCAACTGCGGCATGGGCATGGTTTGTGCGGCCCCGACCGCAGGATCGGCAGGAGCGCTGCCTGGAGTCCTGGTGACGCTGTCCGAGGA
Source organism: Chthonomonas calidirosea (assembly GCA_020722705.1). Taxonomy (GTDB): domain Bacteria; phylum Armatimonadota; class Chthonomonadetes; order Chthonomonadales; family CAJBBX01; genus JAAYVH01. The sequence continues at coordinate 26,731 of DYKI01000026.1, read as the reverse complement.
GATGGGCGCTTCCGATGCCGACATCGTCCGATGCATGTTCGCGGCGGGCCTGATCGGCGCGTTCATCGCCGAACGTGCCACGTTCGCGGCCGAGGTAGCCGGCTGTCAGGTGGAGATCGGGGCGGCAACGGCAATGGCTGCGGCGGCGGTGGTCGAGTTCGCCCATGGCACGGCGTCCCAGGCGTGCGACGCTGCAGCCGTGTCGTTGCAGAATACGATGGGGTCGGTTTGTGACCTCGTTCAGGGGGTGGTCGAGATCCCGTGCCATACCCGGAATGCGGTTGGAGCCTCATCGGCGTTCGTTGTGGCCGATCTGGTTCTTGGCGGCTACCGGAATCCCATACCCCTCGACGAGACCATTGACGCCGTGCTGGCCGTGGGCAAGATGATGCCCGAGGAGTTGCGGGTCACCTCGCGGGGCGGCATTGCCGTTGCGCCTTCCGCGCTGGCGATGAGGGCAAGGCGGTGATGGGACCGATGGGGCCAATGGGATAAATGGCATGGTGATCCTCTCCGGCGATGATGTGCGGCGCGCGCTGCCCATGCGCGACGCCATCGAGGCGATGCGCACGGCCCTGGCACGTCTGTCGGCGGGGGAGTGCACCGTTCCGGAACGAGCGCACGTGGACGCGCCCGAGCATGCCGGCGTCGCTCTCGTTATGCCGTCCTACGTGCCTGCCGAGGAGCGCATGGCCATCAAGGTCATCACTCTGTATGATTGCAACCCGGATCGAGGATTGCCACGCATCCAGGCCGTCGTCCTGCTCTTCGATGCAACGAACGGTTCGCCGCTGGCGATGATGGATGGCGCAACGCTCACGGCGATCCGAACGGGGGCCGGTTCGGGAGTGGCCACCGATGCTCTTGCCCGGCCCGATGCGCGCCATGCGGCGATATTCGGTGCCGGACATCAGGCGCGGACGCAACTGGAGGCCATCTGCTGCGTGCGGCCCATTGCGTCAGCGAGCGTCTATGATCCCGAAGCCGCAGCCGCGGAGCGCTTCGCACGGGAGATGACGGAGAAACTGGGCATCGCCGTAACAGCGGCCCGCACCCCGTCCACCGCATTGGACGGCGCCGATATCGTATGCACGGCAACGGTTTCGCACACGCCGGTGTTCAGCGACGCCGATGTACACCCCGGCATGCACATCAATGCCATCGGCTCCTACAAGCCCCACGTTCAGGAACTGCCTGCCGCGACGGTCGCACGTGCCCATGTGGTTGTGGATTTCCGCGACGGAGCCCTTTCCGAGCCCGGCGACCTGCTCATTCCGATGGCTCAGGGCCTATGCGGTCCGGAACATATCCGGGCCGAGGTCGGCGAGATACTGCTCGGACGCAAACCCGGAAGGACTTCCAGCGATCAGATCACCCTGTACAAGTCCGTCGGAGTCGCTGTGCAGGACCTCGCGGCGGCATCGGCCGCTGTCAGTCGCGCCATAGCCATGGGCATAGGGCAGAGCGTCCGGCTGTAGGTCATCAGCGCCGATTGTGCCCGACCTCCAGTGCGATCTGCCTCCAGCGGCCGAGATGCATAATGGCCACGGAGGTGAAACCATAAGACTGCACGAGTTGCTGACGGACATCCACTGTCTGAAACAGGACCTGATGGCGTTTGAGCGCAAGTTCGGCGTTCGCTCTGAGACATTCTACGCGGCCTATGCAAGCGGCGAGGAGCCTGCCGAAGAAGAGTGGGTTCTCGACTTCGCAGAGTGGGCCGGCATCTATGGCGTCTGGATGGCTCGTCAAGCGCAATATCGCGACCTCGTTCAGCAAGAACAGGCACATCACCCGGGCCTTGCGTCGCTCGTCAGGGTGGCCCCGTGAGCAACCCTCTGCGAACAATAGCGGATTACGAGTGGTTCATCTACTCATTGGCGGGCACTTACGCATCCGTTGACGCTTCGACACTCCCATTGGAGCGCCGGGTGAGCAGTACCGCGATTGTCCGAGGCGACCTTTATTTGCTTGACGATTGGCGCATACGCGTCCGAGAAGTGATCTTCGCGGACCGCATTCCGGCCGAGATCGTGAAGTACGGTTACGAGATATGGCACGGCGATACCATCATCTGCTGGTACGATTCGCAGCCCCCTCCGAACGATCCAACGCTCGCTGAAACGATGCCGCACCACAAGCATGTTCACCCGAACATCAAGCACAACCGGATTCCGGCTCCTGCCATGACCCTTCGTCAGCCGGGCATTCCTCGCCTCATAGAGGAAGTCGAGGCCGAGCTGTAGCCTGAGGCAGGACAGCAGCTTCCGTTCCACACGAACGGTACACTGATGGCCGGACCATGGATACCAAGCGGCGCGACAGCTTCGATGGCATACCGGACCTGTATGCTCGGGCACGTCCAGGCTACCCTGAGGCGTTGTTCGACCACATCTGCCGGTTCGCCGGCGTCGGCGCGGGTTCTCGGGCGCTGGAGATCGGCTGTGGTCCCGGAACCGCCACGGTCCCGATGGCCGCACGCGGCCTCGTCATCACCGCTGTAGAACTCTCGCCCCATATGGCCGCCTACGCCGAGCGCGCCACAGCAGGCAGGAATGTATGCATCCATTGCGCCGCCTTCGAGGATTGGCCCCTCTCCACCCAGCCGTTCGACCTGGTCTACGCGGGCAGTTCGTTCCACTGGGTCCAGCCCGAAGTTCGGTGCGTCAAAGCGGCGGCCGCGCTGCGGCAGGGCGGAACGCTCGCCCTCTTCTGGAACCGTCAGGTCCGCGCCAAGAGTGATGACAGGTTCTTCGATGCACTGCAGGCCATCTACGCTGGGGAGGCGCCGGAACTCCTTGACCGCTACGAGTGCCTCTCGCACCCCCAGCGGATGCGCACCGAATACGTTGGGGAGATTCAGGCATCCGGGCTTTTCGGTTCGGTCACCGCGATCCAGATGAGCAGGCAGCTCGACTTCACGGGCGAGACCTACACCGCACTCCTGTCAACCTACTCGGATCACGCCACGCTCGATCCGCAGCAACGGGACGAGCTGCTGAACGCCATCCGCCGCCTCATAGACGAGCGCTTCGGCGGGCGGATCACGCGCGAGTGGGTCACGGTCCTCTTCATGGCGAAGCGCTCATAATATCATCTGGCAGATCAGGATATCCTCAAGGCACGATCCGGACACATTTGAGCGACTTGTTGTCCCGCACGATCAGCTTCCCGTCAACATAGGCCGGATTGCACCAGTTGCGTCCGCACACCGTGGACCGACCGACAACCTTGCATCCGGTCATGGAGGGTGTGGCGAGCAGCAACTGCCCGCGCTCCGCCAGAATGAGAAGGTTCTTTCCCGCCACAAGGAATGAAGCGAAGCCGGTGTCCAGCATGCCCTGGAAGAAGCGCTCCTCTACCCACGTCCGCTTGCCGGTGGCCGCTTCGACGAAGAAAAGCCGCCCTCCCGGGCCAAGGCCGCAGACGTGATTGCCGATGGCAACCATGTCGGAGAAGTCAACGGGAAGAGATCGGTCGCGCCAGGCCTCTTCGGCGACGATTCCGTTGGGGCCGCGAGTGACGCGGATGCCGGCCAACCCGTACGTATAGGAGCCGACAACGACCGTATCACCGATGACGATCGGCGTCGTCACATGCCGACCATACAGCGTCTTGATGCCTACGCGCCACAGGAGCTTGCCGTCGGCCGGGGACAGGCCGATCACGGCCTCGGCCATGTAGCATACGAGTTGCCGAACGCCGCAGATCGTGGCCGATACCGGTCCGGCATGGCCCGGGATGTCGTCCTGCGACTTCCAGATCACTGCCCCCGTGATTTTGTTGAAGCACACCACGCCGGCACCATGCCGACCGCCTACGGCTACGTACATGCGGTTCCCCTCGATCAGCGGAGTGGCCGTGTTGCCATGCCGGGCCGCTCCAGGAGTGTCGCCGATCTCCTGCACCGGCATTGCCCCGAAGTCTCTGACGAAGTGCGTTCTCCAGACTTGCCGTCCGTCCCGAGCGTTCAGACACCGAAACTCCCCGCGGCACGAAAGAACATAGACGCGGTCGCCATCCACCGTCGGCGTCCCGCGAGGTCCCGGAGGCGAGCCGCTGTCTCCCAGGAGTTCGTCCAGCGGCACCGCCCAAATGTCGCGCCCATCCTTGAGCGAGGCAGCAACCGCAACCTCCTTGCCTTCGCGGTTGTCGAGGAAATACGTCGTCTGCCCGGCAACAACCGGCGCCCCGATGCCGAAGCCCACCTCACGCTGCCACAGCACGCCGGGCTCCGCCGGCAGCGACTTGGGAACCGCCACGCCTTTCGGAACGTACCCATTGCCCAACGGCCCTCGGAACCGCGGCCAGTCGGCAAGACTCCCGGTTCCCAGCACACACAGCGCTATCGCGCCGATCAATGTCCCCCGCATCCTCCGCCCTCCCCTGAGAACTGCTGCAGCCGTCAACACACACGGAGGATACTCTACCCCGGCAATGAACTGCCGGGCACCCAAGACCAAACCCACATCCGCGGCTTCACAACCATCCCGCGCAGCGGGATTCATTTCAAATGCCCGGTGATTCATCGCCGGACAACGCGGAGGATTCTTCCATCCATATCGCCAAGTCGCTATATATCGGCGACATCAGGGGGAGGAGAGGCACCATGGCGGATGCGCTCAGGATCGGCATTGTGGGATGCGCGGAGCATACGCACGGCAAGGTATGGGGCGAGCTGCTCGCATCCGAGGCTGGGGCACGGTATGGCATGAGGCCGGTGGCGGTCTGGGACCGTGACCATCGAGCGGCTGAAGCGTTGGCGAAGGTTGCCGGTGCGAAGGTGGTCTCGCGCCCCGACGAGGCCGGCACCGATGTGGACGGCGTGATGATCACAGAGTCGATGCCTGACCGGTACCTCGCCCTGTCAAAGCCGTTCATCGAACGGGGTATGCGCGTGTTCTTGAATCGCCCCTTTGCGGGCAGCATGGCCGACGCCCACGAGATCGTGCGCCTTTCGGAGCGACACGGAGCGAAGATCTACTCTGCATCCGCGCTGTACCACACCCAGGCCGGGCAGAAGGCCCGCGAAATGGTCAAGACGGTCGAGCCGATCCGCCTGTTCAGCGTCACTGGAGCATCGGACCACCTCGGCTTCTATCTGCCGCATGCCATTGCGGCCATGGTCAGCGTGCTCGGCACGGGCGTCAGGATCGTGCGAGCGATGAGCCTGAAGGCCATACCCGAGGACCCGCAACGAGCCGCTGCGCCTGTCGTCGTCTATATCGAGTATGCGCCGGAGGCCCGGTTAGGCCCTGTCCGCGGGACCGTCAACATGATCGGGCCTGCGGCCACGTGGTATGGGTTCACGATGGCCCTGTTCGGAGCCAGGGGCGAGATGGATCCTGTGCACTTCGAAGTGACCTACGATCTCCTTCTGCAGGAAATGGCGCGCTTCTTCAGGACCGGGGTGGAGCCGATCCCGAGGGAGGTGATCCTCGAAAAGACGGCCATCTTCTACGGGGCGCTGGCCTCAGCCCGCCGCAATGGAGCGCCCGTCGAAGTCGGGCGGTTGGTACAGGGGCACGAGCAATAGACAGGGGGGAACGAAATGACCAGAGGTTACACGACCAACGAGCGCATCGAGTACACGGATGCTCGGACCGGGGCCAGGGTAATCCAGCTCACGAGCTACCCGACACCCGCCATGTCGCTCTTCTACGCTGCGGCCAACTTCACTCCCGATAGCGAGCGCCTGATACTGATGGCCCAACGTCCGATCCGTCCCATCCGTCCCATCCGTCCGACTGGCCGACAACCTCCGGCCAGGGTTAGCCCCACCGCGAATACTACGCCGGCTACGCCCTTTTCCCGGACGGCAGCGCGGTCCTGTTTCGACGTCGAGCATCCGTATGGCGCGTTGACATGGAGACGCTGGAGCAGGCGAAAACCTGCGATCTCCCCGTATCGGCGGGTGGCCACTGCTTCATCACACCGGACGGGCAGTACTGCTTCACGGCCAGTCACACACCGGGCAACAGCGGACGCATTGCGCCGGGCCAGGCCGCCTTCGTCTGTCGCATTCGCACCGATGGCTCCGAGGTCGTTGTCCATCATTGTGAGCCTGACGACCCCTGGACGCTCCACTCAGTGTCACCCGGCGGCCATGGAATCCTTGCCATAGCGATACGCGGCGGAGTCAAAGAGTACCGCTTGCTGGATTATCATTTCCGGTGTGTGGGCGTCTTCACCCGAACCCACGACTTCGCCCACTCGACGTTCCTCGGTCGGTCGCCCGAGATCCAGGGCTGTGCCTTGCCGCCCGACCGGGCGATACTGCGTCTCGCTGTCGGCCAAGAGAAGCCACGCCGCGTCGCCTGCGGACCCTACTTCTGGCATTCGGCTTCGACGCTCGATGGAGAGTGGATCGTGGCAGATACGAACTGGCCGGATGTGGGGCTTCAGCTTGTCCATGTGCCCTCCGGCCGGTTTGGCACCCTCTGCTTCCCGCAGTCAAGCATGGGGCACCCCCAGTGGAGCCATCCCCATCCGCAGTTCAGCCCCGATGGCCGATCGGTCGTCTTCACATCGGACGCGACCGGCATACCGCAGGTCTTCCTTGCCCGAGTCAGCGACGAAATCCGCGAACGAACAGCCGCCGGGGAGCTGACCGTGCTCGACCGGCGGCGATAACGACGACGGCGGATTGAGGGACGAGCTACCTCGCGCCGCAGGCCTGCAGGCATGCCTGCATGTGTCCCCGCGATTCGGCGGCAATGACGATGCACTGCTCGAGGGGAAGCTCCTTGGCGCCGATGATCTCAAGGTCGAGCGGTCCGGAGTAGTCGTGCTCGTGCAGCACGCGGATGTAGCCCACGAGGTCAATGTCGCCTCGTCCGTTGGCCTGCAGCGGCGGCAGACCGGGGTTCATCTGGCGGCCCTTGCAGTCGCGGATGTGCACGTGTTTGACGCGGCTGATGACGGCAGCGATGGCCTCGACCGGGTTCTCGCCGCCACGGTAGATGTGCGACGGGTCCATGTCAATGCCGAACGCGGGCGAGCTGATGGCGGCCATCGCCTTGAGCGTCGTCTCCGTGTTCCAGATGGCGGCCCCGACATGGGCCTTCACGCACAAGGTGACGCCGTAGCGCTCGGCCATGTCCGAAAGCTTGCCGAGTGAATCGATCACCTCGTTGAGCGAGCTTTCGTCGTCCTTCTTGCCGCCTGGTCCGCAGTTGACGATCGGAATGCCGATCTCGACGGCTGCCTGGAAGGCGGTCTCCATGATCGCCGGATCGCGCGAGGGCTGCTCCATGGCGTGAAGCGCCAGTCCGTACTCCGCCGCCAGTCGCTTGACTTCCGGCACGAGCTCCTTCCAGCGTTCGAGCACGAGATGCTCGCTCATGCCGCCGATGGCCGACAGCTCGATGCCATCATAGCCGGACATGGCCGTGTACTTGAAGGCGGTCTCCATATCGTAGCCGCCGAAGAGAACCGAGTTCGCTCCTAGTTTCACCTATGCCTCCAGATCATGATCTGCGCATCCGCAGACGACGGCGGGGACACCGTCCCTCCCGGATCGGGTGGGTCATCGTCCCCAATGCCCCACATTTCGCAGGATGGTACCCGCGTCATGGGGATACATTCGGGCACACGACGCTGCAGTCCTGCCCCTTTCTCCTTCGAATGTGGGAGGGACGGCGTCCCCGCCGTCCGGCATCAATGATGGCCGATCCTCTCCTTTGCCGGCGGCAGGCAGCTCAGACCTTCGGATGCCAGGAATCAGACGGCCAACAGAATACGTCCCGCGGATCGGAGAGACACCACGATACCGTTCGGGCTCCATGCCGCCGAACGCCCGGCACCCCGGCCATGCCGTCGGCGGCGCCCGTCCAGGCCCATTCGACACAGACCTCCACAGGCATAGGAGGCCGCCACGGACGGGGGCCCGCACCGCGCTCACCGCCCCGCTCGCGTTCGGGGGACATCGTTTCAGGCGAGCCGGCGCCTTCCACTCTGCGAAGGGCCTCGGCGATGTCGCGCCGGATATGGGACCGGACCAGGTCGGGCTCATACAGCTCGCACCGATCCCACGCAAGGCCGCGCTTTGTGGGCGTCGTGATCACTCCCGGGTAGAGGGACCGTGATTCGGTACAGGCGGCCTCGTCGCCAGAGACGTAGACCAGAGGAACGCCATACGCCCCGGCATACAGGGCCATCTGCCCGATCTCGCCATGCTCACAGCCATTGATCCGGTAGCGGCAGATCACCTTGGCCGATTGGGTATGGTCGAGGAAGGCGCCGATCGTGCCGGCCCGCGCATGCTGGCCGATGATGGCCAGAGCGCTGACGTCGGCGTCCAGTCCCTCCCATCGGAGCGGATTGCGCTGGGCGATCCACACCCGCCTGGCTCGCGCATCCAGGCGATCCAGCATAAAACCGTGGTTCTGGTTGCGCCCGTGGCCGTCAAGAATGCGGACCTCGGTGGCTCCGGCATCGAAACATCCGGCGATGGCCGCATTGGCATCGGCGGTGAGCTGCTCCCTGCCGAAGGCGTATACGGGCGAGTCGTCGTCAGGATCATAACACTGGTCCCAGGACGAGATGCCGGCCAACCCCTCCATATCGGTGCATATCCAGACGATCATGGCTGATGTACGTATCGGATGCGCGCCGCGGCGATGTGCGTCATGACGCCATCAAGGCTTCCACCGCCCCCGCATCCATGTTCGGAATCGCCCCCTCCTGGGATGCAACATAGGCGCCGGCCGCATTGGCCCACTCAAGCGCTTCGGCAGCGGGCGCACCTGTCAACAGCTTCGCAAGCAAGGCGGCGAGGAAAGCATCGCCCGCACCGACCGTATCGGCCACGGTGATGTGATGCCCCCGGGATTGCACCCAGGCCCCGCGATGCCAGAGCGACGCACCCTCCGCACCGGACGTGACGCAGACGGTTGCCAGACCGTACCGCCGAGCCATGTCAGCGCTCCAATCGGCCAGACCGGCGCCTCGGAAGCCGTACCATGCGGCCAGACGCCGTATCTCGTCGTCGTTGAGCTTCACCATGTTGCTGAGGTGCAGCAGGTGCTCGACCGCGATACGGTCATCGTGTGGCGGCCGCAAGTTGACATCGAACACCTTGAGTGCGGCCGTTCGCAGCATCGTGCGGATCGAAGAGCGCGACGGCTCCCGGCGCTGGGCCAGACTCCCGAACACGACGACATCCGCCGATCTCGAAACCTCCACCGATGCCGGCGTTGCCCGGATGGCGTCCCACGCCGCGGGTTCGCAGATGACATAGCCCGGAATGCCCGCTCTATCCAGCGTAACCACGACTTGACCAGTCGGAAGTCTGTGATCAATCTGAACAAGCTCTACGGGCAGTCCCCGCGTTCGGGCCTCTTCAAGGATCGTGGCGCCAAGAGCATCGTCTCCAACCCGGCTGACCATGGAGGCATCGAGCCCCATCGCCCGGAGATGGCAAGCGACATTGAACGGCGCTCCCCCGAGCCGACGAACACCGCCAAAGACATCCCAGAGCACCTCTCCGATGCAGACGACACGGGGTGGCCCGGCCCGGCTCATCTCGGGCCCTACCTCGTGCCGGTCGGATACAGGACGTCCGGCGTCATCAGGATCGGTATGCGATACTGCAGCACCCGCCTCAGAAAGTCGAGCGGCTTGGGCACGAAGACATCGTTCCACAGCACGTCACTGACCTTCATGGCCCTGGCCAGCAGGTCGGTGATCTCGCGTGTCCTATCCAGCATGCTGCAGTTCAGGGCCATGCCTACGAGAGCGTCCGGGGCCTCCGGATCGAGTTCCAACACACGTGCAAGGATGGGCTGCGCCTCCTCTGGCCGACGCTGAACCATCAGGAGGGCGGCTGTCACCATCAGGGCATCGGGAGCGTCCCGGTCGGCTTTCCGAGCGATACCGAGCATGGTCTCGGCATCTTCCATGCGCTTTGGCCTGTTGCTTCCGATAAGGTCGCCGGCCATCCGCACATACGCCTCGGGCCACGACGGCATGAGGGCCATCGCGCCGACGATGTGGGCTCGAACATCGAGGGGTTCCTTGGCAACCAGAGACTGCAGGAGCAGCACTTCGGGAGAGCCGGGCCGCATCTCGGCCAGTGCCGTGATCTCCTCGCCCGCCACCTTCTTGTTGCCGATGATGAGGTCAGCACAGGCCGCAAGATAGAGCGACGGATACACACGATTCTGGACGCCCTGCTCGATCAGCGCTCGCGCCTCATTCGGCTTGTGCGACGCCAGGAGGCAGTACGCGTGTGCCGCCCTGGTGATGTCGTCACCACGCTCCTCGCGCTTCAAGGTACGCAGAAGCACATCGAGATCGCGTCTCCGGCCCGCTCTGGCGTAGGCCACCATCAGCCGATTGACAGAGCCCAATGATGCCGTGGAGGCATCGCCCGCCATCTGGTAAGCCCGTATGGCCCCGGCCCAATCTCGCAGTGCAAAGGCCGCATCGCCCCGCTGCTCGGGCGGCGCATCCGACTTCAAGGCGTCCCGACTGGCCAACAGAGCCTTTCGATGCTGCTCCAGACCGGTGTTGGCGCCCATGACGAGGGCCTCCATCGTCTCGCCGGCATCACCGCGAAGGACGTAGAGGGCCGCCAGCTCGGTCCGAACGGGGACGTTGTCTTCAGGTATCTGTGCCTGCTCCAGTACCCCGATCGCCTTGTCATACTCCTTAGCCAGCCGATGGATGGAAGCCAGGGCGCGTGCGGCGCTGAGGTTGGTTGGGTCCACCTTGACGGCGCGACGGGCATGGCGAGTGGCACGCGGTAGGTCGCCCGCCTTGAGCGCCTCGAGTGCGATGCGCCCATGATGCTCGGCGCCCTTGCTCAGTTCGTTGTCCACGACGACGGTCACTTCGGTTCGTGCCGCAGCGCCGCCCATATCGGTAGCAACGGCAGCCAGCCGGTGCCGGCCGTCGGACTCGTTCACAGTATCCCAATCGAGGGTATAGGGGATGCTGCTGTCGGTGCCACGCTCGACACCGTCAACACTGAATGCCACTTGCCGAACCCCGGTTTCCTCGAAGCCGGTGACCCGCGCCGTGATGGTGACCCGATCGGCGAGGCGCTCGCCATCGGCCACACTGAGCGTTACCTCAGCTCCATGAGCGCTGCGTACGAGCGCAAACAAAGCTGCGAACGTGACCATCCACCGGCAAGCGCGCGCTATGTCAGTCATGCAGTGCATCTCCTATCATGAGCAAGTGATCGAGGCTGAAGCGGTCTGTACGTCACCGAACTGCGATGCGGACGTGCGCCGGCGCCTGATCGCGGAAGTATGACAGGTGGCCGCACAAATCACCATCGGTTCGATCACCCGGCGCGCGCCTCGCCGATGCCTGAGTGTCCGCAGATGCTCCGGGCGTCTTCGCCGTGAACTCGGCGGTCACCGTCTGTCCGGGCCGCAGCGTGTCGAAGACCGCCTGCAATGAAGGTTCGACAACACAGCCGCGGGGTCCTGTCAGCCAGAGCTTGACCGCTGAGATGCTCTGCGATCCCGAGTTCCGGACACCCAGGCGGATGCGGGTCCGACCTTCGCCTGCCTCTACATCTGCAGACGGTACGAGACCAAGCGCGGCAACGCTGCATTCACCCAGCGATGCTTCGAGGGCATCCAGTTCCGTCGCGATCCTGCTCCGCAGACGGGCAGCGGCCTCACCCGGGGCGGTCATGTTGCCGCACACCGCTTGCGCATGCCGTATGCCCAGAAGCGCACGGTGGATCGGCCGCAGTGCCTCCCCGGGGTTCTTGCGCGCGATCAGTCTTGCCGCCTGGGTCAGCATCCATGGACACTCCCGAAGGGCTGCCATCAGGCGGGCGCTGTTCCTTGAGCTCACGGATGCATAGGCACGGGCCTGCTGTGCGGCGCGCATGTAGGTCGCTGACGCGCGTGAAGCATGGTTCACGAACCGGTATACCGCGCCGGATTTCGGCGCGAGATAGCCGGGCTTACGTATGAAACCTCCGCCATCAGGCGCCGAAGACTGCAGCCTCTCAAGGTGCACGTGGCCAGGACCGTACACCAGACGATCAATGGTGTATCTGCCTGCCGGCAGCCGCACCTCCAAGCGGAGCAGAGCAGGCGCTTCGGCGGTGTTGCCGATGCCGATCGCCAGGCCGTCCGGAATGCGGGATGCGACGGCTCGAACCGCTTCGTGCGTGCTCCGGGCGGTAACTCGTTTGGTGTCCAGGTTGGCCCACCCAGACCATTGCGGAACTCCGTCGTCCTGAGGGGGCAATCCAAGATCGCCGACCGCATCACCGTCGGGAATGCTCGAAGCCGTGGTATGAATAGCGGTGACCTGCGCCTCGATAGGCTGCACCGCCTGAGCCGTGCTGCCGTCTTCCGGCTCGGGTGTGCTCAGTTGCCTGACAAACGCGCTCAGGGCGAGCGCGAGTACGAGAGCGGACGCCATCTCGGCTACGCCCACTCGCAAGTTGCGGTGTACCCTCAAGACTCCTCCCGCGGCGTTGTCGCCGCCGACGGACGGTTGGGCCGGACGCGCCGCTCGAACACCTCGCGGTCCAGCATGACCCGTCTGCCGCACGTTGCGCATGTCAGACCGACGTCGGCACCCGTCCGGTGGACGATCCACTCATCCCCGCCGCACGCGTGTGCCTTGCGCAACCGGACACGGTCACCGATTTGGATATGCACCATGCTCATAGACGCGTGTCCACACCAAGAGAACCACGGATTGTAGCATACGGTTACGGGCTATAATACGCACGTGTCGCCGACGCCGTCGCACTGCAGGCCCGCGCGGATGCTTCGGCAGAGGTGCGCGCAACCGCCACCGATTGCACGGGAGCCGCCATGCTGCCTATCGCGACCATGCTTGCCGCCACGCCGATACACGTTTCAACGACAGGCGAACCGCCGAGCCGTCCGCCCAATGTCGTTTTCATCCTCGCCGACGATCTTGGCTACGGCGACCTGGGATGCTACGGGCAGACCAGGATCAAAACGCCCAACATTGACAGATTGGCCACGCGCGGCCTGCGCTTCACCCAATGCTATGCGGGCAGCACGGTCTGCGCACCATCCCGGTGCTGTTTGATGACTGGTCTGCATTCCGGGCATGCATTCGTGCGCGGAAACGCGCTCGTTCCTCTGCGCCCAGGCGAGAACTCGGTTGCAGGCATATTCCGATCCGCCGGTTACGCCACTGCTCTCGTCGGCAAGTGGGGGCTCGGCGAACCGGCAACCACAGGCATTCCAAACCGACAAGGCTTCGACTTCTTCTTCGGATACCTGAATCAGGCGCTCGCGCACAACAGCTTTCCCACACAGCTCTGGCGCAACGATTCTGTCGAAGCCATCTACGAGAACGATCAGAACCGTCGAGGCGCTTACTCCAACGATCTGTTCACGCGTGAGGCCCTGAGTTTCGTCGAGCGGAGCGCCGATCGGCCCTTCTTCCTCTATTTGGCCTACACCGCCCCGCACGCCAACAGCACAGCCCGAACGATGGAGGCTCCGCGCATCGAGCCCGAGTACAGGGACGCCGACTGGCCCGAGACGGAGAAGCTCTTCGCGTCAGCGATCACCCGGATGGATCGGGGCATCGGCACGATCCTCCAGCGGCTCGATGCGCTTGGCTTGACGCGCAACACGATAGTCTTCTTCACCAGCGACAATGGGCCGCACAGGGAAGGCGGCCACAACCCCGCCTTCTTCGACAGCAGCGGCCCGCTGCGCGGCATCAAGCGCGATCTCTACGAGGGCGGCATCAGGGTTCCGATGATCGTGCGCTGGCCCGACCGGATCAAGTCAGGCAGCGTCAGCAATGAACCGTGGGCATTCTGGGATTTCCTGCCCACCGTCTGCGAACTCCTCAACAAGCCCGTGCCGGCGAACACCGACGGCGTGTCCGTCCTGCCGGCCATGCTCGGGCGAAAGCTGCTGTACAGACCGCCGTTGTACTGGGAGTTCCACGAAGGCGGATTCAGCCAGGCAGCCCGGATGGGATCGTGGAAGGCCGTCCGGCGTGCAGGGCAGACCAGTCTGGAGCTCTACGCCCTGAACAACGATCCGGGCGAGCGCGACAACATCGCCGACCGACACCCGGACGTGGCCGATCGGATGGCGGCGTTCCTCCGCGATGCAAGGACCGAAAGCTCGGAGTTCCCCGTTAGAGCGACGGGAGGGACGGCGTCCTCGCCGTCCAGAAAATGACCGCTCCCAAGAGCCCGCTGGCGTTTCATGTAATGACGAAGCCCATCGGGCCGATCTGCAACCTTGACTGCCGATACTGCTTCTATCTGCAGAAGGAGGATCTCTTTCCGGGCAATCGGCGATGGGCAATGTCGGATGAGGTGCTGGAGCGCTACATCCGAGACTATATCGCAGCTCAGGAAGTTCCGGAGGTCAACTTCGCCTGGCAGGGGGGCGAGCCCACGCTGTTGGGGGTTCGCTTCTTCCGCAAGGTCGTGGAACTGCAACGGAAGCACGCACGCGGCAAGCGGATCACCAACGCGATTCAAACCAACGGCACCCTTCTCGACGATGAGTGGTGCTCGTTTCTGCATGACCACGAGTTCCTGGTCGGCCTGAGCCTGGATGGACCACGTGAGCTGCATGATGCATATCGCCGCGACAAGCGCGACAGGCCATCCTTCGACCGTGTCATGCGCGGCCTCGAACTCATGCAGAAGCACCGCGTCGAGTTCAACACGCTGACCGTTGTCAACCGCCTCAACGCCCACCATCCGCTCGAGGTCTACCGGTTCCTCAAGGAGGCCGGATCGCGCTTCCTCCAGTTCATCCCACTGGTTGAACGGCTGCCGCCGTCCGCAAAACCGGTCACCGAGGACAGTGACCCTCCCGATGGGGAGGGACGGCGTCCTCGCCGTCCGAAACCCGGGCATGTGCTCGCAGGCCCTCCCGATGTGGATGACGACCTGGCCGCCCCAAGGGTCACCGACTGGAGCGTGGAGGCCGAGCAGTTTGGCATCTTCCTGTGCGCGATTTACGACGAGTGGGTCCGCAACGATGTAGCGCGCGTGTTCGTGCAGATATTCGACACAGCGTTGGGCATATGGGCCGGAGCCGGCGCCTCCCTCTGTGTCTTCGCCGAAACGTGCGGGCGCGGCATGGCTCTCGAACACAACGGCGACCTGTACGCATGCGATCACTACGTGTATCCGGAGCACCGGCTCGGCAACATCATGGAGCAGAACATCCGCACAATGGTGATCTCACCCAAGCAGACCGCATTCGGCGATGCCAAGCGCGACAGCCTGCCCGCCCACTGCCGTTCATGCGAGGTTCTCTTTGCCTGTCGCGGCGAGTGCCCGAAGCACCGTTTCTGCCGGACCCCCGATGGTGAGCCCGGGCTCAACTACCTGTGCCCGTCGTACAAGCGCTTCTTCAACCACATTGACAGAGATATGCGGCTGATGACACAACTGCTGGAGGCTCAGCGCGCTCCAGCCGAGATCATGGGGATGTACGCCATGGCCGATCGCCGCGGCGGCGCATCCCCGATACCCGTTGCCAATCGGGCCGTTGGCCGCAATGCCCCCTGCCCGTGCGGCAGCGGACGCAAGTACAAGCATTGCTGCCTGAAACAGACCTGAGCATATGCCGTCTGGCGCCTGACGACGCGCCGGAGCTGCTGGCGTTCTACCGCTCCTTGTCCCCGCCCGTAGCGCGCATGTTCCTGCCCACCGACTACGTCTCGCCCGACGCCATTCGAGAGCACTTCGACATGGTCCGCTCGGGGCTCTGCATCAGTCTGGGGCTTTTCGGGCGGGGCCGACGGATACTGGGCCACGCGTTTGTCCAGGGCATCGGATGTTCACGCCCCATGCTCGGGATCGGCCTCCACGATTCCGTGATCGGCCAGGGTCACGGTCGACGACTGATGCAGTTGCTGCTGCACGAGACCGACCGTCTCAAGGTGCCCGTGGTGTCGCTGAATGTCGTCAAGACCAACGCGCGAGCCGAGCGCCTCTACCGAAGCATGGGCTTCGTCATCACGGGGCAGGCCACATTCCGTCGTCGCAACGACAGTTGGTCCATGGAGCGGTCCAGACCCGACGAGCATCCGTCGCCCTGACGGGCTCGGGCAAGGTTCAGTTGGTCACGGCCGCGGGCAGGGTGAAATGGAAAGTGCTGCCCTCTCCGGGCACGCTCTGGACCCCGATCTCGCCGCCCTGAACCTCGACCGCCATTTTGCAGAACGTCAACCCGAGGCCGGTTGACGGTATGCCATTCGTGCCGCCGTTCGCGACCTGATGGAACTTGTCGAAGATGCGTTGCTGGTGCTCCGGCGGTATCCCTGGACCGCTGTCGGACACGCTCACCCGCAGCGAAGCTCGACCGACACGCGACACGGCGATGCGGATCGCGCTGCCCCTGGGCGCGAACTTGAGCGCGTTGCCCAACAGGTTAACAATAATGCGGCGCACCAGTTCGCGATCCGCCTGTACCTCGTCGTTCTCGACAAAGGCTGTCTCCAGCGTGATGTCCTTGTCGCGAGCCAGGGGCCCGACAAGCGTGACCGCCACCTCGATGGGCTGTCTGATCGAGAACACCTCCGGAGTCAGGGTCATCATTCCCGACTCCATTTTCGAGATGTCGAGGAGGTCGTTGACCATCAGCAGCAGCCGATTGGCGCCGGCCAGCGCATGATCCACCATCTCAGGGGTCAGCTCGCTGTCATAGTCTGCCTGCTGCGCCGTCTGCAGTCCCGTGATGATGCTCGTCAAGGGCGTGCGCATGTCGTGCACGATCATGTGGGTCAGCGCGTCCTGTGCCTCACGAGCGGCTCGGAGCTCCTCGTGGGTTCGTTTCAGTTCGTCGTGAGCGGCCGTCAGCTCATCGAGTGTGGTCTGCATCTTCTCATGGGCATGCTGGAGTTCCTCATACAGAGCTGCTGTCTGCCGTTGCCGGTCCAACTCCTCGCGCATGGCCGGGAACCACTGCCGCACAAGCACCATGATGATCGTGACGGCTGCGGCCAGATTGACGGTCTTGGGGACGAGGACAAGCTGAGGCTCGGAAAGCAGTTCGTAGACGTACGCGGGAAGTATCCCCGCTCGCGCGGTGTATACGGTGCCGAAATAGACGCTCTCCAGCAGCGTACGCGCGCCGTCGAGGAAGACCACGACAAGCATCGTGCCGACGATCGTCTCAAGCGAGCGCAGGCGGCGATGTTCACGCCAGTAGAAGGTGAGGATCGTCAGCCAGCAAAGGATGAGAACCCAATACAGGCCGGCCGCAATATAGCCGTAGGTTTCGGTGGTAAGTGACACGCAATGTTACCGCGCTGTTACAGACTCGCGTCGCGACAGATTATTCTACCCGCTTGCGACGGCGCGCCGCGCTGATCGGACGGTTTCGGAGGGCCTGCAGGACGCGCATGATATGACGCCCGGCCCTTCGGGAGTGTTCCGAAGAGCCGTACGCCCGTCATGCGGGAGGGACGGCGTCCTCGCCGTCATGCGGGAGGGACGGCGTCCTCGCCGTCAGCGGGAGGGACGGCGTCCTCGCCGTCAGCGGGAGGGACGGCGTCCTCGCCGTCA
>DYKI01000026.1:0-9119 GCA_020722705.1 Chthonomonas calidirosea | reverse complement strand
CAGCGGGAGGGACGGCGTCCTCGCCGTCAGCGGGAGGGACGGCGTCCTCGCCGTCCGGAAACGGGGTCATCGAGGACGATGACCCTCCCCAACGGCGTCCTCGCCGTCCTCTGCGGATGCGCGGATCATGGTCAGCGGCGTGCGGACACCTGAAGCTCGGAGCGAAGGACCTCGAGTGCTTTCTTCAGTTGCGTGTCGTTGACCTTGTCCTCAAACTGCTGATCAATCCAGTCAGGCGACTGCTCAACCTCGATATCCGGCCTGATGCCGCCCGAGCCGAAGATGGGCCGTTTCTCTTCATCGTACTTGTTGTTGATGTCGCGACCATCGGGCGTGAAATACTTCGCGGTCGTCAGTCGGAGGGCGGAGCCGTCGCCGAGCGGGAAGAGCGTCTGGACAAGGCCTTTCCCGAACGTATGCTGGCCGATCAGCTTGCCCCGTCCATGGTCCTTGATGGCGCCGGCCACAATCTCCGAGGCGCTTGCGCTCGACTCGTTGACCAGAACCGCCAGGGGGATATCATCGCCGATCTTGGGGATGCGCGGATTCGCCTCGAGCGTATGGCGGACCCCGTTCTTCTCCTGAACGATTACCACCGCACCGTGATGCACGAACCTGCTCCCGATGCGCACAGCCATTTCCAGCAGGCCGCCCGGATTGTAACGCAGGTCCAGGATCAGCGCACGGGCGCCTTGCTTCTTCATGTCCGTCCACGCTTTCCACAGTTGATCGTCGGCGCGCTCATTGAACTCATTCAGCACGATTCGCGCGATTTTCCGATCGTTGTCTTCCATCCAGACGTTCACGACCGGCGGCTCGATGTGTTTGCGTGTGATGACGAACTTGATCGGTTTCGGCACGCCCTGGCGCATGACCGTTATCGTCACCTTCGTGCCGCGAGGGCCCTTGATGAGCTTGACGACATCGTTGATGTTCTTCCCCAACGTCGGGGTTGTCTTGATCAGCTTGCCCGTCCGATCATCATGGGTCCCGACGCTGAAGATGATATCGCCCGTCTTGATCCCGACCAGAAACGCCGGGCTGCCCGGCAGCGGGCGGACGACCCGGACGTCGCGACCATAGGGTTCGAGAACAGCGCCAATGCCCTCGAACGACCCCTGAGTCGTGTCCTGCATTGAGCGCCAGTCATCGGGATCGAGGAAACCCGTGAACGGATCGTTGAGTGTGCCGAGCATCCCCTGGATGGCGGCATAAGTAAGCTCACGGACCTTCGCCTCATCAATGACGGCTCGCGAATAGTCGCGCTTGAGCACGGCCACAGCCTCGGCGGTAAGAGCCACGGGCCCGGACGCATCCTGCGCGCCGGCCGGCTGCACTCCAATCGCGCGCTCGATGAGACCCACACTCCTCGTCATCCTGCGCGCCGAACCCGGGCCGAAACTCGGTCCGGCGAAACCAAACACCAGGCCAAGGACAACCACAAACAGGGCTAACCGAACGAATCTGCGGTCACTCATCGTCACGATCGCCCTCCCGGCCCGGCGAGCACGGCAACCGCTTTCGCCACGGCCGCATCCTTCTCAGAGCGCGGGCCACCCGTTGCGACAGCGATGGCGGGCTTGAGCCCGGCAGCCGGCACAGGTTTGCCCGATGCCGTGATGTATGTGCCTGCTGAGAGCGTCATGCCGCCCCGGCTGAGCTTCACCAGCTTCTGATATGCGCTGTCGCCCTGCGAGCTGCTGCCGATAAGCCTGGCTCCGGCCCGCGCAACGAGCGCTGAAGCAACCACTTCGGCGATACCCGAGGTCCCTTTGTTGACAATCACGGCGATGCGCCCCTTGAGCGCCGGCGCGCTGCCGACTGCCCTGGCGATGATCGGCGTGTGCTTCGCTCCCTTGACGATCCGCCCCACTTCTCCCGAAACGCCAAGCGAGCCAAGTACCGCCGAAGCCGATGAGACGATGCTCTTTGGTCCCGGCGCGTCCGGACCGCCCGGGTTGTCACGCAGGTCTACGACCAGGCCTGCTGCCTTACCCGCATCCTTCAGGGCCGTCGCCACATCGTGGGCCGCCTGTGAAGTGAACTGGGTAATCCGAAGGTATCCGACGCCTGAAGGGAGTTTGCTGTAGGCCACAGGCGTAACTTCCGCGTCGCCTCGCTCCACCGTGACCTTGATCGGTGCGGCGGCGCCGATTCGCTCAAGCGTCAGCGTGACGGCCTTGCCGTTGGCCTGAGTTAGCTGCTCCAGGGCTCGAGGCCACGAAACGCCGTCCTGGAGCTTCTTGGTGGCATCCTTGATGATCCGCCGATATTCCTTGTCGGGCATGGTCCGAAGCGCGAGCCGGTTCAGGTCGAGCCGTGGATCGTAGGCAATGACCCATCTCCCGTCTATCTCCGTCACAATGTCGCCGGAACGAACGCCGGCACGATCGGCGGGACCGCCCAGCGCAGGCGCAACCACCGACACCCGACGCTGTTCGACCTCATTTTTCTTCACCTTGGTGACCCTGATCACCGCTCCGATCCCAGAGAACTTCCCCTCGATCTGCCGATCCAGCAACTTCAACTGTTCATCGGTCCAATAGCGAGTCTGCGGATCGTCAAGCGTGTAGAGGAGGGTCCGCACCGCCCCGTCAGACAGCTTGCCGTCATCTTCGATTTTCTCGACGTACTCGCCTTGCATCAGTTCGAGCACATCCCGCATGATATCCAGCGGGTCGGACGGCTCGAGCCATATGGGCCCTGCAGCTTCGGCAAGACCTCCGGCTCCGGCTTCGCTGGCGGCTGTGGCTCCCGCAAGCGGCGATGAGCCTCGGTAGGTCCATTTTCCGAGTCTGATGCCCACAGTCACTGACACAGCGGACAGCAACAGCAATATCGCGATCCGCGCCGACATGCGCATGATCTTGGCCAACCTGACCTCCAGTTCGCGCCGGCACAGGCAACAACGGCGCCCGGCACTCAGTCGCTGATTATACACTTGCCAATACGCATGGTCAAACACTCGCGTTCTGCCGGGCTGCCATCGTTGTAGGCGGGACTTGTACCTGAGGGTCTCACATCAGGGCGGGTTCGTCAGGTCGAGCTATCGTTCCGGACCCAGTACCCGCAGTCTCCTCCTCGGGTGAGAGGGCACGGTCATGGATGCTCACCTCGTCAAGTTCACCGACGAAATGGTTCGGCGGCGTTATGTTCGGCGCTGCCGCGCCAATGCGGATGATGTGCCCCTCGGTGTCCGGAAGAGCCGTAGCGGTCGCCTGACCATCCAGACGGCCATCCACATATAACCGCAGTGTTCGCTCGCCATGCGCGTACACCCATGCGATGCGGTGCCATTTCCCGTCATTGACTGGCGTCTTGCCTGCCCAGATCCCGACGTTGCATAGTTCGGCGGTCACGCGGCCATTGCGGATGCAGAACGCCTTGCCGGTGTCGTACCAGACGCCCTCCTGGCTTGAGAGAGAGAGAACAACGCCCCTGGTCTCCGTGCGGACCCATGCGGCGATCGTGAAATCGGAATCGCCGAGACTCAACTGCCCCTTGCTCTCGGCGCCGATTGCTGTTCGCATCCATGGGCATGCCAACCCGGTCGCCAGCGCAAGCGCTACACCAGTTCCGAGGATCGGCCGCCACTTCGCAGAGCACACTCCCTGCTCCTACTCGGGTCTGACGACGCGCAAGCCGAAGATGCCGCCGGCGAAGTTGCCCGGGTGGGCCTGAAACCGCACGGTCACGAGGCTCTTGCCTGCGATCAGATCGGAGGGCAACGCTACGGTCTGTGTGAAGAACCGCCCGGGATCGTTGTTGGCAAGCGAGATGGTTGTGAGCTTCCGGTCCTCCACAAGCACATCGAAGGTCCTCGCTCCGGCATCGCTGCCCCAGAGCGTAATCACCAGTTGCTGGGGTCTCGAAGCCTCCACCTTCACCTTGTAAGAGAACCATCCGCCGTCGGTGGCGTGGCGCCAGTGACGGTTGTCGAATGGACCGGATTCGGTGCGCTCGCCCCGGAGATCGTGGGCAGTTTCCGACGCTGCATCGCCAATCTGGACAACGTCCACCGTCCGCGATTCGAGGGCTGCCTGTGCCGCCAGCGCCTTCCGGTGTTCGTCCACGCGACTCTGCCATGCCGCCTCGTCCAGCACATCCCAGTACACAGCGTAGGGCCGCTCGTGCTCGCGGAAGAACGGTCGGATGCTCACAACGCCCTCGGCCGCGTCGTAGCTCAACCGGAATACGGACGCGGGCGCCGTAAACTCCAGCGGTCGCCCGGGAACCGGCTTGATTGCGGCGAGCGCCGCCTCACGCGCTCCGACGATGCAGGATATGTCGTTGCCCGGCGAGGTTTCTGCACACAGCACGATGGGACCGTAGAGCAGCGCGAGCTTGTTGGGGTTGTCCCGGAACCCCTCGGTCCACAGCGACATGGGCGTCTCGATGGTGACAACGTCGCCGTTGCGCCATTGCCGATCCACGGTGAAGTAGCCGGCGTGGATCGAGGGCACCGGCGATTGCACGGTCTGGCCGTTGACGGCCACACTGTAGCCGTTGCCTGCCCACACGGGGCGGCGGATATGGAGCGCAAGCCGAACCGGTTTCCTGCAGGCGAACGTAAGGCGCGTGCGCGGTTCGTCGGGGAAACGCGTGTCCTGGCGTATTCGCACTCCGCGGTCCGCCCAGTTCAGCTCCGATGCGATGAACAGGTTGACGAACAGCCCGCGATTGCCCTCGTGCCAGAAGATGCTGTCTCCGTACTTGACGTGGTTCTCGACGCCCGTGCCGGTGCAGCACCAGAACGAGTTGAATGGCTCGCTGAACCCGAACGGGGTCCTGGCCGATTTGGATGCTCCCGATCGAAGCGGGACGTAGTAGTCCATCATCCCCGTAACCGGATGCTGCGATGCCAGAATGTGGTTATAGAGCGCCCGTTCATAGAAGTCGGCCTGCTCGCCTTCGGCGTTCCAGGCGAAGATATGCCGGGTCAGACGCAGCATGTTGTACGTGTTGCAGGTCTCCGTGGTCGTGTTGCCGATGTGCCTCGACAACTCCTCCTTGGGTGAAAACGCTTCGCCGTTGCTGTTGCCGCCGATCACATAGCTTCGCTCACGCGTGACCACATTCCAGAAGAACTCGGCCCCGCTCCGGAGCGCCCTATCGCCTGTGAGTTCGTACTGCCGTGCGATGCCGATGAACTTGGGGAACTGCGTATTGGCATGGAGACCCGTAAGGCGATCCTCGCCCTTCATCGCCGGTCCAAGCACCGCCATGTGGTTCATGCGCTGCGACAATCTGAGGCAGCGCTTGTCGCCGGTCGCCGCATAGAGGTTGGCGAAGACCTCGTTGATGCCGCCGTGCTCCGTGTTGAGCACTTTCTGAAGCTGATCGTCGCTCAGACGGTCCGTCCGCGCCAAGGCCCATGCGGCTGCCTTCTTGAGGACGGTGAGGGCCTGCGTGTTGCCGGTCAGTGTATACACATCGAGGAGGCCCTGATAAATCTTGTGAAGCGTGTACCAGGGAACCCATACGGGCTGGAGCGCCTCAAGCCTGTCGAAGAACGCCTCGGGGAAGGCGCTCAGGTATCCCGACGGAAACTTCGCCTGACATTCGGCCATGCCCGCCACCACGGCATCGGCATGCGCCTTGAGCTGCGCGTCGCCCGTGGCGCGATAGGCCATGGCGCAGGCGCTCAGCCAGTGCCCCACAAAGTGACCTCGGACCTCACTGTTCGGCGCTTCCCATCCACCCAGAGGTTCGGCATCGGTCGGCAATCCGGCCGTGACCCGAAAGCTGCGGAGCAGGCGATCAGGCGGCAAGCTCTTCAGGTAGGCAATGTCAAGCTCCATGGCGTGCTTGAACGGCCCATCCAGCAGCCGAACCTGCTGAAGGTCGAACGGTTCGGCTTTGAGCGACACCGCGGGTCGGACACGAAGCCCCTGCCCCTCGGCAGCCATGGCCAGCGCGACCACAAGGACGAGCATCAGCCGCATCGCATCACCCTCCATCATATTTGGCATCTTCGACATCCATCGAACGCCCATTCGCCGCCGCGCGCTTCGCGTCCTGCGGACGGTGCTATACTCTCGCCATCAGAGCGCCCTGACTGGAGGAACCTGCGCCATGGCTCTCACACTGGGTCTCGCCCTCCTCGCGGCTTCGATGGCAATGGCCGCACAGCAGCCCGCCGAGAGGATCGTCGTTCCGCTCGATAGCGGCATCCCCGACACGCTGTTGCAGCACTCCGTCGAGGTGGAACTCCTTCGATCGGGTCCCCAGCAAGGCCTCAAGGTGCACTTCAGAGTGGCCGACTGGCCCAACGTCTACTTCCGCCCCAAACAGGCTGTGTGGGACTGGACGGGATACGCCGGCCTGGCCGTGGACATCTACAACCCCGAGCCCGTCGCGCAGCAGGTTGCCGTTCGCGTGGACAACGAGGGTGCCGACGGGATCAACAACTGCAACCAGCTCGGCACGAGCGTTCCGCCGGGCAAGTGGACCACATTTCGTATCCGCTTCAATCGCAAAGGTGACGATGCTCTGTGGGGCATGCGCGGCCTTCCCATCACGGGGCCGAAGGGCGGCGGAGCCGTGCTCGATTTGACGCGCATAACGGCGTTTCAGGTGTTCCTCCCTCGGCCCACGACCGAGCACACGCTCATCCTGAACAACTTCCGGCTGTATGGCAGAGGAGCGACTGCGGAGAAGGTCCGCATGCCGTTCGTAGACCGCTTCGGGCAGTACCGAAACGCCGATTGGCCCGGGAAGCTCAAGTCCGAGACCGAGTTCGCGGAGAGGGTCAGGCGCGAGGAGGCTGCCTTTCGCGCCAATCCATCGGTGCATCGTGACAAGTACGGCGGATGGGCCGATGGGCCAACCTTGAAAGCGACGGGCTGGTTTCGCACCGAGAAGGTGGGCGGCATGTGGTGGCTGGTTACCCCCGAAGGCAAGCTGTTTTTCTCGGTCGGTGTGGACTGTGTCGGGCCGGGCGAGTTCACCTTCATTGATGGCCGCGATGGATGGTTCGAGTGGCTGCCCGAAGAGCCCGGACCATTCGCGCAGTTCATCCACCGCCAACAGGGCGCACACAGCATGGCCGAAAAGATCGGCGGCAAGGGACGCACGTTCAGCTTCTACGCTGCGAACCTCGTGCGCAAGTTCGGCGATCGGTGGCGCGAGCGATGGGAACGGACATCCGCGGCGAGGCTGCGCCATCTTGGCTTCAACACCATCGGCAACTGGTCGGACTGGGGGTTCATGGCGAAGGCGCAGATGCCGTTTGTCGCAAGCGGCGGTGTGGCAGGCACGGCGCGAAGGATCGAAGGAGCGGGCGGCTACTGGGGCAAGATGGTGGACGTCTACGATCCCGGCTTTGCCAAGGCCGCCGAGGATGGCCTGTCCGGGGTCGCGAAGCAGTTCGCCGACGATCCCCACTGCATCGGCTATTTTGGCGACAACGAGATCGCCTGGGAGGCCGTGGAGCGCGGGCCGCTGGCCAGTCCGCTCGATCAGCCCTGCCGCATTGCGCAGGTGGAGATGCTCAAGCAGAAGTATGGTTCGCTGGACAAGCTCAACGCCGCTTGGGGTACGAGTGCGGCGTCATGGGACGCTCTGCGCGTGCCGGAGAACATCAACGCCGCGTGCCGCGAGGACCTGAGCGCGTTCCAGTACTCCTTTGCGCGCCGGTACTTTGAGACCTGCCGCGGAGTGTTCAAGAAGTACGCGCCGAACCAGCTTTACCTGGGTTGCCGGTTCTCCTCTGCGCCCAAGCCTGCGGTGCGGGCCTGCGCCGATGTCGCCGACGTGGTGAGCTTCAACCTTTACTCTCGCTCCATCAACCCTGCCGATTGGACGGGAACCAACGCTCTGACGAAACCGATCATCATTGGCGAGTTCCATTTCGGCGCCCTCGATCGGGGCATGTTCCATGAAGGGCTCGTACCATGCATGGATCAGCGCGAACGCGCCGCCGCGTACGCCGAATACGTTCGAAGCGTGGTCTCCTGTCCGGCCTTTGTCGGCTGCCACTGGTTCCAGTATGTGGACGAGCCCATCACGGGCCGCTGGTTCGACGGAGAGAACTACAACATCGGCATCGTGGATGTGACCGACACGCCCTACCCTGAACTCACCGAGTCGGCCCGTGCGATCCACAGGGAGCTGTATCGGCTCAGGTCGGAGGCGGCGCGGCGCCAGTAGGGCGATACTGGACCGATACTGGATGTGGCGTTTCGACCGCGCGGATGATCCGGTCCCGCCGGACAATCTCTGGGGCCAGACCGTGGATGAGGCCGTTGCCGACCTGCAGGCGGCAGCCAACCCCATGGCGGGCGCGCCGGACGTTCCTGCCGAGGGGGAACTCGCTGTGGGCCCGTACTTGCCGCACACGATCCGGAGCGTGCCTGTCAGTCTGCGCGGCATCGCCATCCATTACGGGGGCCGCAACCGCACTGGAAGCCGCGTTGGGCATGACTGCCTGCTCGCGCCCGGAGTAACCTATCGGAGCACGGCGATCAACCCGATCCGTCCACCCGGCCCGATCCGTCCACCCGGCCCGATCCGTCCCATCCCTCCCATCCGCCTGATCCGTCCGATCCGTCCCATCCGTCCCATCCGTCCGACTGGCCGACAACCTCCGGCCAGGGTTAACCCCAGCGCGAATACGACGACAGCGCGCCTCACGGCAGCCTGCCCGGATCGGACCAGTACTCCATCATCTCGTATTGGTGCCTGTGCCAGTTTCCGTACAGCCCGCCAACCGAGTCGGGGGGCTGATGCTCTCGGCCCATCCAGTCGCGGAAGGCAAGCGCAGCACGGATCGCTGCAACCCCTACAAGTATCTCAATCAAAGCGCTCCGGGAAAAGACTGCCGCCGTGCCGCCCGGCAGAATCCTGACGATGCCAGAAGCACGGTCGCCGATGCAGCCTATATCCGTCTCCCACCAGATGTGCCCGCTCGGGTCCACCGCGTTGACCGCATCGTGCTCGCAATACAGATACGGATGCTCTGACAGAACGGTGTCGCGGGTGATGAAGTCCGCGGGGACCCGAGCGAGTCCAGGGCCGCCCGACCTGCGCGTCGTTGTATCGTGCGCCGACGCCGGTACCCGACGATGAATCGTCGGGCATTCGATGCGAATCCCGCCTTCGCGGGATGGCCATGAACC
>DYKI01000025.1:28314-37420 GCA_020722705.1 Chthonomonas calidirosea | reverse complement strand
GGTTGGGTGAGGGCTATACGAGACGTCCCCCCTCCCCCTTGCCCCCGCCCGCCGGCACGACACAACCGCGGTACATTCCCAGAAACCATTGAAGGAATGCCCATTCTTTCCGTCGCAAACCCTACGCAAGTCGCTCCATTTCGCAGCGTGCGTCGCCAACGAGTGCGCGCGCGCTCAGGAGGTACGCATGCGCATCATCTGTTGCCTCGTCGCACTGGCCGGTCTGACCCTGTTCAGTGCGGTCGCTTTGGCCGAAGACGCAACGTCGGACATCGGCCCCGTACTCAATCTCGACGCCCCGGGCTGTCCCGATCCGGGCAAGACCGTCTGGACAGCGGGAGTCCGCCTCTTCGGATCCAAACAGGACGCCAAGTTCGGCGACCTGCGTCTGGACTATGGCCTCCGTGAGGGACTGGCCATCACCCTGCGGGGTACTGCAGGCGAGCGCCGGACCTACGTCGGCCCGACGTTCACCATCAACCACGGCGGCAACGACGCCGAGCTGCTTCTGCGCTACATGCCGCCCCAGACGCCCCGATGCGCTCTGGAGGTCGGTGTCAGCCTTGCGGACACCCCGGCGCAGAAGGACACCTTCCCGACGGTGCAGCTTCTACATCAGCGGCCTCTGAGCTCAACGGTTACGCTGCTGCTGGCCCCTCGCGCGGTGTTCATCGAGGACAACACGCTGGTCGGAATCGGCGGCGGCCTGGCGTGGAAGATCACGGACACGGGCGAGCTTGTGGCCGATGTCACGGGCATCGTCGGCGGCGACAACACCTACAACACGCATACCGGTGAGCGTGTTCGGCGCGCCGTATGGGGCGTCGCCATCCGCATGCGTCCCGATGACGGCGACCGCCAGACGATCATTGACCTGGGCATCACCAACGCCCTGGGCGGCACGACCGGCATGAGCCTGACGCCGGGCCTTGGCGGGAGCCTTGCGGGGTTCGTCGCCTTCGGCTGTCGGTACTGAGGGAGGGTGAAGCGATGACCAAGATATCACGGCGTCTGCTCAGCGTCGCATCCGCGTTCGCCGCATGCCTCATTCTGGCCGGGTGCGGCGGCAATGCGCCCTACTCGCCCATCATCGGCGACACCGCTGCCCCACCGAACGTGCTGCTGTTGACCGACACCAGCACGTTCACCGTCGGGGAGGGAGCGGTTGCCGACTTCCCGTTCATTCTGAAGGCCGTCGGCTCGTTCTCGTCCTCCGTGGATATTACGGTGCATGACTTGCCGCTGCCGTGGACTCTTGATCCGGCGACGACCCTGGTGCCCAGCGCTGCGGGAACGCAGATGAACCTCAAGGTGAACACTTCGGGCGCTGCACCAGGGGACTACACGTTCAAGGTCAGGGTCGCCGGAGATGACTTGACCCACGAGGCCACGTTCACCCTCAGGGTCACGGGCATCACCGTAAGCGTCGCACCGTCGGTGAGTGTGGTTACCCCGAGCGCTCCGGCGACCTACACCATCACCGTCGTTCCCGTCAACGGCCACACCGGGACGGCCACTCTCGCTGTGACCGGCCTGCCGCAAGGCATTGACGCCGCCCTGACACCAGGCGCCATCGAGCTCCAGGGACCGGATTCCAGGACAGCCCAACTGGTTCTGAGCGTGATGCCCGCCAAGCGAAGCCGGCGATCCGAAGGCGGCACGACCTTCACCGTCACAGCCACGAGCGGCGCCACGTCGGCAACGGCGACGGCACAGGTCATCCTTGATCTCACCGGCGGCATTGACGGCGTCATCCGATAGGGAGGAACCGAGGACATGAAGAGATACGCAATGCTGTTGCTGACGCTTGCCCTGGCGTTCCTCGTCGGGTGCGGCGGCGGGTCATCCAACTCCGCTACGGGCCGGGTTTCTTTCAAGGTCATCTGGCCGGAGAAGACGCGCCTCATCCCCGAGGCGACGCAGAGCATCAGGGTCCGGCTTGAGGGACCCAACAGCTACGACCAGCAGGCCATCCTGCAGCGGACCGAGGGTCAGACCGAAGCGACCTGCGATTGGCGCGACCTGGATCCCGGCCAGTACACCCTCCACGCCGAGGCCTATCCGAACGCCGATGCTTCAGGCGTGATCCTCGCGAGCGGCAGCGCCGGTGTGATGGTGGAGTCCGGCGTGAACAAGCAGGTCATTGTGGTGATGAACAGCACGATCGTCCGCATCGAAGTGACTCCCAACCCGGCGACCGTCTACGTTGGTGAACAGGTCCAGTTGACGGCGACGGCCTACGACGCTCAGGACAACGTGGTGCTCCTCACACCGGGCAAACTCCAGTGGGGAACGGCGGCGCAGCCGGACGCGGTAACCGTGAACGGCACGGGTCTGGTAACCGGACAGAAAGTCGGTGAACAAGGCGTCTCGGCCCGCGATCTCGAATCCGGGGTCCAGGGATTGGCCGTGGTGAACGTGCTCGATCGGCCATCTGGCCGCGTGTACATGACCGTTGACTACGAGCCGTCGCAGCTCCTCTGGAGCTCCGATCCCTTCGAAGAGACACCAAGCTCCGTGATGGAAACCTACGGAGCGATTGCGGTGGCAACAGACAGCCTGGGCCGCATCTACATTCTGAGCGGCTGGGGCGGCTACAGCATCATAAGGATGGACGGCCCGCTAGGCACAGGACGGGTCACCTACGGCGGAACCTACGGCTCCGGCATAGGGCAGTTCAACAATCCCCAGGACATCTGGATTGACTCCAATGATCGCATACTGATAGCCGACACCGGTAACCGCCGGATCGTGCGCATTGACGATATGACCGGTTCGGGTTGGACGGAATACGCCGGGGCGCAGTCGCCTGTCGGCGTATGCACCGACCCGCAGGGGCGCATCCTCATCGCTGACCGCGGGGCGGGCGAGCTGGTGCGCATAGATGATATGCAGGGGACGAATAGGGTTGCCGAGACGCGCCTCGAACAAATCACGGCGGTCCGGTGCGGCGCATCAGGCCGTGTCTTCCTATTGCGTGACGGCGAAGGCGGCAGTCAGTTGGTCAGGCTGGATGGGGTCCCGGCATCAAACACCACCGCTATCTCCCTGCCCTTTGCCGCGCGGCTGGCCGTAGACTCGGCAGAAAGGGTGTGGGTTACCCTGAGAGACGGTCGCGTGCTGCGCGTCGTTGGCAGTTCGATGGACCAGGTCGAGTACGTGCCGGTCTGGAGCGGCGGCGGTTTGTCCGGGATCGCCGTCTACGAGCCGCCCGCCACGAGCTAGCGGCGTCGCGCCGATGACATGACCCGAGCTACGACAGGGCGATTTCGATCGGATCCGGGAGGATCGGGTCGGGATCGCCCGGTCGTCATCGTCGTGCAGGAGTTCGAACTCCCGGCCCCGAACTGACCGTAGACAACACTCAAAGGAGACCCGACCATGCCCCCAGGCAACATCGGCTATGATGACACGCCCATCCTGCCCAACTTCCCTTACCGCGTCCACGACGGTAACCGCCCCCAACCGAAGGTCATCGCCCCGCCCGAACCCGGCAAGGCTCCTTCCGATGCCGTGGTCCTCTTCGATGGAACAGGGCTCGAAGCATGGGAAGCCGTGAAGGGAGGGCCGGCGGGCTGGGATGTTCAAGACGGCTATATGCAGGTCAGGCCCGGAACCGGCAACATCCGCACGAAGGAGCACTTCGGCGATTGCCAGCTCCACCTCGAATGGGCTGCGCCGGAAGTGGTGAAGGGCGACAGCCAGGGGCGCGGCAACAGCGGCGTGTTCCTGATGGGCCTGTATGAGGTCCAGGTGCTGGACTGCTACGACAACCCGACGTACCCCGACGGCACCACGGCAGCGATCTACGGCCAGTATCCGCCGCTGGTTAACGCCTGCCGCAAGCCCGGCGAATGGCAGACCTACGACATTATCTGGGAAGCGCCGCAGTTCGATGGGGATACCCTCGTCAAGCCCGCATGCGTGACCGTGCTCCACAACGGCATCGTGGTGCATAACCACACAGAACCCATCGGCGCGACAAACCATCGGGTCGTAGGCGAATACCATCCTCACCCGCCCGTGGGTCCCCTGGAGCTGCAGGACCACGGCGACCTGGTGCGCTTCCGAAACATCTGGTACAGGCCGCTGAAAGGCTACGACGCCGAATAGGACACCGCAGGCGGATGGGCCGCTCTTTGCCATCCGCCTGCCCACGCCGGAGCAACTCGCACCACGTTCGCTGCCGTCCGGCGGACGATATGCCGCTCGCAGACGCAGGGTCTTCGCGCTGCGCGTCTTGAAGAAGCCAGGAGCGGTACGGTATGGTGCAAACCGTTGCCCGTGTGTTTCATCACGGTTGCGAAGGAGCCAGACAAAGGGCGAGGGAGCCACATCGGCCCACTCGCCCTTCGACCTTCAGCCTTCAGGGTTCGACACTCAGCTACGGAGCCGTGATCCTCAGGTTGGCCTCGCCGTATCCGGCATCCACCCACGCGTCGCCCGCGAACTCGGCCCGGAGCGTGTGGTCGCCGACAGTCTCGTCGGTTGTGTACTGGTATCGGGCGATGCCGGCCTCGGTTCCTGACAGCGTGACGACATCCACGATCCATGTGCCGTCAATCCTAAACGAGAGGGTCTTGCCCTCTTGCTTCCGATAGTCGGGAAGGCGTCGGAAGTAGGCGTAGAACCTGGCGATGCCGCCCTGGACAACGGTTCGCGGCATGACCCAGATGTACGGCGTCGCCTTCGTTACTGTCAGCGTGTTGGTGCATGACGAGGGCAGATAGCCGCCGTCGCCTGCCCATTCCGCGCGCACCTCGCGATCGCCCGCTCCGGCGCCGTCTTCAATCGTGTAGCCGATCTGGGCGTAGCCGGTCGCGCGAGTGTTGTCGGAGCCGAGCACGGTGCCGTCGAGTTTGAAGAGGATGCTCTTGCTCGGGATGGGGGTGTTGTCCATCTTCCACAGCCAGGCCTTGAGGACGCGATAGGACGCGATCGGCCCGGTGCGGTCCACCCCGCTCATCTTGGTCTGCCAGGTCTGCGCGGTCAGCGTGCCGTTGCCTGCGCTGGGTGCGTAGGTGTCATCGCCGGGCCAGGAACCATTGATGGTTCGGGAGGCCGGGCCATCGGTGATGGTCCACAGGATCTCTGCCTTGCCGTTGGAGTCGGTCACTGCCGTGCCGATCAAGGTGCCGTCCACCTTGTACGTGACGGTTCGGCCGGGCAGCCACGCGTTGTCGGACAGCCGTTTGAGCCATCCGCGGATGGGCGTCACCTCGCCGATCGTGCCGGTTTTGTCCTGAACGTACAGCGATGTCGGCGTGCGGACGGCGGAGAACACGAGCACGTTGTTGGCCTCGTTGCCCTCACCGATGTCGCCTGCAGGATCAACGACGGCCCAGATGTCGGTGAGCGCCTGCGGTGCAACCGGTATGGTGACAAGGACGCTCGTCAGCGGTCCGAGCGTGCCGATGGTCGTGTGGCCAAGGGAGACCGAACCGGGGTTCGCCGGGTCTCCGCTGAACAGCTCGACGCGCACCGAGGTTGCGTCGGCGAGCCCCCAGTTCACCACGCGGAGATTGGCCTCTCCATCGCCGTTGAGATCCCAGTGGAACTCCGAGTGGGCCGCGATGAAGCTCAAGTCGGGCAGCGTGTAGGTGTCGCCTCGGAAGATCGTGCCGACCTCGCCGTTGCCGCCCACGCCAGTGCCTCCAGCCACTGTCACTGTTCCGGACGGGAACGATGCCTGACCGGGCTGCACATAGAGACCGATACGGCCGCCGCCGCCGCCCCCGCTCGGGTAGGTTGCTCCGGACGATTCGCCTCCGTCGGCGGCTATGATGCCCGCGCCGGTCAGCGACAAAGCTGCCACCCGGATCGAGCCTCCCGCTCCGCCGCCGCCATTGAGCATGTCCTCCCCGTTTGCCAGCAGATGGCCATCTATGTTGACTGAGCCCGCCGCCAGGATTGTCAGCATTCCGCCGCCTGCGCCGCCGTCTGCCACGCTGGCGTTTCCGCCTCCCGATCCGAGGAACGCGGGAAGGTCCGCGATCCCGTAGGGGTCAGCGCCGCCTTTGCCGCCCCTTCCGCCATAGCTTCCGCCGGCCTGAGCGGCGCCGCCTCCGGGTCCCGACTGCGCCGGATAGCCCTGGAAAGACACGTCCAGCAGTGCGCCGGCGGCGACATTCGCCTCCGCCTCAGCGTGGAAGGCCAGTCCCGTTGTCTGTCCGGCAGGCTGCGACAGAATCGAGCCGGACCTGGCATCAAGCGAGCGTACATGCACGGCCTCGCTTGAGCAGTCGAACCGCACGCGGGCGTTCTGGGCGATCAGAGCCGCCCCAGGCATATCGAAGGCCGGATGGATCGTCCAGCCGATCACTGAGCCGTTATCGAACAGGACGGTTTCGAGTGGATCGCCGCTTGCTTTGGTCGGTATGCGTCGGTAGATGGTGCCGGGGCCGCCGTTGTTGCTCTCGGTCTCACTGGTGCCCAATCCGCCCCGTGCGGTCGCCGTTCCTGTGAAGACGTCGGAATCGCAGTAGAGGGCAATGCGACCGCCGCCCCCGCCGCCGTGCGTGTGCGTCGTCGTACTGTCACTGCCGCCTACTGCAGAGATGGAGCCGGAGCCACCGAGGGTCGGCGCGGTGAGCAGGATGGATCCGCCGGCACCGCAGCCTCGGTTGGCGTAGCCGAACCCGTTGGCGGAAATCGTCCCGTCAACGTTGAGCAGGCCCCCGCACGTAAGCGTCACCCGTCCTCGGCCCGGGGCGCCGCTGCCTAGAGCGGTCGCGCCGCCTCCGCTGCCGAGGAGCACCGGTGTCGAGATGCTGTCGTTCACAGCGGCCCCGAGGTATCCGCCGGTTCCGCCGTGGCTGCCGCCGGCTCCGCTGGTACCTGCGCCGGGTCCGAGCTGGGAGTCATAGCCGCGCCCGTCGGTGTTGATCTGGGCCCCTGACAGCACCACCACATCGCCTGCCGTGTCCACCTGGAGGCCGACTTCGAGACCGCTTGGGTGCGTTAGGGTCGCACTCGGACCGACGGTTAGCCGATTGACGTTGAGCGGCTGGAGGGTGCAGTCTATGGAGAGCAATGCATCGGCCACGGTCATGTCGGTCGTCGGCATATCGAAAGCGGGATGCGCCGTCCACCCGATCACACTGCCGTTGCTGATCAAGAGCGAGCCCGTGGCGTCCGCCGATCCCTTGGTGTAGATCGTGCCGGCTCCGCCGTTGCAGGTCTCCAGGCTGCTTCGGCCCAGTCCTCCTCGGGCCGTCATTGAGCCTCCGAATGAGTTCGTGCCGTAAAGCACGGCGATGCGTCCACCTCCACCACCGCCATGCCAGTAGTTTGTCGTCGTGTTGCTGCCCCCCATGGCGTAGACGATGCCCAGGCCGGCGAATGTCCCCGCTGACAGGAACACTCCGCCCCCGGCCCCCGCGCCGACGTTGTTGGCCGCTCCGCCGTTCGCCTCGATCGTGCCGTCCAGCGTGAGGGTGCCAGCAGCCTCGACGTGGATCAGTCCGCCTCCGGGCATGCCGCTTCCGACCGGCGTATCGCCACCGCCGCTGCCGAGCTGTGACGGAGCCGTGATCGAGTGGTAGACCGGCATGCCGCCATAGCCGCCGGTCCCGCCGTGGCTACCGCCGGCGCCCGATGCCCCGCCGCCCGGCCCCGCTTGCGCACCATATCCTCGTTCGGTGGCCCAGAGCTTCGATGTGCCGTCAACTGCGGCGTCACGCGTCACCCGGATGTCCAGTCCGCTTGTGTTTCCTGGAGGGTGCGAGACGGTAGCGTTCGGACCAGCCGCGAAGTCCCGAGCACGAACAGGGCCCGAAACGCAGTCGAAGGAGACCAACCCGCTGCTCACGCGAATGTCCGTCGTGGACATATCGAGCGCCGGATGCACCGTCCACCCGTTGACTCCGCCGTTGTCGAACACGAGTTGCCCAATCGGATCGGCCGAGCCCTTTGTGTACAGGGTCCCTGCGCCGCTGTTGTAGGTCTCGTTGTCGGAGCGGCCGACGCCGCCCTTAGCGGTTGCCGTGCCCGTGAACGTGGTCGTGGAATAGTGGAGCGCCACGCGCCCTCCTCCTCCGGCGCCCCATGCGTAGCTCGCGCCGCCGCTGCCTGTTCCAGCATTGGCGCTGATCGAGCCTGCCCCCGCCAGCGTGTTGCACGTGACGTATATCGCCCCGCCCGCTCCGCCGCCTCGGTTACTCTCCCAAACGCCGTTCGCCCGCAGCTCTCCGTCGAGGGTGAGTGAGCCCGCGACCTCCAGGTGAATGAGACCTCCGCCGGCGCCGCCGCCACCCGCGGCCGTATTGCCGCCGCCGCTGCCGAGCTGGGCCGGAGCGAGAATGTCGTCATACACCGGTGCGCCGCCATAGCCGCCAGTACCGCCGTGACTGCCGCCCGCACCGCTTGTTCCACCGCCAGGTCCGGCCTGCTCGCCATAGCCTCGTGCGTCGGTGTTCAGTTGGCAGCCGCTTTCAA
This sequence comes from Chthonomonas calidirosea, assembly GCA_020722705.1. GTDB lineage: Bacteria > Armatimonadota > Chthonomonadetes > Chthonomonadales > CAJBBX01 > JAAYVH01. The sequence continues at coordinate 28,984 of DYKI01000025.1, read as the reverse complement.
TGGCTGCATCGCCCCCGACCCGAAGATCGAGTCCCAGTACGCTTGCTGCGGGATGCGATACGACGCCAGTCTGCCCGACTCTGAAATCGTGGACACGAACCGGCCCGCCCGCGCAATCGAACGAGACCTTGGCATTTCCCACCGTGAGATTGACGCTCGACATGTCGAAAGCCGGCTGATGCGTCCAGCCGTTGACGGTTCCGTTGTCGAACGCCAGGAATCCGTATGGCTCGGCAGTGCCCTTGTAGTAGAGTGTGCCGCCGCCGCCGTTGTTGGCTTCCGCGGCATTGCGGCCTGTGCCTCCATGGACATGGACCATGCCCGTGTAGATGTCGGTGGTGTACAGGACGGCGATGCGTCCGCCTCCGCCTCCACCGTACACAAACGACGCGCCGGAGCCGCTGCCGCCCCTGGCGCTCAGCACACCGGCGCCGGCAATAGTGCCGACGTCGAGGAAGATGGAGCCGCCCGCGCCACCCGCACGATTGGCGTAGCCGATGCCGTCAGTCCGCACTTCGCCGTTCACAGTCATGGTGCCTGGCGTCGAAATGCGGATCAGCCCTCCACCGGCGCCGCCGTCGCCGGCCCCCGTGTGGCCGCCGCCGCTTCCGAGTTGAGCAGGCGCGGTGATCGAGTCGTAGACCGCTGCTCCGCCGTATCCTCCGGTGCC
>DYKI01000025.1:0-28214 GCA_020722705.1 Chthonomonas calidirosea | reverse complement strand
CCGGTGCCACAATACACGCGAAAAGGAGAACTGCATTCATGACAGTGCCATCGCCGCTCCCGCGCTGGGATATGACTACCGTCTTCCCATCGCTGCAATCGCCTGAGTTCCGATCGGCCTTCGACGCCGTCATCGGCGAGATACGGCATCTCTCTGACCTGTTCGATCGCCTGAACGTGCGGCGGCGCGAGTCCGGCTCCGTTGACGCCGACTTCGTGTCGGCCTACGAAGCGGCGACCGGCGAGCTCAATGGGCTCATGGACAGACTGCGGACGGTCGGTTCCTATATCGCGTGCTTCGTGACCACCGACGCCAGAGACGAGGTCGCCCAGAGCCTTGAGTCGGCGCTCAATGCCCATGGGGTCGTGCTCGACCAGTTGCGCACGCGTTACACCGCCTGGGTTGGCACCACCGATACGCAGGCGCTCCTCGATGCCTCATCAGTGGCCCGCGACCATGCATTCGCTGTCCGCAAGGCAGCAGTTCTCGCGGCGCACCAGATGACGGAGCGCGAGGAGAACCTTGCGGCCGAACTGGCGCCGGCGTCGGTGATCGGCTGGGCGCGCCTGCATGGAACCATGACGTCGCTGCTGACTGCCAGAGTCCCCATTTGCGGCGACGTGAAGGAGCTCCCCATGAGCTCGGTTCGGGCGCTTGCCTCGGATGCCGACCGGTCGGTTCGGAAGGCGGCCTTCGAGGCGGAGATCGAGGCATGGAAGAGCGTGGAAACGCCGCTCGCCGCGTGCATGAACGGCGTCAAGGGGTATCAGATCGTGATCCGACGGAACCGTGCATGGAGAGATGATGTGGCGCCCACTCTCGTCGCCAACAGCATCAGTGAGCCGATCCTGGACGCCATGCAGCAGGCCTGTGTGGAGAGTTTTCCGGATTTCCGGCGCTACCTGGCAGCCAAGGCGCGCGCTCTCGGGCTGGACCGGCCGGCGTGGTACGACCTTACCGCACCTGTCGGGTCAGCGACACGCGTATGGGAGTGGCCCGAAGCCGTCGAGTTCATCCTGACGAACTTCGGCCGTTACTCGGACCGCCTGCGCGCGTTCGCCCAGAGAGCTTTCGACGAGCGCTGGGTGGACGCCGAGCCCCGTGTCGGCAAGGAGGGCGGAGCCTACTGCACCGGCCTGCTGCCTGGCGTCTCACGCGTCTTCATGAACTTCGACGGCTCGTTCACAAGCGTATCCACGCTCGCCCATGAGCTTGGCCATGCATACCATAACCTCAATCTGGCCAAGCGCACCCCGATTCAGCGCATGACCCCGAGCACGCTCGCCGAGACGGCGAGCATCTTCTGCGAGACGCTCTCGTTTGACGCGGCTCTTCAGGGCGCATCGAAAGACGAGCGCGTGGCGCTGCTGAGCACGTCACTCGACCGCGACGTTCAGACTGTCGTAGACATTCACTCGCGATTCCTGTTCGAGAAAGCCGTGTTCGAGCGACGCCAAGAGCGTGACCTGACCGTCGCCGAGCTCAACGGACTGATGACGGACGCTCAGCGGCAGACGTACGGCCCGGACATCGAGCCGCTGCACCCCTACATGTGGGCGGTCAAGGGCCACTACTACGGTCCGACGTTCTACAACTACCCGTACACCTTCGGGCTGCTCTTCGGCATCGGGCTCTATGCGCGCTACACGGAAGACCCCGATCGGTTCCGCGACAGCTACGATGACTTCCTGTCGTCAACCGGCATGAACGACGCAGCCGCCCTTGGGAAACGCTTCGGAGCCGACGTCACCGACGCAGGTTTCTGGCGCGCCGGGCTTGACGTCGTCCGCGCCCGTATCGAGGAGTTCGAGCGGCTGACCGCATAGGCGTCACCGCACCGAGCCGGCGCCCGGCGGTGCTGATGCTCCGCGCGGGTGGCCGTTCGCCGGTCCGCACAGGCCGCCGCTCAATCACGGACAGCACTTGCGCCGGATGGACCTTGCCCATGCCTTCGGACGCTCGCATGACAATCCTCCGGCGTGAGCGTGCTGCCCCGACGGCGGACTGTGGACGCTCTACGGGCACGACGCACCATCTCCATGCAGGTCAGCCCATGGCGGGCAGCGAATCAGGACGCGAACAGGCCAGGGGGAGTCAGCCATGCATCTCGCAGTCATCGCCATCGTCGCCATAGGAGTGTGCTCCATGTCGTTCGCAAGAGCCGATGTGACGTTCGTGCCAATCGCCGACAACATCCACAACGCAACGCTTAAGGACATCGGCGATGGATCTTTCGAGATCGTAACCAATGGCCCCGACCCGTTCGTCTTCCTGAAGGTCACCGGCGGAACGTTCGCGCCGGGGCTCAACGTTCTGGCCTTCGAGTACGCCTCGCCGCAGGGCACCGACAATCTGCAGGTCTACGCGTTCCCGCCGCTCGGCGAGGCTACGAGCGTCACCGGCCCGGGATTGGCGCTGAGCGAGGGTTGGAGTTCACACTCCATTGACATTGCGTCGGCCCTCAAGAACGTCAAGGGCAAGGTCGAAGGGCTGCGCATTGATCCCGGCAACCATCCGGGCAAGCTGATCCGCATTCGGAGCATCCGGCTCCGAGCGCCGAACGATCGAGAGAAGCAGATGGCGGCACAGGCGGCGGCGCGCAGTCGGGAGCTTCAGGAACGGGATCGGAGAACAGTCGCCTATCTGACGAAGCGCTTCCCGGCGGCGGTCTCGCGCGTCTCGGTGGAAGCCGACACGATCACGATTCAGGGCGATACCCGCGGCGCCGATGACCTCTGGCTGGCCGACATCCCGATCTGGGACGACGTAACGAAGCTGGAGCGGTCCCCATCGCTGACCGCCATCAACGCCAGGGGCGCGTTCACCCTGAAGCTGAACCGGTACGACGGGTCGCGGGACCGCCTTCTGTCGCGATGGGCGCTCGTGACGCGCAAGGCCGACGGGCTCGAACTGCGCTCGGCCCCACGCTACGCCGACGAGGTTGCCCCGACGCGCAACGTCCCCGAGCAGAGGCCTCGAACGAAGAAGGGCCTCGGCGGCTTCTGGAACCATGGCCCCATAGTGAGCGATCTCGACGACCTCGGCATCTCGGCGGTGACGATCAATATCCTCCTGAACAACCTCATCTCGACGACGCCCGGCCAGGGATGGTCGCCGTTCAGCTATGCGGGTCGGACCTACTATGCCAACGATGGCGCGATCAAGGGCTACGACACGATGCTGGCTGAGACGGCCAAGCGCGGCATCGTCGTGTCGGCAATCATCCTCGTCGCGCAAGGCTGCAGCGCTCCTGAGGGCAGCTTCTCGCGCCTTGTGGCCCACCGGGACGCGCATCCTTCGGGCATCTTCGTCATGCCCGACATGGACAGCCGCGACGGCGCCATGGCCTATGCGGCCGCCATGGACTATCTGGCCAAACGCTACTGCGTGGCCGAGGGACCGCGCATCCACCACTGGATCATGCACAATGAGATCAACGCGGGGTGGATATGGACCAACGCAGGCGAGAAGACCGACACCCTCTACATGGACCTGTACCACCGCTCCATGCGCCTCGCCCACCTGATCGCGCGCCAGTACGACGCGCATAGCCAGACGTTCATCTCGCTGGAACACCACTGGAACTACACCCCCGAGCCGAGGTTCTATCGCGGCAAGCGGCTCCTTGAGCTGCTCCGCGACTTCTGCAAGGTTGAGGGCGACTTCGAATGGGCGCTGGCTTATCACCCCTACCCGGACTCGCTGCTTGTGCCGCGTACCTGGGAGGACGGCCACACCGACTTCACCCTCGACACACCCAAGATCACCTTCCGCAACATCGAGGTGCTGGATGCGTGGTGGCGGCTCAAGGACTTCTGGTTCCAGGGAAAGAAGCCCCGCCGCATCCATTGCACCGAACAGGGGCTCAACTCGCCCGATTACAGCGAGAAGTCCTTGCGCGAGCAGGCCGCAGGAATGGCCTATGCGTGGAAGAAGTTCGGCCGGCTCGACAGCATTGAGGCGTTCCAGTACCACGCCTGGATAGACAACCGGGGCGAGTTCGGCCTGCGAATCGGCCTCCGGCGGTTCCCCGATGACGCCGACGATCCCTGGGGCAAGAAGCCCATCTGGTACGTCTATCGGGCCATGGGGACGCCTCGCGAGGACGAGGTGTTCGAGCCCTACAAGGCTGTTGTTGGCGTGAAGGAGTGGAGCGAAGTCAGACATGCCGGCCCGATCCGCTAGCCGGTTCCCTTATCACTCTCGGCGACACCGGACCTGACGCCCACCCGCTCCCCCGCCATGGCATCGCATCTACGGCACGCTCTGCAGGCGCTCTGTCCATCTGCTGCGCTCATAGGAGCGTTTGCGGTGGCCTGCATGTGGCTCCCCGGGTTCGCGACGCCGTACAACCTCGCCGGGCTTGCCGCCGATGCTGCCCCTATTCTGATCGTGGCTTGCGCAGTGCGCCTCTGTTTGCGCAGGGGCGAAAGCGACCTGTCGGTTGAGGGCACAGCCTCCCTGGCGGGGATCGTGTCTTTGGCGCTGGCGCAGGCATCGGGCAGCGGAGCGCTGGGCGTCTCGGCAGGCGTGATTCTGGGGGCGTCGGTCGGTGCCGTGGTCGGCCGGCTGGTGTGCGGGCTCGCGGTCGGCCCATGGGTTGCGACGCTGTTCGCTCTCGTCGCGCTTCGCCTGGCAGGGGCGCTGATCACGAGCGGCGCGTCGGTGGCGGTTGCCGATCCTCAGCTCGACCTGATCGGGAATGGTGCTCCGATGCGCGTGCCGGTGCCGGTCTGGATTGCGGCTGCAGTCATGTCGGGGTCGTGGCTTGTTGGACGGGTGCGTCACTTACCGATCGGCGACGATGGACCTGCGCAGGAGCCCCCCCTCCCCCTGAGCCCCGCCCGCCCAGGAGGCGGGGGAACTGAGGCCCGCTATGCGGCTGTGGGGGCGGCTACGGGGCTGGCGGGCGTTCTCGTGTCGGTCAGGGCGGGCTCCGCTCAGCCGATCGGCTGCGTCGGTATGTCGCTGGACGTCCTCTGCGCGGTCGCACTGGCCGACGCAGTTGGGGCATTCCGCAGGCGCTCCGGATCGCGTCCGTCGGCCGCCGATACGCTTGTCGGCGTCTCGCTGATGGCGCTCATCCTGAATGTAATCGCTGTCGCCGCCTGGCATCCGGGCGCTCGTTATGTGGGGCATGCAGCCATCCTGATCGGGGCCGGCCTGGCTACGCAGTTCGTCCAGCGCGGTGTCCTGAACGCCCGGCGTCACCAGATGTAGAATGTGTACGTCTGAACCCCGAGCACGCCGCGCACGAAGCTCCACATCCCGCCGATGGCGAACTCGCCGATGACGAGCCCGATGAAAAACGGGATGGCCGCGCGATACCCCTTCAGACCCCACCAGCGAAGGATGACCGACTTGGCAAGCCACGCAATCATGATCGGGGTCCAGATGTAGTCGAGGCCGAACGACATGCCCAGCGCATAGCCCGCCGGATGGAACGGGAATCCGTGGAACCCGACGCTCATCCACGCAAGGGCAAGGGCGATCAGGGCCCCGATGGCGATGGCCAGCAAACCGGCATTGTTCGGGAGCACCGGCGTGCTCAGCCATTGGTCAAGCTTGCCGAAATGCTCGGCTGCGAAGGCGGACCCCGGCGCGGCCGGATGCACGCGAGTGGCGTAGGTACGCCCATACGACAGATGGAGCATCGCCCAGAACGCCGCAAGCACACCGAGCAGACCCGCAAGCGCCAGTGCAGCGGCCATCACGCGCATCCGCAGACCCGCTTCCGAGGCGGCCTTCAGCGACTCGGCCTGCTGGGGCATGAGGAGGCCACGGTGCATCCGATTCTGAAAGTGCAGCAGCGAGAACAGGGCAAGGTTCCTGGGACCGACCGCTGCGGTCCCGAGCACCATGATCATCATGTAGCTGTTGCCGACCCAGCCGACCTCGTGCGACGGCGGACCAACCTCGGCCCTGATCCGCGCCGCCGACCCGCAGAAAAGCAGATAGAGGACCACGTAGGTGACCGCGAGCGTCGGAGTCATGCCCGCCCAGATCAGAAAGCCCATCATCCCCGCTGTGCCCATGATCAGCGAGACCAGGATCAGCCGATACGACACGCCGCCATCGTTGGCTTTGCCGTCGCGCAGGGCTGACCGAACGATGGTCGCGATGTAGCCCCGCGCGAACCACAGGGTCGCCACGAACAACGCGATCCAGGCTCCATAACTCTGCTCTTTGAGATAGGGGTACCAGGGGTCGCCCTCGGTATAGCCCATGGCCGCCACAGCCACGTTCTGCAGCTTACGCACGAAGTAGAAGAACCAACTCGAGAAGCTCAGGTTCGTGGGCATGAAGAAGCTCAGGCCGATGGCAAACGGATAGAACGAGACGGGCAGCCAGCCCAGCGCGTTCCACGGCGGATACGGGGCGAAGAAGACGCCGATATCCTGCAGTTTGACGTTGACTGACGGGAGCGATGGGTAGAAAAACGCCAGGCCGTTGAGCATATCGAGCCCTGCCGCGATCCCGAACCCACCCCAGAAGAGCTTGTTGCGGAAGATGCGATTTGCTCCGCCGTTCTCGGTCACCATGATCGGAAGCTGAACGATGGGATACGTCAGGCGCTCGTTTTCCACCCATTGGCGGCGCAGCAGGAGGGACAGCGACAGCGTTGCGATGATGCCCGACACGAGGAAGACGCTCCAGAGCGCGATGGGCTCCACCCACATGAGCAGGTGCTCGCGAGTGTAGAGGCTTGAGTGGCCCAGCTCGAATGCCTTGACGCCGTCCGTGAGCTCAGTGAACACCAGTTTCTCGGGCAAGAGCGGCGCAATCTTCCCGGTCCAGTTGTTCGACGGCGAGGCGAAATAGGCCACATGCGGGATAGTTGGCACGAGCATCTGCATGTAGTCATGACCGACAAGGCTCGAACCCGTTGCCGTCATGCCATACACGACCACCAACTCGGGGCGCGTCAAGGCCCAACTTGGCCGCAGACGACGCACCGCCGCATTCAGCACCACGAGGACCATCAACGTGAAGATCACGTTGTAGAACAGCGACATGCACGTCGGAAAGCCCGAATAGTCAAGGGCTTCGGCGCGGGCGATCCACAGGCTGTTGACCGGGATCAGGACCGCTCCCAGCGGTATGGCCCACCACCGGAAGCATTCGCCGCCGCCCCGCCGTGTCACGCGCCGAGCCTCACCGGACCCATCGGTCCCATTCCCCGCGCTACCGCCGAGGGTCTGCCAGCACATCGCGCACTGCCGGATACAGCCGGGCATAGGCCGCGGCCTTGTCGGCGTAGCGCGCGTGGCGATCCGGGTCCGGCTCGAAGGTCCGCGAGCGGCGAACGCATGCGGCGACGGCTTCGCTGGGACCGGCGAATACGCCCGTTGCCATTCCGGCCAGCATCGCGGCGCCAAGGGCGCCCGACTCCGTCTCACGCGGCCGCACAAAGGGAATACCGAACACGTCCGCCTTGATCTGGAGCCATGCATCCGATCGGGCCCCACCGCCCGTCGCCGTGAACTCGTGTACGCCGAGCCCCAATCGCCTGAGCGTTTCCATCAGATCCACAAAGTAGAGTGTCGCGCACTCCATGATGGCCTTGAGTATGTCTCCGCGCGTGGTTGTCGGCGTGAGCCCGAGGACGACACCCGCGGCATCGGAGACGTAATCGGGTGGTCCGGTCGGCTCGAAATACGGGAGTACGAGGAGGCGCGTGGGCTCGTCGGGCATCTCGGCGGTGAGCAGGTCGTAAACATCGGCTCGGCGGGAGCCTCGCCCTCCCTCCGCCGCGAACGTATCGCGGAACCACCGGACAAGCGACCCGCTCTGGTTGTAGGCGAAGGTGACGTAGAGATCGGGCACCACGTGATGCTCAATGTTGAGGCCGTTTCGCAGCATGACCAGCGGATCGTCGGGCATGCAGAACGTCGGCGCATAGCACTCGAACGTGCCGATGCCGCATACCGCCATCCCCGGCTCGATCACGCCTGCCCCGAGGGCGTTGCAGCACTGGTCATGGCCGCCCACGACGACCGCCACTCCATCGGGCAAACCAAGCTCGGCTGCGATCCGGCGGCTTACATGACCCGCAACCGTTCCGCTGGGAACCGTTTCGGGCAGCTTCTCGCGGGCGATTCCGCATCGCCTGAGCAGCTCATCCGACCAACACTCGGCATGGATATCGAAAAGGAGGGTCCGGTTGGCATGGGAGTAGCTGGTCATCGGTTCAGCGCCCAGCATGAACCCGACCAGATCGCTCCAGAGCAGGAATCGGTGCGCCGAACCGTACAGCGCCGGCTCATGGTCGCGCAGCCATGCGAGCTTGGGCATCGAATATGCCGCATTCAGGATATTCGGGTTGATGGCGTAGAACGCCTCGGCCCCCATGCCGGCGCGCAGACTGTCGGCGTACTCGACGCCGCGCGTATCGGAGCACAGAATGCTCGGGCCGAGGATCCTGCGATCAGCGCTGACGGGTGTCATTGCCTCGCCCATGGAGCTGATGCATAGCGCACCGATCGGGTCGGCCGCCGTTTGCGATGCGGCCTCGGCAATGACCGAGCGGATGTGCCCCCATACCGCCTCGCTGTCCAGTTCGGCCCAGCCCGGCCGCGGATGTGCCGTTGGATACTCGCGGTAAGCCGAAGCGAGACGATGGCCTTCGGCATCGAACGCGATGGCCTTGCATCCTGTGGTGCCTACATCGAGGCCAAGCAAGCTCATTGAAGTCTCATGCCTCCTTCGTCACGCGCGCATGTCCCTCATCGCCTGCGGTCACCCCCGCTTCCACGGGCGGGGGAGGTGGGCGTCGTCGCTTGTTTCGCGCCATCCACACCGAAACCCTGCCCGTCGAGGCGGAAGGAAGATGGAGCGCACCCCTGTTTACGGACACGGGAGCGAGAGGGGATCCTGCCGGCAGATTGCCTGGCAGAGAAGCTGAGGGCTGAGAGCTGAGGGCTGAGGCCTAAGAGCTGAGAGCTGAGGGCTGAGGGCTGATGCAGGTCTGGGGCGCCGACATCACGTACATTCACTTGCCGCGTCGGTTCTGCTGCCTGGCAGTCGTGCTGGAAGCGTACTCGCGGCACTATACAGTATAGGATGGAAGCTCTCGCTTGACGTTGAGAGCTGATGGTTGAGGACTAAGCGGAACGCAGTCAACATGCGCGGGAGGGGGACAAGGGCAACTCGTGCAGACTCTCCTCTCCCGCGCATGCCACACTTTGGTCGTGCACCAGGCTCTGGGCGCGGAAAAAGCGGGTGATGGAGCTGGGTGGAACCGACCCGCATTGAACGGATGGTGAGATGCCGCATACGGCGCTGATCACGTGCTCGCAGGAGTCGGAGGGCCTCCTGGCCCTTGAGCTCCGTCGGCTTCTGCCGGACTGCAGCCTCGTGTGGGCAGCCGACGGTCTTATGCGGGTGGAATGCGATCTGGCGATGGCTGACCTGGCGGCAATCATCTCCGGCAAGGCAGGCCGCGGCAGCATCTTCGCGCGCCACATCGCCCCCGTACAGGTTGTCCTGCCCGACGATGCATCCGTAGCGCAGGTCTGCAATGCGGCCATGTCTGTGTGCGCCCAGATACCCGCCGGCGCTCGTTGGAACATCCATGTCAGGGACAGTGAGAGGCGCGCCGCGGTCGAATCGGCGGCGGAGTCGGCTTCCGATCCGGAACTGCGAAGCCGATCCGATCCTCAGGTTCTCGTCTCGGTGATCCGCGCCGACGCGTACTATGTTGGCATGGCTGACGCAGCGCATTGCCTCAGCACGTGGCCGGGCGGCGAGCGACGGTTTCGAAAAGAGGAGGCGAGGATCAGTCGAGCCGAGTTCAAGCTGCTCGAGGCGCTGGAGGTGTTCGATCTGCGGCTTCCGGCGTCAGGAATGGCCGTGGACCTTGGCGCGGCGCCGGGCGGCTGGACGCGCGTCCTGCTGGAGCATGGCCTCGATGTTACGGCGGTGGATCCTGCCGACCTCGACCGGCGGCTCAAGGGACACCCGCGTCTGCGCCATGTTCGCATGACCGCAGAACGGTTCCGGCAAGACGCCCCGGCGTGCACGGTCGTCGTCAATGATATGCGCATGTCCGCAGAGCCAAGCGCGAACCTGATGGCTTCATACGCGTACAGGATAGAGATGAGTGCAAGACGGCAAGGTGCGAACGACGCAAACGCATGGCTTGGCATCATGACGCTGAAACTCCCTGAGCGGGGCATCACGTCGCGAGCTCTGCTCGACCTGATAGACCGGTGCCTCGACATCCTCATGGGAGCGTTCGGGCGTGTCCGCGCGCGGCAGCTTTTCCACAACCGGTCGGAGGTTACCGCCGTCATGGAGGGGCTCGCGCAGTGCGATTGACACCGCCTCCGTTCCCTCCCGAGCACGGTTCCTGGGCGCTGTTGGCGTGTGCGATCGTGATCGGAAGCGGGGCGGGCCCATCACCGACCGCTGTGACAACCGCGCTGCTCGCCCTTGCCGCCTTCGCCGCCAACATGGGGCGCGGGGCACTGGCAGCAGCGGTGCGCCGTCGCGCCGATCCCCATGCCGCGTCGTGGTTGTGGCTATGGGGCGTCGCGGCGGCAGCGTCCGTGCTTGGTCTCATCGTGGAGTTCGGCGACTATCGGCTGCTGTGGCTGATGCTGCCGGCAGGCCTGATCGTGGTTGGTCACGTGGGCATGGGCCGCATCAAGGCCACGCGCAGGTTCGATCGGACGCTGGTCGGCGAGCTGCTCGGAGCGTTGGGCATCGGTCTGCTCGCTCCCGGCGCCTACTTCGCGGCAGGCGGTTCGAAGTGGGAGGCCGCCGGGCTTGTGTGGCTCGCTGCGGCCGTCCAGAGCGTGAGCGGCATCCTTCACGTGCGGGCCATCCTCGGCTCGCTCCGGTCGCGGAAAGCGGCCGCGGAAGGGCGTGAGGGACAACGCGGCCTCTTAGCTCTCGGCTCTCGGCTCTCGGCTCTCGCGTCAAGTGTGTATCACGGCGGGCTTGCAATGACGCTTATCGCGGCATGGAGACTGACAGCAGCCAGGAACGGCCTCGGACCGATGCAAGGGCTGGACCCGGCGGCCCTTGGGGCGCTCGTGACAGCCTATGCGCCGCTGATCGTGCGATCAGCGTTCGGGCTGCGTTCCCGTTCGGTCGCACCCCGGTTCACACGGGTCGGCATTCTCGAAACGGCGCTGTCATTGTGGTGTGCGGGATGGACGGCGCAAGCCCTCCGCATCGCCGGTTGAGCGACAGCGACGGCATTCGGCGCCAAGCGGGTACGGCCGAGGGCGGTATACTCCACTCCACAGGCTGAGAGCCAATCGGCGTATCAGGCGGACGACGACGGGCAGGGGAGCGCAGCACATGGGCGACAGACACGACATCGCAGCGAAGGCAGACGATCCGGACGGTCCGACCGATTTCATTCGGGAGGCCATCAAGGAGGACCTTCGTTCGGGCCGGTTCGACCGGGTCCACACGCGCTTCCCACCGGAGCCCAACGCCTATCTGCACATCGGGCATGCCAAGGCCATCTGGATTGACTACGGCATTGCCGTGGAGTTCGGCGGCTTGTTCAACCTGCGGTTTGACGACACGAACCCGGTCAAGGAAGAGCAGGAGTTCGTTGACGCCATCATCGAGGACGTGCGCTGGCTGGGCGCCGATTGGGGCGATAGACTGTTCTTCGCATCGGACTACTTCGAGCAGATGTACGAGTGGGCCGTTGACTTGATCAAGAAAGGCAAGGCGTATGTCTGCGATCTGTCGGCCGAAGAGGTCAGCGCGACTCGCGGAACGCTGACGGAACCCGGCAAGGAAAGCCCCTATCGCGACCGGAGCATCCAGGAGAATCTTGACCTGTTTGCCCGCATGCGCGCGGGTGAGTTTCCCGACGGTTCGCGCACCCTTCGCGCGCGCATTGACATGGCGTCGCCCAATGTGCTCCTGCGCGACCCCATCATGTACCGAATACTGCACACATCCCACCATCGTCAGGGAGATGCCTGGTGCATCTATCCGACGTACGATTGGGCGCATGGCCTTGAGGACTCCATTGAGGGCGTCACACACTCGCTCTGTTCGCAGGAGTATGAGATACACCGGCCCCTGTACGACTGGTTCCTTGTTGAGCTGGGCATCTACAGGCCGCGGCAGATCGAGTTCGCCAGGCTGAACATGACGTATACCGTCATGAGCAAGCGCCGCTTCATCGAACTTGTCAACGGCGGCCATGTGAGCGGATACGACGATCCGCGGCTCCCGACGCTGGCCGGCCTGCGAAGGCGCGGCGTCACTCCGGAGGCCATCCGCGATTTCTGTCGGAAGGTCGGCGTGGCCAAGCGCGACAGCGTTGTTGATGTCGCGATCTTCGAGGACTGCATCCGTGAGGACCTGAACCGACGGGCGCCGCGTGCGATGGCCGTGCTGAACCCCATCAAGGTCGTGCTCACCAACTACCCCGAGGGGCAGATCGAGGAGATGGAGCTGATCAACAATCCGGAGGATCCGTCGGCTGGAACGCGCAGGGTTCCGTTCGGGCGCGAGCTGCTGATCGAACGCGACGACTTCCGCGAGAATCCGCCGCCGAAGTTCTTCCGCCTGGCGCCCGGTCGCGAGGTCCGGCTGAGAAGCGCTTACTTCATCCGGTGCGACGAGGCCGTCAAAGACGCCGACGGCAGCGTGGTTGAGCTGCGCTGTACGTACGACCCGGCTACGCGCGGCGGCAGCGCTCCGGACGGACGGAAGGTCAAGGCCACCATCCACTGGCTCGCCGCCTCGTCGGCGGTGCCGGCGGAGATTCGGCTCTATGACCACCTGTTCCTCAAGCCCGACCCCGACGATGTCGAGCCCGGACAGGACTTCACCTCCAACCTGAATCCGGAGTCTCTGCGCGTGGTTCACGGGTTTGTTGAGCCTGGGCTGGCCGATTGCCCGGCGGGCACGCGCTATCAGTTTGAGCGGCTCGGATACTTCTGCGCCGACCCCGACACGGCGTCGGGCAAACCCGTGTTCAATCGAACGGTGACGCTGCGTGATACGTGGGCCAAGATCGAGAAGAAGGGCGGAGCCTGAGACAGGGAGCCCTTACGGTGGCGGATGGCCACACGGTGAGGGGCGAGACAGCCCTATCGGTTGCGCATAGCCAGTCCGATGCGGTAGACGTCGCTGCTGCCTGAGGGGGCAGCGTCGGCTCGCGAGCGAACGATCAGTTCGCCGTTCCGCACGCTCAGACGGGGCCCTTCGTAAACCGGCCATCGCTCGCGGAGGTTCAGCAAGCGTCCGTCGCAGCGAACCTCGGGCAGGCGGCCATGGCCCTCGCCCCTCGGCCATCGGGGCTGGGTGCCCCAACCGTAGGCCGGCGGCCGGAATCTCCCCGATAGGCCGAAACGAACCTGCAGCGATCGTCCGGACCGGCCGCGAATCGTGACCGACGCATCGTCGGCTTCGAGGCTGCTTCGGTCCGTGACCGCTTCGACGAAGCCGGCAAAGCTCCCATCGCTATCGCGGTCGCCGAACTCGTAAGCCACGCCGACAATCGAGCCACGACGCCGTCACTTTCCTTGCCAGATGCTCTTGATCGCGGCTTCCTGACCAAAGCCGTCCGGGCAAGCGGCCCTCTTCGTGTTGGCCCGATACCACCAGAGGTCACCAACCGGATGATGCAGGCAGCGGCTGCCGGGCATCTGCAGGAAGCCGTTCGGGTCGGTCCTGCGAACCCAGTCCCAGGCGTAGCGCAGCCACTCGTTGCGGTACTCCTCGGGCTGATGGGCGAACCAGCTTATCTCATCCCATCCCCATGTCCACCAGGGCCGGCCACCTTCGCCGGGTTTTGGGCTGACCCCCCAGTTGTCGAACTCGACGAGGTAAGGGAGGCTGTCGCATTTCCATCCGCTGGGCGCAATGCCGCCCTTGCTTCGCTTGAAGATGCTGTCCAGATAGCCGACCTCCAGCATGCCCTGATGCGGTTTGCCGGCAACTTCCTTGATGCGCAGGGGGAACGAATGGAAGTCGAACAGCAGATGCCCATCGTGGACAGGGCCGCCGTCCGGCGTATGGGCGTCGCACAGCAGCAGGTGCCTTCGCGCTTTCTGCCGGGCATAGGCCCGCGCACGGCCCAGTGCGTCGCGCCAGCCGGCCCAGTCCTTGTCGGCCGCGCCGATGAGAGTGACCTGTCCCCAGTGGATGGCCTCCATGCCTGCGTCCACATAACGCCGGGCGAGGTAGTAGAACCACATGCGCGTTTCGATCTTGGTGATGTCGGGAACCGACTGCCCCTTGTTCCAGTGATCGTGGAACTTGCCGCCATCGAACAGCATCGCAGCGTAGCGGAAGCTGCGTTGCTCGACGGGCAGCCCGAACTCGGCGAACACCCAATCGGGCACCGGTATTTTCTCCACCTCGGTAGTGACGATCTCGAAGATGCCCGCCTGCAGGATCATCTGCGGATCCTGTCTGTGCAGCCTGGCCGCGGTCTCCCGCGCGCGGATGAGCTTCGCTTCGAGGTGCTGCTCGCCGGCCCACAGGTACACCGTACGGCCTGCGAACTTCGCGCCGATGTTGCCGAGCATACGGATATCGTCCGTGGGATCAATGCGCCCGGAGCACAGGTCCATCATGGTGATGGCGCGCGAAAGGTAGGTCTCGAGGACCTTGCGCGATATGGTGCGATCGAAAGCGTAGTCCATGGGTGGTGCTCCGGCGAGGGCCCCGATGACCATCGCCACGGCGGCTGCGGCTAAGTGATCCATGACACCTCCGTTCGCGATCGTGCGCACGATCTGTGTCGTCTACTCCGCCGCCTTCATCTCCCACGCCTCAACGGATTTCAGTACGGCGTCTCGTCCTATGCTGCGCAGCGACACGCCCAGGCTGTCCGGCCTGCCGGGGTATACCCGCGCGGCGACGCACTGGCGGCCATTGATGAACACCTCCACGATGCTGCGGTCGAGGAAGACGTGCAGCCGGACGGGCTCGCCGGCCGGGATGTAGACTGGCGCGACCTCCGGCGGGCGCGAGGTTACGTCCGGCAGGCTCGATGAGCGGGAGATGTCGAGGGAGACGACGGTGTCCTGACCGGGCCTGCCGCCACGGTTCCAGTAGTGGAAGCCGCGTCTGGGGTAGATCGAGAGGCGCGTGACTTCCTCCTCGCCCGGTGAGCGCAGGAGGTTCAGCTCGATGGTCGGCGCGTCCTTCGGGTCAATCTCGACCTTCATCTCGATGCAGTTGCCCTTCACGGTATCGAGAACGATCTCCTTGTTGGCCGGCAGGGCGGTCTCGCCGATGGCTGTGCGCGCACCGCGGAGCGACGGATAGTCGCCTGCCGGTTCCTGAAGGAGGTCGCCCTCGGGACTGAGCTTCAGGCGCCGGGGCAGCGACATGATCTGGTCCCAGCCGGGCGTCGGCTTGGCGGGGTTCATATTGAAGATCACGATCACGCCGCCCTTTCCGTCGGGGGCCGCGGATGGCGCATGGACCCCCGCAGGCCAGGCCGGGCCGAAGTTGAACGTGCCGCCTCCCGTGACGACGAGGCGCTGCCTCTCGGTATCGTAGTGCCCCAGCAGGTACTTGCCGCCGCTCATGTGGCTGAAGTGGAGGAGGATGTGGCGATCTCCGATGGGCCAGAAGTAGGGGCATGCGCCATCGTCGCCGACCAGGCCGTAGGGGTCGTTCTCGACCAGCGGATGCAGGTACTCCCACGTGACAAGGTCGTTCGAGCGCAGGAGGAAGTCGGCGCGGAGGCGGTTGACGCCCGGGCCCGGCACGGTCCCAGCCGAGAGCGAGTAGTACCAAGCGCCCTGCTTCCAGATACACGGATCGAAGACGCCGAAGGGCTGCGGCGAACCGTCCGGACGGCGCATGGGGATGACGGCCTTGCCCGTCACCTTCTCCCAGTTGAGCAGCAGAGGGTCGCTCGACACCGCAACCATGTTGCCGACCTTGGTGCCGTGGTACATGGCGATGACCCGATCGGGCTCGACGAAAGTGGCGCCGGAGAAGCAGCACTCCTCCGGATTCGGGTAGATGGCATAGGGCAGGTCGCGCCAGTGTATGAGGTCCGTGCTGACGGCATGGCCCCAGTGCTGTCGCGGGTCCTCGGGCGGGTACCCCTGATAGAACAGGTGCCATCGGCCTTGCCAGAAGCAGAGCCCGTTGGGATCGTTGAGGCTGCTCTCGGGACTCGTGAAGTGGTAGAGGGGCCGATGCGGGTCGGCGGCCAGCCGCTTGCGCGACTCGCGGAACCGGGTCAGGAGGGGGTTGTCCTTGAGCTGGGCCTCCTGTTCGGCCAACGTAGTGGCGAAGATGAACTTCGGAACCTTGCTCGTGTAGTCCGGGCCCTCGTTCATGCGCTCGATGGTCATCGTCGTCACGCTTCTCATGCCGCCCTTGCCGGGCTTGCCCACGCCCCACTTGGCGCCGAGATGCTCGTTGAGCGCCTTCACCTGCGGGTAGCTCAAGGCTCGGTCATACACCAGGATCTCGGCAATGTCTCCGCGCAGCCGCTCGTTGTCGGCGGTTATTTTACCGCCAACCCGGAAGAGCCGCGCGCCGATGTTCTGCATCGGCTTCACGATCTGCCCGGACGCTCCCGTCCCGCCACGCTCGTCGTTGTGCCATAGGCGGACAAGCCCATTCTCGTCGAGGGTCATGACCGACACGTTCCACAGCCCTCCGGCGTACCGAAGCAGATCGTGTTGGTCGTTGTCCTGCCCGTTGAAGCCGTAGCGATCCTGTACGGTCAGAAGGCTCGCCCGGCGGCCCGGCCCATCGTCGGCCTGCTCGCAGATCACAGCACCCCCGTTGCAGTCCAAGCGCCGCCAGACTGCCGCGATGGTGAGCGCCGGGCAGCCCTCTGCCAGCGGCGCCCGACCGTCGAGCCATTGTCCTCCGCTGAACCGCACAACGGGCTTGCCGTTCGCCGCGTCCTTGACGAGTTTGGGCTGCCGCCGAGGGTCGGCCTGCGCAACGTGCCTCTCCCGGCCGGACAAGTCTTGCCAGCGTACCATGGGTCCGACCGGCGAGCCCGACTTCGCCGCATCGAGATGCAGGACGAGCCCATCTGCGGGCAACTGCGCCGTTCGCCCGATAGGCGTCAGCGCACCGATGCACACAACGGCACAGGCGATGTACATGACGACACTCCTCTCATCCGAGCGCGGAGCGATCAGCGACTGGTGTCGCTCGCCGCCGCACAAGGTTCCGAACCAAGTATCGTGCTCGATATCTTTGAGCCTGACGCAGTCGCCGGAAGTGGCTGCCCTCGGCATCGCGGATGATCCGGCGGATATCGTCCTTGGCTTCCGCCAGGCTGTGGGTCTTCGTCTGGATAGTCGTGTGTGTTGGGTCAGCCGGATGGTCGGGTCACTGAGTCAGTCTTCCACTTACCTCAATCACCGTGACGGACCGGGGTGGGAAGGTCATCTGCAGGGTATTGCGGCTCACGGATGCCTTCACCTCGCGTGGCGCAATCTTCTGGGGCTCACTGAGGGTGTTGCGGTCCGAAAGCTCCGCCTGTACCTGCCATGCCTTCGCCTGGCGTGCCGCGTAGCTCGCATCAAGCTCGATCGTGGCGTCGGATTGGACGCCTCCCGCATTGACCACTTTGACCACCACCCGGGTACCGTCCTTGCTCCGTGTGGCCGAGACGTTGAGCCCATTGGGCGCATCACAAGCTACGCGAAGCGGCTGGAAGTGGTCCCGATAGAGCTTCATCACCACGTAGTTCGGCGCGGCGAACCACGAGAGGTGGTCATGGTTGATGAACGCGTTATCCCATGCCGGGGCGTCCACCCTGCGCAGGAACAGGGCCGGCGTGGCGACCTTCACCACATCCGCCGAACGTTCCATCACGTTCAGGTAGCCGCCCGCAAACAAACCAGTCCGCCAATCGGTGCTCTGGGCGTTCCACTCGGTGACCGAAATCCGCACCTTCGGGTTGGGGCTTGCGGCAATGAGTTTGGCGTAGCGCTGCCACATAGCCTCGAAAGACGCCGGAGCCGTGGCGTAGTTGTTCGGATCCTCGTAGAAGTGGTAGCTGATGTAGTCTATGTCCTTGCCGCACAGCTCCAGAAGTCGCCGGTCCTCTCGCTCAAAGAACGTGCATGCGTGGATAAGGAGCCCAGGCCATCGGGCGCGTATCTGCTGAACCACTTTGGCCACGAGGCGGCCGTAGCGCTCGACGCCAAGCCCCCACGTCTCGTTGTCCATCTCCCAGTGAACCACGTTGTAGGGTTCCGGATGCCCATTGGCGGCGCGCCGGGCTCCCATGGGGGTCGTCACGTCGCCGTTGCAGTACTCGATCCACTCGAGCGCTTCGCGAATGTACTCCTCCTCTTTCGATGGGGCGTCCCAGCTTCCGAGGTTCACAACGACCATGGGCTCGGCGCCGACGATCCGGCACATGCGCATATACTCATCAATGCCGAACCCGCATGAATCCCACTCGCCCCATACATAGTTGTTGAAGGGCTTCCGCTCGCGCTGAGGGCCGATGGCGCGCTTCCAGCGATAGATCGAAGCAAAGCACCCGCCCGGCCAACGGATGATCGGAGGCGCCAGGCCCTTAACGGCATCTAGCAGATCGGTTCGGCACCCGCTCGCGACGTAGTCGCTCCGGGTCATGGAGACCATGTCCACGAACAAGCTTCCGTCGCCCTCGGCGGATACGACCAGCGTCGCGCGCGGATCGGTCCGCTTCGGGGCAAGCGTGAACTTGAGTGCGCTATACGCGGAGCCGGGGCGTTTGAGGGCCTGCCGCGCAAGTTCGGAGCCGTCGGAACCGATCAGGCTCACCGTCAGACCGCGGACGTTGCCGTCGGTCCGACACCACACGACGCCCGGATAGCGCTTGCCCTTGACGGCGTTGATGCGTCCCTGAGCGATGCCCGATCGGGACCCGCCGAGGCGCACCCTCGCAGCCAGGCTCGTGTTCGGCGACTCCGGCTCCGCGATAAGGTTGGCGCCCGTGCTTCCGGCGGGCCAGGGCTGCCACTCGGGCGGCAACGCAAACTCGGTCGGCATATCGGAGAGCGATAGAGGAAGGGGATTGCCGGCGAGGTCGGTCACCTTCATGTCCTTGAACTCGCCGCATGTGGCCCAGAAGCCGACGCCAACGCCGCCGGCCTTGTGGACATCGTCTCGCGTATCCAGCACGAGGTTGTCGTCAATCCACCCCTGGATGTGGTCGCCTTCCGCCCGCATGCGGATGCTGTACCAGCGTCCCGCCTCGATGCTGCCCCTCACGCGAGGGCCGATCGCGCCTCGCTGATCGTTCACCTCGCGCTCGAGCTGGTGCGCCGAGTTTCCCCATCCTCCGATGTTCCACCAGTAGAAGTTGCGGTCGTCTTTGGCGCGAATGAGGATCAGGAACCCCTCGGCGCCGCTCGTCTTACGGGCGCTGAGCGAGAACTCGTAGTCCGTCCATGTCGGATCGCCGAACACCGTCTTGATGTCTGTCTCCGGCGCAGCGAGTTTGAGCGTATCCCCCGAGCGCGTGAAACCGGTCGTGCCTGTGAAGGCCCGGTTGCGCACCAGTTCGCCGAAGAGGCCATCCTCAACCGAATGGTAGATGTGCTCGAGGAACTGGCCGTAGATGCGCCGATCAATCTCGCCCTGCACCTGCGCAGGCCGAACGGCGATGCGATCCTGTGCGTCTGCATTGTGCGTCATCGCCATCGTCATACACGCGATCAGCGCGCAGCCGATCAGGCACGTGCAGCTCATCTTCGGGCTCCTTCTCTTGCCTCTTGGGCGGGCATGGCCTCGTTTCTATGCGGATCCGAGCGGTTCCTGCCCTTGCGATGGCGGAGTGCTGCTCCCTCTACCGTGGATGTCCATGGGGCCGCCAAGCTGGGCGGCAGGCGACGGTGCGCGCCGGCATCTCGCGCGCTATTCGAGCTTCGGGCAGGTGATGCGCTCGCCACGCCGCTGCCGTTCCTGCTCGGCGGTGTCGAACGTGCCGTAAAACAGGACGCTCACATCCATCCACGTTGCGAGCCGCTCGATCTCCGTTCGCGAGAGCCGTACGCCCTGATGACCTTCCATGAGCATCTTCATCAGCGGGGAGCCGCGCGCTCCGAATCGTCCCGGTTTGCTGATCGCCTCGCCGTTGCCCATATCGGAGAACGGAACCCGCGGCGCCAGGGCGTTGTAGGACCGCGTATAGTGCCCCTCGGGTTCGCCCGTCAGGATGATCCCTTTCGGCGCGCTGGGCCCCGAATGGCATCTGACGCAGCGCTGGTCGAGCAGCTTCTGCACCAGGATCGGGTAGCTGAACGGTTTGGATCCATCCGGACCGGGAACGATGCGTGACGGCGGTCGGAGCATGGCCATTGGGCGAGAGGCCGGGGGCGAACTCCCGCGAGGCTCGTGGCATCCGACGCATGTCGTCCGCTCACCGGGCTGCAGATAGACGCCGCTGCGCATGACTTGAACGGCCATGCCCCGCTCATCGAGCGCCTGAAACGCGAGCTCGCGTCGGGCGGGCGCCATGAAATGCGCCGACCCGTCTGCCTCCACGGGCACGGTCCCAAGAACCTGCTTGCCCGGCGCACCGGATGGGATGCCGATCGGCGGCAGGTCTTTGCCGGGTGTTGATTTGGGCAGAACCTGCACGATGCGCAGGGATTTAACCGTGCCCCGAGGCAGGCTTGGTTTGCCCGCATACACGTTCTGAAGAACGAAGATGCCGGAGTCGCCAAGCTCCTTGCGCAGCGATGAGGCCAGGATTGGCGGACGGGATCGCGGCGCCAGCGGAACGGGCCAGAGCGACGCTATGGACGGGTCCCGGTAAAGCAGCTCTTTGTTGCTGTCGGCGTCGCACAGGTAGATGCCGAACACGTTGGCCGCATTGCCGCGTGGTTCGCCGATGAGCTGTCGGAAGCTGTAGGCGGCAAGGAACAGCCCATTGCCAAGCGGATAGGGGCTGCGGTAGCAATGCCCCGGCCATCGCCGATTCTCCTCCGTCTCGTATGGCTCTGTGCTGGGCATGGGGGCATACCAACTTCCGGACACCGCGGTCTCGCTCTCCGGAAACGGCGCATCGGGCGTCAGTCGCGTGATGGGCTTCAATCCGTCCACTCCGCGCGACGGGTCGAGCTGGATGATGGACCCGGCCGTCATGGCGTGATGTGCGGCGGCCGTGGCGATCAGCTTACGCGTACCGGGTACCGGGCGAGCCTCCCATATGCCGACCGGATTGAACGTATTGTTGCCGAAGAGCGCTGCCGCCCGCGTTCCGTCCGGTGCAGTCGTCCACAGGTGCTCAAAGAACACCGGATGGCGGTCCACGTAGTCCCACCGCGTGTACACGATGCGGCCATCCGGCAAGACCGCAGGATCCCACTCCTGTGTTTCATGAAACGAGATCGGGCGCGGGTCCTTGCCATCCGCTCCGGCCACCGTCAGGACGTAGTTTTCGCAACCGGGGGTGCCGCACCGATGCCATCCGCCCCTGCGCGTGGAGATGAAGACGATGCGGCCGTCCGGAAGGTACCGGGGACAAAAGTCATCGTATGGGCCGTCGGTCAGTCTCTTCAGGCCCGTGCCATCGGGCCTTATCGAGTACAGGCTGTAGTGACGCCCTTTGGCACCCTGGATCGTGTCCTCGGGTGTTCGATCGGTCTGGCAGTAGGCGAACAGGATCGTCTTGCCATCCCACGACACCTCCGGCTGCATGTAACTCCCGAGGGAGAGCGAGGCTCCCGCCGGGCCGCCGCCGGACCTGCCGAAGCGAGGGCGAGGCTCCTGCCGAGCGGATGGACCGCCCGCGTCCTTGGGAGGGCGATGCTCCCGCCGAGCGGATGGCCCGCCCGCGTCCTTGGGAGGGCGAGGCTCCCGCCGAGCCGCCGGCCCGGCGCCGTCGCGCACACCGACCAGTTCCCGCACCCGCATGGACCGGCCCGGATCCAACAGCACGTACACCCCGCCGCCGGGCCTGGCGTAGCGGCCATAGTACTGCGTCAGTTGATGGCTGAAAGCGCCCGGGACCTGCTTGACGAAGACGATGGGACGCAGGCTGTCGCCGGCCCGTGCGAGCAAGAGAGCGCGTTTGGCCTCGTGGAGTCGGTAATAGGCGGCCGTCTGGCGTGCCTCATCGTCTTGCGAGTTCAGCTCAGCAACGGCACGTCGCCATAGGGCGATTGCCCTCCGTCGAGATTCGCGATCGGGTCGCAAACGCGAAGCGAGGGTTTCGCCGCGTCGCCGAACGCGCTCGATGGCCTCCGATATCGTGATGGGCACGCGTGCGGTTCCTACCCCGTCCTGTGCCTTCCAGTCCATTCGCACCATCTCGCGCTCGATGGCGGGCCTCAGTCTCGGCGTGATGGGCGGCGCTCCAGATCCGTAATCCGTCGGCTCGAGGACGAGCTTGGCCGAGAAGGTCCTGCCGGCGGCCGCCATACCGAGCCGGCCCAATCGAACCACCGCGCCCCCGACCGTAGTGATGTTGAGCCGGACCGTATGCTCCCCGGGACCGATCGGCCGGACATGGACTGTTGTAGACCCGATCGCCTGCAGCACTGCTGAGGCGGTCTGGCCGTCGCATGTGAGTTCGGCAGATGCGTCGGCGCCGCCGATCAGCTCAATGGGTGCGGATACGGTGCCCGAACCTTCACGAAGGGAGACCGGTGCAGTCAACGTAAGGGTCTCGCCGATGCCAAGGTCGGCGACCAGATCGTCGGTACCGTTTTCAACGAGGGCCTGGGGACCCGTTCCGGCATAGGCGAAAACCCCGAATCCCATGTCTTCGCTGACCGTTGCCGGCGCGCCGTTGAGGCTCAGCTTCGGCGTGCCCATGGCGCCCGGACGCTCGGCCAGCAGTTCCACTTCCGAAAGCCCGCACGTTTGAAACGGTATGTGGGACGTGAGGACCACTACGCGGAACCACTTCGTTTCGACGTTCAGGTCGAGCACAGCCTTGGCCAGACTGTCGTCAGGCAGTGAGCCCGAGCCTACGGGGGTCCAGGTCTGTCCATCCTCGGAGACTTCCAGCGCGAAGTCGCGCGTGTGGTACATGCTGCCCGACCAGTGGCCCTGGTACAGGACAGCCCGACGCAGGCGTTCGGGCTGGACGAACTCGAAGGTGAGCGCGCACGGCAGCTTGGTCCAGTCCTTCGAGAACCAGCATGCGGTGCCGTAGCCGATCCTGCCGTCGGCAGCATTGGCGCCCGCAACATGGTCGCCATACTGGCTGTCGGCAACAACCCGCGTTCCATTGGCGGTCAGCGCGACATTGACCAGCGGCGGCGAGGCCGTCGGCCATGCCACGGCAACAAGAGCCAAAAGGCAGGAGCCGAGAGCCAGGAGCCGAGAGCCAAAAGGCAAGCGCCCCACTCTCGTCCGGTGATGGACGGGATGTGCGGCGTATGGTAGGTTCATTGTTGACGGTCGTCCTTGGGCTGGCTGAGGGTGCTGTCTGCCAGGAAGTCGGCCCGGAACCTCAGGGCAGCCACAATCTCGCGCTCGTACCGGGCGACATCCGCGATCGTGGCGCACTTCCTCTCCGCCATCACCCGGGCCACCACATCGCCGAACGGGGCGATGCTCCCGCGGTTGACCTTACGGTCGAAGAGCGTTGCCATCCCCGCTTCAGAGCGGATAACGTCTTTCACCGCGAACTCGAAAGCCCGTCCATTGTGGGTGATCTTCACACGATCTTCGGCAGGCCAGTAATGGGACTTGGCAACCTTGACCTGGGCGGTCCTGAACTCGAGGCTGCGCCTGCCGGCCTTCTGAAAGCACGCAGTCAGCCGCTTGTCTTCGATCACTTTGCGGACAGCTTCGTTGCCGACCAGCTCGGCTCCGGTGGAAGGGTCTACGACCGCGAGGACCCCGTTGTCGGTCACGTCAATGCCGTAGCGCCGGAAGTCACGCAGGTATGCCTCCGGGGTGTCGGCTTTCTCTCGATCGAGGACGCCCATCAGGGACCCCGTGCCGTTTTCGCCCGAGATGCACTGGATGAAGCCGATGGACACCCATCCGGTGTCGTATGTGTTGACCGCATCAAAGCCGCCCTCAAGTCGCGACACGGCCTTGCATGCTCGCGCCTCCGATGGTGTCATGCCGGCAGCGGCGAAAATCGCATCGAGATCGGCGTTGCTCATCTGGCGAACGGGCGTTCCGGCATCCATGACGCCCATGTCCCACCGGTAGTAGGCATAGCGCGCGCGCATGACCGGATGGTCCGTGAATGCGTACGTATCGGCGTCATCGAAGACAACCCTGTAGCGTCGCGGAGCGGCCATGGCAGCGAAGGGGGGCGGATTGCCGACCGCTTCGAGCAGGTCGGTGGGGATCGGGCCCGGCGGTGGGACATCGGGGATCGAGGCGGCAGGCAGTGTCGGGATCAATGCGCGGTTCGCCGCGTCCGCGGATCGCTGAGCTGCGGCGCGATCGAAATCGAGCTTGGCCTGCACCCACTTCTCCCATGGCGGCGCGGCCTTGACATCGGCGTTTGGCGGCGGCTTGCCGGGCCCGGCGACGGCTCGCTGATATGCCCAGAACCAGCGCGAAGCGTCGGGGGTGAGACGCACCGTCCATGGGCCTTTGGTGGCGGCATTCTGTGGCGCGCCGACCTCGTAGCGGCCAGGCGCGGACCAGTAAGCCACGATCGCTGCCCGCTCCTGAGGCGTGAAAAGCGCCACCTTTGCCGTGTTGTGCTGCACAGAGGCGCCTCCTGCGCAGAGGGCCAGGATGAATGTCATGGTCGGGAGCATAGTGCTGCTGATTTCGAGTTCCGACAGGGCGTTTCCTGCCGGACCGTCTCACGCGGGAACTTTAGCGTTCCTCAGTCTTCACCTTCTGAGGATATCCTCGCATGTCCAGCCCGGGTTTTCCATGGCCGATGTGCGCCTTGACGGTCCGTCGGAGGGACGTATATAATCCGGCGGCGCGGCCCGGGATCGGGCTGGGCCATTCCATGGAGGTGCTTGGTGGCTGAGATCCCCCAGACCGAGCTCGAAAGCCTGATCAGAGCACGCTATCCCATCGTGTACGTCGTGTCTTGGGAGGAGGAGCGCGTCGAGACAGCGCTTCGGGTCATCGCGCGCGAGCGCAACAAGAAGCTGTGCGTATGGACCGTTACCGCCGGCTTTGCCGCCGCCGACGGCAAGCGCGACCCCGCTACCAGGGACCCGCTGGCTGCGCTGGAGCACGTGGCCACCTCGCCCGACCAAGCGATCTACCTGCTCAAGGATTTTCACCCGTTCATCTCCGACGCAAGCGTGACGCGGCGTCTCAGGGACCTGGTTCCGCGTCTCAAGAACAGCTACAAGAGCCTCGTCCTGCTCAGCCCGATGCTCAAGCTTCCCGCCGAGCTTGAGAAAGAGATCACGGTTGTTGACTACGGCCTGCCTACCTACGAGGAGCTTGGACGACGCCTGGACGACATCATCCTCTCTGTGAAGGATGCGCCCGATATCCGTTGGCAGATGGAGCCCGAGTTGCGCGAGCAGATCATTAAGGCTGCGCAGGGCCTGACCATCCTCGAGGCCGAGAACGTGTTCGCCAAGTCGCTCGTTCAGAAGCGGACCTTCGACGTGGATGTCGTCCTTTCCGAGAAAGAACAGATCATCCGCAAGTCGGGCATCCTCGAGTACTACCCCGCAGCCGAGGTCTTCGCCAACGTTGGCGGCCTCGACCTGCTGAAGGACTGGATGCAGAAGCGCACGACATCGTTCACCGACCGGGCACGCGACTTCGGCCTTCCCGAGCCCAAGGGCATCCTGCTCATCGGGGTCCAGGGCTGCGGCAAGAGCCTGAGCGCCAAGGCCATAGGAGCGCTATGGCGTCTGCCCCTGTTGCGGCTTGACATCGGCAAGGTGTTTGCCGGGCTGGTTGGAGCCTCCGAAGAGAACATGCGAAAGGCTCTGAGGGTCGCCGAGTCGGTCGCGCCATGCATCCTCTGGCTCGACGAACTGGAGAAGGGCCTGTCGGGCTTGCAGAGCTCTGGCTCGTCGGACGGCGGCACGACCGCGCGCGTGTTCAGCACGTTCCTGACCTGGCTTCAGGAAAAGACGGTGCCCGTGTTCGTCGTGTCTACGGCGAACCAGGTCGAGGTGCTGCCGCCGGAGCTGCTTCGCAAGGGGCGTTTCGACGAGATCTTCTTCATTGATCTTCCGTCTCTTGCCGAGCGCGAGGAGATATTCCGGATCCACCTGCGCAAGCGTAAGCGACGGCCCGAGGACTTCGACGTGCACGCGCTGGCCAAGATAACGCCGGGGTTCTCGGGAGCGGAGATCGAGCAGCTCATCGTTGAAGCGCTGTACGATGCCTTCGGAGCAGGGACTGAGCTGACCACCGAGCTGGTAGCCCGTGCGGCTCGATCCACGGTGCCCCTGTCCATGACGATGCGTGAGAAGATCGCCTACCTGCGAGACTGGGCCTCGACGCGGGCCAGGCCGGCATCGAGTTCCGAGCCGGAATCGTTCGAGGAACAGGCGGCGGCCTTCCTGGCCGGTCGTCTGATTGCCAAACAGGATCGGGAGCAGGGCCAAGAGCCAAGAGCCGAGAGCCGAGAGCCAAGAGCTGAGAGCCGAGAGCCGGGTCAGACGGCCCGTTCGCCGCGCAAGCCACGGGCCAAGAAGGACCGCTGAGGCACCATCCATGCCGCCGAGCCGAGAGCCAAGGGCCGAGAGCCAGGAGCGTAGAGCCGAGAGCGCAAGATGCAGAGCGCGGCGTCGTTGCCGGATTGTAGCCCTCTTGGCTTTCATCTGGTGTGTGTCGCTCGCCGTGGACTGGCACTCGCCCGCGCACGGCGTTGTACGGGAGGAAGCCGCTCAGAGCCCCGACGCGGTGCAGCGTTTCAACGACGCGGTGAAGTCGTATCGCTCCGGGGACATCCCGAAGGCCCTTGCCTCCTTTGAGACGCTGCGTGAGGCTGCGCCGACCGATCCTGTGGTCCACAACTGGATCGGCTTCCTTCTTCTGCGCTCCGACCGACACACCGAGGCCATCAAGCCGCTCGAGGAAGCCGTGAGGCTGAAGCCCACGTACGCTGAGGCGTGGCTGAACCTGGGCAATGCCTATCTGAACAGTCTCACGCCTGATCAGGCGATTCGCGCCTTCAGTAAGGCAATCGAACTCGATCCGCGAAACCCTGTCGCGCATTTCAACCTCGGTGTTGTGCATGCCAGGGCCGGTCGGCACGCCGATGCCGTCAAGTGCTTCCGCAAGGCCGCCGGCCTGCGTCCTGCCGATGCGCCTACATGGAACAACATCGGATGTTCGCTGCAGGCGCTGTCGAAGCCCGCCGATGCTGCAGCGGCGTTCAGAAAGGCGGCCGAGATCGAGCCGAACAACGCCGTGTATCAGACGAACCTGGGCGTCGCGCTCAATGAGGCTGGCCGCTCAAAGGACGCTCGTGACGCCCTGGCGAAGGCCGTCAAGCTCGACGGCAATAGTCTGGCTGCCCGCATCGGCCTGGCTGAGGCGCTGATCCGGCTGGGCGCTTACCGCGAGGCCCTTCCTCATCTGGAGCGAGCCGGCCGGATGCAGCCGACCGACTTCGCCGTGAACTACAACCTGGGCCTGGCCCTGTGGCGCACCGGGGCGCGCGATCGGGCGATTACGGCGTTTGAAGCCGCGCTCCAACAGAACCCGAACAGCATCGAGGCATTGCAGGCATTGGCCCGGCTCCTCGCGGCGGCCGGCCGAACCCCTGAGGCAATCGGGGCCTATGAACGACTGGCGCGCCTGCGTCCCGATGACGCCGACATACGCGTCAGCCTCGGCAACCTCCATGCGCGGCAGGGCAACCTCGCCGCAGCCGTGTCGAACTGGGAGGACGCCGCCACGCGCGCCCCGGGCCGAGTGGATGTTCGCCTGCGCTTGGCGGCCCACTACCTGGCCCATGCCGATCCGGACAGTGCCGAGCGTCATTATCGGCGCATTCTCGCCAGGCACCCGGCCAACGCTTCTGCGCTCAACGGGATGGGGCTGGTACTGGATGCTCGAGCCCGACCCGCGGAGGCAGAGCCCTGGTTCCGCAAGGCAATCGGCGCCGACCCTCGCTATGCAGACGCGTACAACAACCTGGGTGTGGCGCTTGAGAAGCTCGACAAGGTCGCTGAAGCCAAACGAGCCTACGCCAGGGCCCTGGCCATCAACCCGAAGCACACCGATGCTGCGCGCAACCTCGCCCGGTTCGGCAAGTGACGCAGGCCCATCAGCCCAGCCGCCGCTGCCTCAGCCCCTCTCCCGCGCATGGTTACGTGACGCATCAGGAAACTGAGGCGCGCGGGAGAGGTTGGGTGAGGGCCATGCGCTTCCCC
>DYKI01000162.1:3481-7097 GCA_020722705.1 Chthonomonas calidirosea | reverse complement strand
GACCCCGTCGCGCAGCGACGGTGGATGATAGCCGGGCGGCGTCAGCCCCCGGAACGTGTCCATACCCCCGAAATCGCCTCGCCGCCCCCCAATCCCGTCGCCGCACCCCCGACCCCGTCGCGCAGCGACGGTGGATGATAGCCGGGCGGCGTCAGCCCCCGGAATCGCGTCGTACGCCACGCCAGCGACGTTTCGTCACGCCTGAGCCGCCTGCGCCGGGATGATCGTGGCTCACTGCGTGGCGACCTCCCTGACTACCTGCCCCAGGCTGTCAAGCGGCAAAAGGCGCGCATGCGCCGTCAGCGCATCGGTTCTCTCGGACAGGGACACCACGTAACCGTCCGCAAGGCGTTCGGGACCGAGCAAGCCTTGCAGCTTCCCGATGGACGCCGCCATGTCGGTGCGAGGTGTCCGAGCTGCCTTGAACTCGAACGGGACGAGGGTTCGGTTCGGCCCCTCGACGAGGAGGTCCACCTCCAGACCGTGCTGTGTCCGGAGATAGCTGAGGCGGGGCGGGATGCCGGCGTTCATGCAAGCCTTGACGGCCTCCTGGACGCACAGGCATTCGAACAACGGGCCTGCCATGGGTCCGTGCAGCAGATGCTCAGGATCGCGGACCCGCGTCAGGTAGCAAACGAGGCCGCAGTCCATGAAGTAGAGTTTGGGTGAACGCACAAGCCGCTTTCCCAGATTCGCATAGTAGGGTTCGAGCAGGTACACAATGCGGCCCGCTTCAAGGATGGATATCCACCGTTTGATCGTGTTGACGGCAACGCCCACGTCCGATGCCAGAGAGGTCATGTTCAGTGTCTGGGAGCAGCGCGAGGCGAGGATCACGAGAAACCTCTCGAAGTCCCGAAGGCTGCCGATGTCGTAGATGGACCGGACATCCCGCTCGATGTACGTCTGCACGTACGCTGATTGCCAGCGCTCGGCGGCCATTCCGCGCAGAACCACAGGCTCCGGATAAAGACCCGAAAGGCACGCCTGCGTGAACCGCTCGACCATGCTCGGGGAAACGCTCTCGGCATGCGCCGAGTGGGCCTCGCGCAAGGTGAAAGGCAGCAGCTCGAGTATTGCCGTGCGCCCCGCCAGACTCTCCGTAACCCCTCGCATGACGGCGAGCTGTTGCGAGCCGGTGATCACAAACCTCCCCGGCACATGCCGGCGCTCGTCAATGCGGAGCTTCACGCGCGTGAGCAGCCCCGGCACATTCTGAATCTCGTCCAGAATGACGCGGTCGCCAGGCTCGCCGAGCAGCAACTCAGGATCACGCTCGGCCTGACTCCGCAGCAACGGGTCGTCGAGACTGATGTACCGGTAGTCTGACGCAAGGTGCCGAACGAGCGTCGTCTTGCCCGACTGGCGCGGGCCGGTCAGCACGACTGCAGGGAAGGACCCGAGACACTCACGGAGAACCGGCTCGATCTCGCGCTTGACGTATGCGGCCATAAACGCATGGTACCTTAAGCTGTGCGTGTCAATGTGCCGTGGCACGGCAAATGTGCATGCCTATCGTCCGGTTCGTTATCCGAACCCGCGCCAGAATACCGCTCTACGGCAGTGAAACGCATAGCGACGCCGACATGTGTCCCGTGCGACAACGGCTGTACGTTGTGAGGCCTGCCATAGCGTCGAGCAGGCTCACAATCACACGCACTCGCCTTGGCCGCCGCCAGGATCGCGGCGCTGACGATGGTCGCGGTGAGCGAGACGCGGCCCGATGCGGGGCTGATGACGTATGTCGTAGACAGGTTCACGCAGGTCGAGGCGTACGGTCCGGCGCACGTGTCGGTCCATGCGCGCGTTGACGGCAGGGACCTGGGTCCGAAGGACATGGCGACGCGTTCTCTGTGGCTGCTGTGCCCGGCCTGTTCGCTGCACCGACCCTCAACTCATTGGCGGCGAAAGGGGAGACCGCAACGGGCTGTGCCATATCGCCGCCGTTCACCGTCACCGGCACACGATTGAGCTTTCGCATCCATGGAGGTCTCCCGAGCCGCGATGACCAGGGCCCGACCCTCGCCGTGCGCATCGGGCCGGTTGATCGAAGTGCCGGCGCATCGTTCGCCTGGATCGGCGTCAGCGACGCAGTCATGGATTGTCGGTGACGTATCCGCTGCAGCATGGCCCGACCGGCTTGAGCCGGTCTCTTTGCGCTCGGCAGGTGCGATCAGGCTCTTGGAGAGGGCGCGCTGATGGGGTACCCTAGGGGGCAAGCGCCTCATCGAGAGGCCAACAGGAGTGGCATGCATGGCAAGAAGCAGGACGGCGCAGACCGATGAACGGCTGCGCGAGGCGGCCCTGGAGGCCCTGAACAACACCGATCGCGTCGCACCGGCATCAGACCCGGCCCTCGCGAAGCTCTCGGCGCTCGGCACGAGGCTATGGCTGGACACCGGCAATCTGGAGGAGGCCGCATCCCTCTGGAAGGCCGAGTTCACCGCCCTGACAACCAACAATACGCTGGCCAATCAGGTCGTCCAGACGGGCGTCCTCGATGACGTTGCGCGTCAGGCGTTGCGGGAGATCAAAGCAGCCGACCCGGGCATCTCGGACACCGACCTGGTGATGGAGCTGGGGTTTGTGATCAACTGCCACGTCGCTCTGCGCCTCGTTCGGGCGTTCGGTGCGTTCGTGAGCGTGGAGCTGCACCCAAGCATTGGCCTCGACATCGAGAAGACGGTGGCTTTCGCCAAGCGCTATCATGCCGTCTGCCCGGAGAGGTTCATCATCAAGATCCCGCTGACGCCCGAGGGCTATTGCGCGGTTGCGCGCGTCTGCGGCGAGGGCATACCGGTGAACTACACGCTCGGTTTCTCGGCGCGCCAGAACTACATCGCCGCCTTGATGTCTCGCCCGACCTACGTCAATGTGTTCCTCGGGCGGCTGAACGCCGTCGTCGCGGACCACAAGCTTGGCGACGGGAAGAACGTCGGCGAAAAGGCAACGATGGCCACCCAGGTGGCCCTTCGTGACCTGCGGAAGGCCGGCAGAACCGAAACGCTCCTGATCGCTGCGTCCATGCGGGCTGCCCCGCAGGTTGCCGATCTGGCAGGGGTGGACGTGTTCACGATGCCCCCCAGGGTCGCCAAGGACTTCCTCGCGGCGGGACATGATCCGGACGTTCTGTCGAGCCAGGTTGGACGCGAGTTTGAGGTCGCCATGTACACCTCCGAGGCATCGGAGATTACTCGCTGCCTCTGGGAGATCGCACCTGAGGTGGAGAAGCTCGGGCAGGCTGTCGAGGGGCGCGGGGCCGAAATGACGGGTGACGACCTGCGTCAGGCCGACGCCGACTTCGGGACCGGCTTGTTCGCGCCTCTCACGCCGGAGGACCTCGCCGTTATCCGCACCGACGGCAAGATACCGGTTGTCGCCAGGTGGGCAGGCAAGGCAAGCCTCGATGACCTGATGACTCAGGCAGCGCTTCAGTCATTCGCGGTTGATCAGGCGGCGCTTGACGATCGTCTGATGCGAGTGTCAGCGTAGGCGTTCCGATCCGATGGACCGGGTTCCGATGAGATACGGGTCATCGAGGGAGGGACGGCGTCCTCGCCGTCCGGAATGTTGGTCATCGGGGACGATGCGGGAGGGACGGCGTCCTCGCCGTCCG
>DYKI01000162.1:0-3381 GCA_020722705.1 Chthonomonas calidirosea | reverse complement strand
GATGCGGGAGGGACGGCGTCCTCGCCGTCCGGAATGTCGGTCATCGGGGACGATGACCATCCCGATGTTGCGATGGAACGCCCCTTTGGGGCTGACGAGGGTTAGGAGATAGCATTTTGGAACTGCTGATCTGCGGGACCGCCGCGGCCGAGGGTTGGCCGGCACTTTTCTGCGTGTGTGACGCGTGCGAGAAAGCCCGTGCGTTGGGGGGCAAGAACATCCGCACGCGCGCGGCCTACATGATTGACGACCGGCTGCGCGTTGACTTCGGTCCCGATTCTTACATGCACCAACTGAAGTACGGACTCCGCTACGATCGCATCGAGCATCTCATCCTGACGCACGCCCACAGCGACCACTGGTATCCGACCGACGTCCATTACAGGCGCAAGGGCTATAGCGTTGTTCCCGCCGATTCGCTCATGTACATCTGGGGCAACGAGAAGGTCTATCAGCGGTTCGAACAGGTGAACCCCGATCACTGGGACTCCTACAAGATCGTGTACAAGCGGATCACTCCGTGGAGACGCATGGACCTCGGAAAGGGCATCGTCGGCGTGCCGATTGCGGCGGCCCATGACTCGAGCGAGGAATGCGTCAACTACGTCCTGACCGAGAACGGACGATCGCTGCTCATCGGCCATGACACGGGATGGTACGAGGAGCCGACGTGGATGTACCTCTCGGGTCAGTCGCTGAACGTGGTCCTGTTCGACTGCACCTATGGACCCAACGATTACCCGCGCGGTCACCTCGGCTGCACGGGCGTTGTTCGGGCGCGCGACGAACTGGCCCGACGCGGCGCTCTCGCTTCGGACGCTCGGGTAATCGCGACGCACTTCTCGCATAACGGGGGATGGCTGCACGAGGACCTCGAGAAGTTCTTCGCGCCGCACGGTATCGAGGTTGCGTTCGACGGCATGAAGCTTACCGTGTAGAGCCGCCGCGCCGACGATCGGGATCCCCGCTCGTCAGTCCTCCGCCTCGCCGGCATAGTGGGAGCATAGCAGGCGATAGGCATCCATATAGCGGGCGTAGAGCTCGTCCATCCGGCGCATGCTGACCGGATACGGAGTGAACACCGTCCCGGACGCCGGCGCGTTTGCCGTCTGCAGGCCGGCTGCGAGCCTCGCTGCGCCATAGCATGCGGCCTCGCCGACTGACGAAACCTCGACGACGCATCCCAGCGTGTCGGCGATCATCTGCGGCCAGATATCGCTGCGTGCGGCTCCACCGACCATCCTGAGCATTTCGGGCCTGCCCGCATATGGCTCGGCCGCCTCGACGTTGCGCCGTGTCTCGAACGCTATGCCGCGCATGAGCGCAAGCCGCATGTCCTCAGGCGTGTGCGCGAGCGTCAATCCGAGCAAGCTCCCCTTCGACTTCGATTGCCAGTCGGGCGACAGGCCGCCATAGAGGTGCGGCACGAAGATCAGCGGCGAGGCATCGGATGCCCGAGTGTCGCCTGCCGTGGCGCGCATCACCCAGTCATAGGCGGAACCGCCCGTATACGGCAAGACGATGCCCCACTCGTCGGGCCCTACATGGCAGCAGACACAGAGAGGCCGGCTCGGGTCGCTCGGCGGGCGGTTCGCCACGGAATAGAGGACCCACGCGGTCCCGCATGAAAGCACGCCCGTGCCTCCTGCCGTCGCTCCGGCGCCGAATGCTGCGGCCGTCTGATCGAATGCGCCCGCAATCAGCAGGGTGTTCCGGGCGAGGCCGAGGCGATCGGCCATATCGGGCAAAAGAGGGGCGATCGGTTGACCGGATGCGATCGGTGCCGAGACCTGCGCCGGCTCAAGACCCAATGCGTCGAAGACAGCCTCAGCTCGGCTCCGATGGACCGGGTGGTAGAAAGGCGACCACGATGCGCTCGGGATGTCCGCGGCCCACACTCCGGTCAGCCTCCGCGCGACGAAGTCGGGGACGAACGCAATCCGGGGTCGGCTCGACATGAGCTCCGGCTCGTGGCGCCGAAGCCATAGCAGCCTGCATGCCGAGCTGTAGACCGACAGCGGCTGACCCAGTTCCGAATACCACCACGCCTGCCCGTGTTCGGCGAGCAGATCGCGAAGCTCGGCCTGGCCGCGTGTGTCCATCCACGTCATGGCCGCACGCAGGGGCGTCCCGTGCTCGTCAGCAATGATCAGGGTATCGGCCTGGGTGCTCAGTGCAGCCGCGCGTATCTCGTCGCGAGTCCGGCGGCGACCGAGACATTGGGCAACGCATTCGCGGACCACGTGCTCCAGAGCACGCAAGTAGTCCTCAGGGTCCTGCTCTGACCAGCCCTCATGAGGTTGGCTTGTCGGGTATGCGCGCTGAGCAAACGCGACGACGGCGTCGCCCCTCCCCCTTATCCCCGCTTGCCCGTGGGGCGGGGGAGTCACGGGATCGGAGTCGGTGTCGAGGGCGAGGCACTTGACGGAGCTTGTGCCTATGTCTATGCCGAGGACGATGGCCACTGCGTTACCCGAGGTCGGTGTAGGACCAGCCCATGATGCGAGCCAGGCGTGCCAAGTCCTTCGAGACGTCTCCGTATATTAGCGCCGCATGATGCGTGCCGCCATCTCGACTGTAGGCGGCCAGAAAACCGGCGACCGATCCGGACGGTCGGAACCAGCCGCGCACGGAGTCGGCGTGCCTGTCCTCGCCGTCAACGCTCAGCATCTCGACGCGGGCGGTCAACAGCCTGTACGTGCCGCTTGGAGCCGGCGCGAGGTCGGCAAACGTGGCCGACCCGGCCCGGAATCGCCCAACGGCAAGGGCCGGAGTGCCCACTGCGATCCACGGCAGCGGCTTGGCGATCAGGCTGGGGCGCCCGGCGGTCAGGCGCACGTTCATCTCGCCCATATGGCTGACGAACACCGAGTCGCCATCCCAGTCGGGGCAGAACATCTCGGTGAATGTCGTTTCGGGCCAGGCCTCCGCCATGGCGCCGACGAACGCCGCCGTCATCACGTCGCCTTCTCCCGCGTAGCCGATCCCCCGTGCCATCGCCTTGGACGCCTCGAGGAACGGCACGGTCGGCATGCCGCATCGCTCGTCGAAGCGTTCGAAGTTCATCGTGAATGCCGTCAGGTGCTCCGCTTCGATCCATCGGCGCACCGCAAGGCCGGCACGAGTTGTTGCGAGGTGTATCTCGGCGTCGAGGCCGTCGGCGTCAAACTGTGCCCGGTCGTCTTCCATTTCCGCGAGCACATCGGGATCGGCCTCCAACGGCAGGAAGCCGCTCAGGCGTTCGAATCCGCACTCGACGGTTGTGATGCCCAGCGTCGCCTTGAGCGTCTCGGGTGGTATGGCGAAGTCGCCCATGCCTGCGAACGGCTCGCCGATGCGCCCGACACGGGATCGGCGCAGGCTCGATGCCATGGCTGCCGC
>DYKI01000004.1 GCA_020722705.1 Chthonomonas calidirosea | reverse complement strand
ACGGAGCCTCGCCCTCCCACGGAGCCTCGCCCTCCCACGGAGCCTCGCCCTCCCGTGCTCGCACGACCGTGTTTCTCTGCACTCTCCTGATCTCTGCCTGTTCCTCTGCCATTGGCCAGACGGAGGTTGGGTCGAAGCTCGACACCGGTGACACCGCGTGGCTTCTGGCATCGGCGAGTCTGGTGCTGTTGATGACGCCGGGCCTGGCAATGTTCTACGCCGGTATGGTTCGCTCCAAGAACGTGCTGAACACAATGATGCACTCGTTCGCGGCGATCGCGCTCATCAGCATCATCTGGGCTCTCTGCGGGTACAGCCTTGCCTTCGCGCCAGGATCCGGCGTGCTCGGAAGTCTCGCGTGGCTTGGCCTCAGCGGCGTCGGCGCCGAACCGAATCCGACATACTCCGCCACGGTGCCCCACTCTGTCTTCATGGTCTATCAGATGATGTTCGCCATCATCACCCCGGCGCTCATCAGCGGCGCCATTGCCGACCGAATGAAGTTCAGTTCCTATGTCATCTTCATAGGGGCCTGGAGCCTCCTTGTTTACGTGCCGCTGGCACATATGGTCTGGGGTGATGGCGGGTTCCTGCGCAACATGGGTGCGCTTGACTTCGCAGGCGGTACGGTGGTGCACATCTCGTCTGGGGTATCGGCGCTCGTCCTCGCGATCCTGCTGGGCCGCCGCGACAAGTCCGTTGTCGAGGACATGCGGCCCCACAATCTGCCCATGACGCTCGTGGGGACCGGCCTGCTCTGGTTCGGTTGGTTCGGCTTCAATGCCGGTTCGGCGATAGGCTCCAACGGACTGGCGGGATCGGCCTTCGTGGCGACCCACCTTGCTGCTGCGGCGGCAGCGCTGACGTGGATGGCCATCGAGTGGGCAATGTACCGCAGGCCGACGGCGCTGGGTCTCGCGACCGGAGCCGTGGCAGGCCTTGTGGCCGTCACACCGGCTGCAGGGTTCGTCGCACCCGGGGCGGCGCTTGTCATCGGCGCATTGGTCTCCTTCGTGTCGTTTGCTGCACTTCGGTTGAAAGAGCGCTTCAGGTATGATGATGCTCTCGATGTATTCGGTGTTCACGGCGTCGGAGGCGCGTGGGGCGCACTGGCGACAGGCCTGTTCGCATCGGCAGCCATCAACCCGGCAGCCGCCAATGGGCTCTTCATGGGTGGGGGGGCGGCATTGCTCCTGAAGCAGTTGAGCGGTGTGGCGATTGCTGTTGCTCTTGGCGTGGTCGGAACCCTTGTGATCGCCCTGTCGCTCAAGGCCACCATCGGGCTGCGCGTCAGTGCCGCCGACGAGGAAGCTGGACTGGACTTGTCGCAGCATGGCGAGGCGGGGTATGCCGGGCCATCAACGGGCTCCGAAAACGGTCTCCTTGCGCCCGACGTTGCGGCCTCGGCGGAACCATATTCCAAGGAAGTAAGGTCGGCACAATGATCAAAGTAGAGGCGCTTATCAGGCCCCAGAAACTCGACGATGTCAAGGCCGCGCTGTCCGAGCTGGGCATTCGCGGGATGACAGTGAGCGAGGTGCGGGGGGTCGGCAAGCAGAAAGGCTTCACCCAGCATTACCGCGGTGCGGAATACACCGTCAACCTCATCCAGAAGGCGAAAATCGAGGTTGTCGTGACGGATCAAGATGCTCCCAGAGTTGCTCAGGCCATCGCGCAAGCCGCGCGCACGGGCGAGATCGGCGACGGCAAGATATTCATGGTCCCGGTGACCGATGCCATCCGAATACGGACAGGCGAGGAGGGCGAGGTCGCGATTACGTAGCGCCGACTAGAGCCTCGACAAAGATCGCCAGGTTTCGCGCCGCTCTGAGCGATTCACTGCCCAGCCGGAGCAGATCGGGAATCAGCGCGGGCCGGCGGAGGGCCGCTGCAAGAACGCGGGCACGGTTCACTTCGCCGGCTGGCGTCGTGTAGTCCTCGAATGCCAGAGGAAGGTCCTCCTGAAGCGTGTCGGTAACGCCGCGTATGGCAATCCAGGGGATCCCTGCTTCGCCCGCAACGCTCGCGACACCGGCAGACTCCATGTCTATCGCCCGGCACCTCGCCGCCCGAGGGGCGTGATACCCCTTGACCGCAGTTGTTCGGACGAGCCGATCAACGGATAGCACTCCGCCGAAAGTGACTCTGAATGCGAATCGCGGATGCGCGTTCTCATCGGACGGTTCGGCCAGCCTGCGCGCTGCCTCCAACAGCTCAGCCGAAGCGGTGAGAACGGAACGCGGCTGATCGAGATCAGACTCGCCTGGGAAGCCGGGCCAATCCATCACATACTCCGATACGACAACGTCCGACGGTCCGGCCCATTCGCTCACGCCGCCGCAGAATCCCATGGCAATCAACTGCTTGGGACGCCGACTGGCGACGAGGGCGCGTGTCGCGGCCAGGGTTCGTTCGGCACCCATGCCGGACCTCAAGACAGCGGCCGGCCGGCCCGCGAGGAGACCGGTCCAAACCTCGTGTTCGCTTGAGTCGGCTCGACGGCGGGAGCGCATGCGGCGCAGGACTGCGCGCATCTCTTCGTTAACAGCGACAACCAGTCCGCTGTGTATCCGTTGCTCGTCCTCAGATGTCAAGGGTCACATCTCATTTGTCGCCTCGGCTTCCGGATGGCAGCACCGCTCCGGGCGCCGATCGGGCCTGATAGGCGCGGTTGAAGCGAGAAGCTTGTCGCGAACCGCAACAACAAGGTCAACCGGTGTTGAGAGCCCCGAGGCGATCCCCACGCTGGACGCCCACTCGAAGTCCTCGTCCCGCAGCTCGTCGGCGCTTTGTATCTGCACCGTGCACGGGTTGTGGAGGCGGCACAGCTCGGCCAGCTCGACGGTGTTCGCACTGGTCGTGCTGCCCACCACCAGCATCAAGTCGTTCCGCTCGGCAAGATCGAGGGCATTGTTCTGCCGAGCCTGCACGGGCCGGCAGATGGTGTTGATGATCTGCACTTCCTTGCACATGAAAACCAGCTCGCCAAGGATATCCTTGCACAGCTCCAGCGCGTGAGTGGTCTGGAAGATCACGCCAACCTTTCGGCGAAGTCTCCGCTCGGCCTTGGCAGCACGCAGCTCCTCTACCGAATCCACGACGAGCGCCGGCTTGCGCAATGCGCCGATGATCCCCTTGATCTCCGCATGATGGGCGTCGCCGACGATCACTACCTGGCAGCCGCGGTCCTCGAGGGTCTGCGCCGCCTCCTGAGCGCGCAAGACGATGGGACAGGTCGCATCCACAATGTCGAGGCCCTTTGAGCGCACATGAGCCACCTCGACCTGCGGCAGACCGTGCGCCCTGATCACCATCGTCCCGCCCGATGCGCCGTCCACGTTCTTGACCTTGCGAAGTCCCTTGCGTTCGAGCTCGTCGGTGACGTTTCGGTTATGCACAAGGTCCCCGTAAATGTAGACGGGGCCGCCGGCTTCAAGCGCGTGGTCGGTCAGGCTGATTGCGCGCCGGACGCCGAAGCAGAACCCTACCTCGTCGGCGACCTCGATCGTGCGCCCTGCGGCGGATATCATCGGCGGCAACATCATCCTGTTCTTCCGGCCCGTGTCATATCTGTCGAACTCCTCCTGTGTGCGGAGCAGGCGCATAGCCGTGGTCAATGAACCATCGGACTGCCCGTTCGAGCGCCTCCTCTACGGGCGATTGGGGCATGCCCAGCTCGCAGACGGCACGCGAAGCATCGAAGAACATGCGCTTGGCCGCCATGCGAACCGCTTCAAGGGAAGCGCGGGGCTCACGACCCGGGATCGCCATGCTGATCCAGGTGTCGAGGACCGCGGTTCCATACGCAACGGCGTACGGCAGTCGTGCCCATGGAGGCTTGCGTCCTGACACCGAGCTCAGCGTGTCCAGTATCTGCTTCAGTGTCATGTTCTTGCAGCCCAGAATGTATGACCGACCCGGCTGTCCCCTCGATCCGGCCAGAATGTGGCCCTCCGCAACATCCCGTACATCCACGATGTTCAGGCCCGTTTCGATATAGGCTGGCATCCGCCCGCGCAGGAAGTCCGTTATGATCTGGCCGGTCGGCGTCGGCTTGATGTCCCTCTCACCGACCGGGGTGGTGGGGTGGACCACATATAGTCGGACGCCGAGTTCACCGGCGACGTTCCGTGCTTCTCTCTCAGCGAGGAACTTGCTTCTCTTATAGTGGCCGATCATGTCGGCGAGCTTAACCGGTGTGTCTTCGGTGCCTACGCCCCCGTCGGCGGGCAGACCAAGCGCGCCGACTGTGCTGGTGTAGATGACTTTGGAGACTCCGGCTTGGTGGGCGGCACGGATGACATTGGCCGTTCCTGTCACGTTGGTCTCGTAAAGGCTTCGAACGTCCCGTGCCCAGAGCCGGTAATCGGCAGCGGCATGATAAACACTGGCGCAGCCGTCCATGGCGCGAACGAGACTCTCCGGCTCCAACAGGTTGCCGACCGCGCACGCCACCCCCAATGTGTCAAGGTCCTCGCGAGGGCTAGTGGGGCGCACCAGCCCCCGCACCCGAACGCCACGCCCCACAAGGGCACGCGCGATGTGGTATCCGACGAAGCCCGATGCGCCGAGAACCAGGACCGTATCAGGCATCGAAGCGCTACCTCGAGATGGTCCAGATGCCGAGTCTGATCCTGCCGGTCGGAGTTGCCATTGCGTGCTCAACCGCGCTATGCTCAAATCCGCTGTGCATCCTGCAGTGCCGACATCGAGCATCCGAACGGCTCTCCCAGTAGTCCCAGTCGGTCTGCTCCCAGAAGTCCTGCCACCGTTGGTGCTGTGTCGCGCCGATGAGATAGCATGGGCCTCGCCATCCGTTTGGACTGAAGTTCACCGTGGACCACGGTGAACAGGGCAGTTCGATCAGCCCGGCGGCGAAGTCGAGAAACACCGGCGTGACGTTGACCTTGTACCTTGGGGCAAACTCGCGAATCCGTAGGAACTTGGCATTGCGCTCGTCGTCGTTGAGGAAGAGTCCCGCCTCCGCCGTGTCGAACTCATATCCGGGTGAGATGAGGACGCCGTCCGTTCGCAG
This sequence comes from Chthonomonas calidirosea, assembly GCA_020722705.1. Lineage (GTDB taxonomy): Bacteria > Armatimonadota > Chthonomonadetes > Chthonomonadales > CAJBBX01 > JAAYVH01. The sequence goes on along the minus strand of DYKI01000004.1, from coordinate 106,780 downwards.
AGAGGCAGCCAGGCGGCATAGCTCCTCCACCTCGCCGATGTCTGTTTCGCGATACACCGTCGTGTTCACCATGACCGTGTAGCCTCGCGCTTTGGCTTCGCGAATGCCCTCGATGGCGGTGTCGAACACTCCCTCGCGCCGGCATATCATGTCGTGCGTCTGCCGCATACCGTCGAGGTGGATCATCAGGAACAGGTGAGGATCCGGCCCGATCACCCCCAGAATGCGGTCCTGCAGGCGGATGGCGTTGGTGCAGAGCAGAACGTAGCGTCGGCGGGCGATGAGCGCTGCCACGAGCTCGGGAAGCTCGGGATAGAGCGTGGGCTCACCGCCGCAGATGTTGACGATCGGAGCGCCGCAGTCGTCAGAAGCCTGCAGGCATTGCTCGATGGTCAGCCGGTCGGCAAGTTTGCCCGTATGCCGCTCGCCGGCGCATCCCAAGCACTGAAGGTTGCAGGTGTAGAGGGGCTCCAACATCAGCACTGTGGGGAACCGCCGTTGGCCCTGGCGCAGCATTCTCCGGCGATGATTGAACTGGGCCAGAGTGAATCCGAGCGGAAATCGCATGGCGGTCAGTTCCCCAGACTGCGCCGGTACTCGCCCAGCGCCCACAGCGGGAAGTAGAGGCTGTACAGGTGGTACCGAAGGTAGAAGACGCGCGGGAAACCGGTGCCGGTGAACCAGGTCTCGTCCCATCCTCCATGGGAGGACTGGTTCGCCAGCAGGTAGTTGATGCCGCGACGGCATGCGTCCGACCGGGCTTCCCCGCCGCTGATCAGAGCCAGCAGCGCCCATGCGGTCTGCGAGGCCGTGCTGGGGCCGATTCCCTTCATGGACGGATCGGCGTATGAGCCGCATCCCTCGCCCCAGCCGCCGTCCTCGTTCTGAATCCTCATGAGCCAGGCAACCCCCTTGCGTATGGCCGAATCCTGCGGTGACATGCCCGCTCGCAATAGCCCTCGTATGGCCTGCCATGTGCCGTAGATGTAGTTCACGCCCCACCGACCGAACCACGACCCGTCGGGTTCCTGGTTCTCCAGCACGAAGCGGACGGCTCGCCGGATTGGACGGCTTGACGGCGGCACGCCAACCGAGCACAGGGCCTCAATGACGCGGGCGGTTACATCCACTGTCGGCGGATCCAGCATCGCGTTGTGATCTGCGTAGGGGACGTACTGGAGCAGCATGCGTGTGTTGTTCTTGTCGAACGATGCCCAGCCTCCGTTCCGCGACTGCATGGCCAGCATCCAGCCAACACCGCGCTCGATGGCCTCATCGAGACTGTCATGCCTGCCGGCTCCGGGCCTGCTGTGGTTCAGGGCTATGACGACCATCGCGGTGTCGTCCACATCCGGATACCAGGGGTTGCGATACTCGAACGCCCAGCCGCCGGGTTGGACTCCGCGCACGTTGTTCGACCAATCGCCCTCGGTGCGGATCTGGTGATCGAGAAGCCAGTCCACAGCCGCACGGCGCGAGCCTTGTTCTCTCGCGCCGTCATCGGATGCTGCCAGCGCGTTCAGACTGATGGCGGTATCCCAGACCGGCGAAAGGCAGGGCTGCACGTGAATGCCGCGCTCATCGTGAATCTCGAACCGCTGCAAATGACAGAGCTCATGTTCGATGGCAGGATGGTCGTCGGGGTACCCGAGGCACTTCAGCGCCATCGCCGAATGCGTCATCGCCGGCAGGATCGCTCCGATGCCATCCGAGCCGCGTTGGTGTTCGAGTATCCAGCGTTCGGCTCGGAGCATGGAAGCCTGCCGGATTGGTCTGATCGGCCGACGGCCATAGAGTTTGAGCAGGCGGTCCGCCATGAGGAAGAGGTTGCGCCACGCTGCTTGCCCGTACCCGCCTTGCAGCGGCGACCGTGACTCCCGGCTCCTGTGTGTCGGCTCCAGGTGGAGCTCCTCGATACCCATTTGGGGAGGGACCTGATGGACGGGCCGCGTTGCGTTGATGATGGCCAGCGGGATCAGGATTGCGCGCGACCATGCAGACATCGCGCCGATGTTGACGTAGAACCACCCCGGGGCAAGCATCAACTCAGGAGGGATCGTCGGTACTCGGTCCCAGTCGTACTGCCCGAACATAGCCAGGTAGAGCTTCGTGAACGTGTTGCACTGTGTGATGCCGCCCATATCCATGATTCGCTCGCGCAGGCGGGCCATGCGAGGCTCATCGGCCGTGTGGCCTGCCAGCTTGCATGCGAAGTAGGCCTTGACGGAGGCGCTGACGTCCGACGGGCCTCCAGGATAGATGGGCAGACCTCCGTCGGCTTGCTGCCATTGCCCGAGCGCATATCGGCATAGCTCCCGGAGCTTCCCGATATCGGCCCTGCCGAGGAACTGCAGCATCAGGGCGTAGTCTGTCTCCAGGATCGAGTCGCCTTCGAGTTCACCGGCCCAGTGCCCGTCGGGATTCTGCAGGGACTGCAGCCGCAACCGGGCCGCGCGGATGGCCGTGTCGAGATCGGGCGGTCGGTTCGGTGCACAGCATACTGACACGCCGCCCAACACAGCGTCGGGCGGTTGTCGCTCAGTCGTCTCGTGAGTGCTGTCGGCTTCGGTAATAGGCATCCTTCCGGGTCCCTGCGCCGGTGGTTTAGTGCGAAGCGTCTCGATACCTCGGGTTCTGTCCGGACGCTGTCTGTCAGGCGTCACTCGTCATCCGGGGGCAGTCGCCGTGAAGATCGGCGGCCGCAGCCGTATCGGCACACAGCCGAACCGCTTGCCCATGATTGTTGTTGGCCGGGTCGTACGCTGCGGGCGAGAGGATTCCTCGGCTCTTGAGTTCGTGGACAAGGATCGCGGCATCGGCGAGGATGACGCGGGCGCTCTCGACGGCCTCGTGGTTGTCGAGGCGCTCCAGACGACGTGCCACGGCACAGATTGAGGCAATCGGGCCCAATACGTGGTCTTCGTCGAGCGCCACTTCGCCAAGCTGGACTTCCTCGGCTTCTCCGACTGGATGGACAGCGTGGGGCGCTGTCGGTTCTTCTTCCGCAGCAAGCCGCGCCTCGATCTCGCGAAGTTCCCGGGCGACGGCCACGTACAGGGGCGTATCATCCATCGTCTTGTCGCCGGAGACGCCATAGTCTGCCTTGTGGGTGCCGTAGAAGATGGGATCGGTCGTCGCGTAGTTGACGAACATCATGGCGATGAACTTCTGGAACACATCGCGGTCGAAGACATGACGAGAAACGTAGCAGGCTTCATCGGTCACAGCCCCGAGGATGTCGTCGAACATGGCGGCTATGAACTGGCGGGCCGACAGCGGGCCGCTGGCGGCAAGGAAATCCGGATCGCGAAACACATAGTGGAACAGCGGCTCGGGCCCGTTCGATACCGGTTCGCTGCCGGCGACGGAACCGAACACGTTCACCTTCATCATGCTGTCAAGGTTGCGCCGCGGATAGCCCCTTCGGATCATGTCCATCGCGTAGGTGCGAAACTCCTCGAGGTCGGTACCGAGGAAGTGAGCCGTCTTGTTTGCGGTTCGGTCACGAAGCTCACGTATGCGACTGATGAGTTTGCTCTTGGCTTCTTCGATGATCTCGAACAACTCCGACCGCATTTCGTCATCGTTGGGGAAAAAGTCGAGGGTCTCGAACGTGGTGCGGATGACTGCGAAGTCATTCAGGCCGTCCTCGAGACAAGGATACGCGACGCCAAGCACGATGTTGGGCGGAAACTCGTCTATCGTTCCGGCGTTCGAAAGGCCGGAGTCGGGCTCGACCAGCGTGTAGAACCTGTTGTTGGTTGCCAGGCTCTTGAGCAAGACAACCCTGCGGCGGTCCGTATCGGTCCCCGGCCCCTCTCGTCCCGCGTCACGTCTCTCTGTTGCCATTTCTACGTCGCTTCGGACACCCGCCGAAACAGTCATAGGTCGTTTGTCTCCTCGCCTGTTACCTTTCAGCTCTCAGTTGCACCCCGAGCATGCCATACCCATCATGCGTCTGGGCCACCGCGGCGAAGGGGCCGGCAATCTGGAGCCGGGCCGAAGCGTTCACACGCCGTATGAACAACTCCGCGCCAAGGTCGAGTCTTCCGGCCACCTGGACAGATGCTCCAATGTATGCTCCCCCCATGCGATGAGAGCCGTAGCCTGCATGAATCCGCAACGAGCCGAGGTACCGCTCCTGGTCAGCGCTGAGGCCCATGGTCTTGGACAGGGCCAGATACCATGAACGTCCGAACGGGGTCCGATTTGGGAGGTCAAGCACGCCGACCGACACCGCCGGAGCCAGATTGTTGGTGAATGCTTCACTGATGACCGAGTACTGGGCGCCGAGCGTCTGCACATCATGAGCGCCTGTGCTGATGTGCTCGATCTCCAGTTCGAGGCCAAGATCGTCCTTGGGCACTCCCAGGCTGAGGCGGCCCAACTGCCCCTTGCCCTGATCGCGCCAGAGGTACAGGCCTGTCGCGTTGCCTGGCAGGACGATGCGCCCGGTAGGCGCCAGGACCAGACGCTCGCCGCAGGCCATGGCGGTCAGAGAGGCGACGGCTGCGCAGGTCAGCAGAGCCGCGATGGTCTTCACTCGCACGTGGCGGACCGTCCTTTTCCTGACAGCTCGGCGACGGGTGTGCACGACCCGCCTCTGTTGGCGACTGCGATCCCCTGGCGGCGCCGGTCGGACCGACGATCAGCCAACTGTCGCGTAAACTGACGGATGCGGCGCACGGCCTGTTCCAGCGCCGGGAAGGGCGCCGCGTATGAGCACCGCACGTGCCCTTCGCCGGAAGGACCGAACACGCTGCCGGGAACGACGGCGACACCGGCCTCCTCCAGCAGCCGCTCAGCGAACTCGTCGGATCGAAGTCCCGTCGGCTCGATGGACGGAAACACGTAGAACGCGCCATCGGGCGCTGGGCAGGGCAGTCCCGCGTCGGTCAACGCCGACGACAGGTACCTTCTCCGAACGTCGTAGGCCGCAACCATCTTCTCTGTCTCAGCTTCGCCGTTGCGTAAAGCCTCGATGGCGGCCATCTGGGACACGTGCGGCGCGCACAGGGTCGTGTACTGATGGATCTTGAGCATCAAGGAGGTGATCGGTTCCGGCGCGCAGGCGTAGCCGACGCGCCATCCCGTCATGGCCATGGACTTCGAAAGGCCGTTCAGCAGGATCGTCCGCTCCCGGGCTCCGGGGATCCCAGCCACACACGTGTGCGGGACGCCGTAGACGAGGCGCGAGTAGATCTCGTCCGAGATCACATAGAGGTCGTGCTCGACCGCAATGTCAACGAGCTGTTTCAGTATGGGGCCCGGCTGTACTGCGCCCGTCGGGTTGCCCGGCGAGCACAGCAAGATGGCCTTTGTTCTGCTTGTGATTGCGGCACGCACTCTGTCGGGGGCGATCGCGAACCCCTCCTCGGCTTGCGTGGAGACCGCGACCGGGACGCCGCCGGCTATGGTGACACACGGTCCGTACGAGACGTAGCACGGCTCGAACAGAATCACCTCGTCGCCCTGCTCCGTTATGGCGCGCAGCGCGAGGTCAAGGGCTTCCGAGACGCCTGCCGTCACGACGATCTCGTTGTCTGGGTTGTAGGTCACGCCATCCCGCGCGTCACAGTACCGGGCGATCAGTCGCCGAAGCTCGGGAATGCCCGAGTTGGCCGTGTAGGTCGTGTGGCCCTGCTCGACAGCGTATATCGCCGCCTCACGGATGCGCCACGGCGTCACAAAGTCCGGCTCGCCGATGCCGAGCGAGATGACATCGGGACGTGCGGCCGCCAGATCGAAGAACCTGCGTATGCCGGATGGAGGAATGGCGGCGACCGCCCTGTTGAGCGGCCTCACGGCGTTACCGCCAGGCGACGATCAGTGTCCGGCTCGATCAGAAGCTCACCGTCGTCCTTATAGCGTTTCAGCTCAAAGTGCGTTGCCGTCGCCTTGACCCGATCCAGCGGGGCAAGCCGTTCCGCAACGAATGCCGACACTGCTCGGATGCTCTCGCCTTCCACGACGACACGCAGGTCGTGGCCGCCCGATACCAGGACGACAGATCGCACTTCCGAAAAGCGCGCAATCCGAGCGGCGACCTCGTCGAAGCCGGCGCCGCGCTCCGGCGATACCGACACGTCAATGTAGGCGACGACCCTCTCGATGCCCATACGTTCCGGGTCTACGATGGCTTTGTACCGGCGTATGACGCCCTCATTCTCCCAGCGCGCGATGCGGTCGCGAACTTCATCCTCCGGGATGCCGAGTCGTTCGGCGATCTGGGCCGGTGACGTTCGTGCGTCGGCTTGGAGTATGTCCAGGATGGCATGCATAGAGTGGAAACGACTTCGTGGGTCCTTCAGTATAGTCGAACCCGGCGCGCCAAGGCAACCTGCCGCGCCGGGCATCGGGGCTGCACTTCCTCTGGAGAGCAGTTACGGCTTGCCGAGTATACGGATCTGCGTCGTGACCGTAAACGTCTTGCCGTCGCGCTCGTAAACCAACTCACCGTATACCGCCGCGTACCCCGTGGCCGGCGTCTTGTAGGTCGCGGTGAACTTCGTCATCGAACCGGTCATATCGCGTGAGGTCCACTTCTGGTCACGGAAGTCGCGGGTCGGGGCAGTGACATGGAAGAGCCGTGCGGCCTTTGCCGGCTCCGAAGTCGTCACGGTCAGTGTGACGCCGTCCGCGGTGTCGGTGTAGGTCCATTTCGGGGTGGGGAAGGGCTTGCGCGATCCCTGCGCCCGGACGAACGCTGTCAGGACGTTGAGCAGCCGCCCGCGATCCTCGAGGCCGTGCCCGCTGTTGGGGATGTACGCGATCCACTTCGGGCCAACGAGACCGTCCCAGTACAGGTTGAGTGCGTCTTGCGTCCAGTAGCGGTCATTCGTGCCAAGGATGATGAGTTTCGGCATGGTGATGATCCGACGATAGCTGTATGGGTCTTCGAGCTCCATGAGGCGCTTGCCCTTGGGGGACTCGATCAAGGGGAGCAAGCCCGCCGAGCTGTAGTCTTCAACCTGCTCGCTGGGCTTCCCGTAGGACGCCAGTTGGTGCCGGACCTGTGCGGCAACGTTCAGTACGTCAATGACCATCGGCGCAATCGCCTTGACGCGCTTGTCCTTGCTTGCTCCCACCAACCAGGTCGTCCACCCTCGTTTCGACGCCCCGGTGACGATGAAGTCCTTGATCGGCGTCAGACCTGCCTCGCGCGTGAACGCTTGAATGGCATCCATCGCCTTGATGTCGGCCTTGGCCATCGGGAAGTGCAGGGGCCAGTTCTCGTCGCCGGTCTCGATGAACTTCAGCCACGTATGAGCGATGAGCGCATCCTCGTTCTTGCCGTAGATCGGCTGATTCGGGATGTTGTAGAGTATGGCGAACGGCGAGCCCGACATGCGGGCTGCCATGAGGCCCAATACCGCCTCTTCGGCCCCTCCGCTGCCACCCGTGTTGAGGAGCGTGCACTGTGTCGGCGCGCTCATCTCCGTGGGGACGAACAACTGAATGCGATGCTCCCAGACGATGTCCTGCCACGTCTGCGAGACCATGTGGAGATCGTAGACCTTGCCGCCCGTAAGGGTCTGCTCGCCCCGTTTCTCCCAGCGATAGACCGGCTCGGGTTTGGCCAGGTATGCGGCAAAATCAGCCCGCGATTCAGCAAGACAACCGAGTATAAACGCCGCGCACATGGCGGCGGCAAGAGCCATCCGACGCATTTCCGGAACACCTCCATTTTGCACGTTGATCAAACGTGTTGTGATGTTATACTCTGTTTTGGGAGAGTCGCAGTGTGCGACTCCATAAGGAAGGTTCGGTTCCCCATGCCCTGGCGTCACCTTCTGGGCGCGCTCACTCAGTTCGACTACATGGTCGTCGTAGATGTGCTCGCGATTGCGTGGCTCGTCTACCGCCTGCTGTTGTTGGCCAAGGGCACTCGGGCGCTCCAGATCATCGGCGGTCTGCTCATCTTCTTCGCCGCGGTCTTCGTGACCGACTGGCTCAACCTCTTTGGCCTCAACTGGCTTCTGCGAACCACATTCGCCTTCGGTCCTGTCGCGCTTGTCATTCTATTCTTCCCTGAGCTGAGGCATACGCTCGAGGAGTTTGGACGGTTGGGCTTCTGGACGCGGAGCTTCGGCCTGACGAGCCAGGAGACGGTGGGCGAGATGGTTGACCATGTGGTCAGGGCGGTCAACACGATGTCGGTCAAGCGGGTGGGCGCCCTGATTGTGCTGGAGCGTGAGACCAAGCTGGAGGATATCATCTCCAACGGCACGGCCATCAACGCGCAGACATCATCGGAGCTGATCGGCACGATCTTTCACCCCGGGAGCCCGCTGCACGATGGCGCCGTGGTGATCCGGGGCAACACGCTGGTAGCCGCCGGGTGCACGCTCCCGCTCACCGAGGCGAGCAAGCTGGATGTGGCCGTCCATACCCGGCACAAAGCTGCCCTCGGTATGTCGGAGGAGAGCGACGCAGTGGTCGTTGTTGTCTCCGAGGAGACCGGCACCATTTCCATTGCCGTTGAGGGTCGCCTCGTGCGCGGGTTCACGGAGGACAGCTTGCGGGAGAGGCTTCGCAAGCTGCTCGACGTTTCCGACGCGCAGGGGATCTCCGGAACGGCAATCGGTCAGGTGGCTTCTCGCGTCGGTGATGCGATCATTCAGAGCACCTCGCGAGCCCGCCGCCGGACCCGTCGCAGCAAGAAGGAGACGGCGGCTCGATGATTCGGGGCTTGCGCGAGAACGTTCTGCTCAAACTGATCGCGCTGGCGACGGCGCTGATGATCTGGGCCTACGCTGGTCAGGAGCGTGCGGGCGCCCCCTCGCGCCAGGTTGTCGCCGAGGTCGTCACCGTGGGTACGGCCGCCCCGGGACTCTCTGTGGAAGTGAAGCCGACGATGGTGAACGTGGATGTCGTCGGTCCGACACAGCAGTTGGACGCGATTCCCGACGGCGCGGTCAAGGCGATTGTTGATATCGGTCTGGCGCGTCCAGGCATGAAGTCGCTGCCGGTGGCCCGCTTCGCCGCGCCTCCTGAAGCGCCGGCGATTGCTTTCCCGAAACAGACGCGCTCGGTCGCCATCGAGGTCCGTGTTGCGGCGAGAAGGCGCATGCAGATTGGAGCCGAATACCGGAACGAGCCGCCGTTCGGCAAGCGGTACACGACCCCTCGAATAGAGCCCGCGTGGGCGGATGTTGAAGGCCCGCGTGATGCAGTGCAGCGCGTCGCTGCGCTCATGGTGCGTCTGAGCCCGTCCGGCAAAGACCTGCGCGAGCAGGCAGTCATCGCTGCAGTTGACCGTGCCGGGATAGCGGTTGAGGAGGTTCGAGTGGACCCGCCGACAGCCTATGTGGAGGTGGACCTCCAGGACATCGCAGCGACACGCACACTGCCGGTAAGCCCGGCGCTGAAGGGCCGAGTCGAAGCCCCGTTCGTGATCACGGCCGTCGTATGCGATCCGGTGCAGGTGACCCTCACGGGGAACCCGGAGGACTTGCTTGCCCTGACCTCGGTCAACACCGTTGCGATCGCACTGGAGGGGATCAAAGCGGATACGACACGGCAGGTTCCGCTGGAGTTGCCCCGGGGCGTATCCGTGAAGTCCGAACAGGCGATGGTGAGTGTGACGATCCGCGTGAACGACGCCTCTCGGATCGGGCAGTGACCGAGCCGGTTCGCAATCGGACGGATGGGACGGATGGGATAGAGGGGAGCGGGAGCCTCGCCCTTCCGGCTTAGGTGCGTGGGCAGAGATGCCGCTCCAGTTGGGCCCGCGAACCCTCCTCGCGTTGAGCCCACCACTGATCATCCTGAAGCGACCGCACAACGATGTCTCTGACCTCTTCGGGTGTGTCGCTCACTGCCATCAGGTCCAGGTCGTTTGGGGCGATCTTGCCTGAGGCCTGCACCGTCGCCTTGAGCCACTCAAGCAGGCCCGACCAGTACTCCGAGTTGAAGAGTATGACCGGGAAGTTGCTTACCTTGCCCGTCTGGATGAGCACGAGCGCTTCGAGCAGTTCATCCAATGTGCCGAAGCCGCCGGGGAAGATGACGAACGCGCAGGCGTACTTCACAAACATCATCTTGCGGACGAAGAAGTAGCGGAACTCCAGTGACGTGTCCGTATAGGGATTCAGATGCTGTTCGAACGGGAGCTCGATGTTCAGTCCCACGGATCGGGCTCCAGCCTCCATGGCGCCGCGATTGCCGGCTTCCATGATGCCGGGGCCGCCGCCCGTGATGATGCTGAATCCCGCTTCGCCCAGTAGGCGGGCCGTGGCGACGGTTGCCTGATACATCGGGTCGTCCTTGTCAACCCGTGCGCTTCCGAAGAGCGTAACGGCGCAGCCGAGATCGGCGAGCGCATCGAAACCGGCGACAAACTCGCCCATGATCCGAAGGACCCGCCACGGGTCCGACTGGGTGAACGTATCGGGTGTGTGTCGGCGGACGTTGATCAGCTTCTCATCTTCGGTGATCTTCTGTCGCGTCGGCGGCCTGATGGCAGTGGTGTGATTGGCCGACGATATAACCCTTCTTGGTGTCATTGGGGACCTCGTATGCGTGACCGGCGCTACGACGCAAACCGGCGAGCGAGCGTATTGGTGAACAGGTATACATCAAGTACGGCTTCGACTTTGCGTTCGCGTTCCCGCGCGAGCTTCGCGGCGGCGTCCCACCACTTCTTGGCTTCGCTCATATCGCCACGGTAACGGGCGGCATAGGCGCGGGCGAGGCAGGCGCAGAGATCGGCATGCTCCCTCAGGTACGCCCATGACGCGGCCCAGACAGGCTCGGCGAGTGCAAGGTTAGCCTCGATGACGGGCCGGAATGCTTCGATGGCCTCGGGCACGCGCTCGAAGGCCGGCATCCGGTCGCACCGCACATTCCCCGAGCTGCCTCCGGAGGCTTCGCGGTCTCCTCTGATGTACTCCGGGTCGAACATCTCGGACAGCTCCGACAGATAGCCCCTGGCCTTGGCCCAGTCGGGTCCGAAAGCCGCTCGATAGTAGTCCTCCTCGATGGCGGTGAAGGCACGGTCCTTGTTCCAGAGGCCCGCAGCCATCGCATAGAGCATGAGTCCGGTTGGGAACGCGGCGCGCTGAGTCTGGCAACTGATGAGCCCGTTGAGGCCGAGCAGCCCGAGCCGACGAACGTCTTCATGCAGGACAGCGGCAGCTCGGGAATAGCCGGGATCGTTGTAGTGGTCCCACATCATGTGGTAGTCGAAGTCGAAGCTGTCCCCGCGGAAGGCTGTCTCCCAGCCGCGCAGGAACGCGACGTTCTCCTCGATGTTGCGGGGGAAGACCAGTCGGTTGCGCTCATATGCAGGCAGAGCCGCGTCGCCGCTGACGGCCTCCGGCGACAGCGATTTGCTGTAGCTTCGAGTGATCGGCGCAAACATGAGCACGAAGCGATCCGGATTGACAATGCGCTCGTGCTGTGGGGGCCAGAGCAGGTCAACATAGATGAGGAACACGATCTTCAGGGGCAGGCCGTGGGCCGTGAGAGCGACATCCAGCTCGTTGAGGAGCTTGACATAGAAGTCCGACGGCCTGGCCACGGCGCAGTCAGGGCACTCGCACTGGTTGTTCGAACCGTCCGCGAGCCAAACGTGGAGCAGGTCCACCTCGGGGCGCTCTGAGGCGTAGCGCACGATGTCGGCAACCATTATCCTGCGGACTTCCGGATTCGAGTAACAGAGGTTCGTATTCAGGGGGATGCCGCCCCAGACCTGACGCTTGCCGTTGACGAGGGCCAGAAACCGCTCCACTTCCGGAGGGGCTGTTACGGCTTCGAACTCCCATCCAAGGCCGGGCATTCCGAACGGATCGCATGTCCACCCGTGCCCGACGGCGTGATAGATGAGAGAACGCTTCCGTATCTCGTCCACGACCCGCTTCATGATGGTTCGGGCCTCATCTATGGAGAACGGCTTGTCACGTCCTGTCTTGCCGGCCGAGTGTGTGTACCACCGATCAAAGAACGTGAAGGACTCGCGAAACTGGGTGAAATAAGCGTTCATGCCGACGCGCGGGAGCCACTCGATCATGTTTCGGACGTGCTCTTCGCCGACGGCGCCCTCGATGCAAACACCCCTGTGCCTGTAACTCGGTGTCTCGACCAGCTCGCAGGACAGATCTGCGACGCCCGCGGGAATGTACTCACCGTCAAGACCGGGGCGCACCCAGCGGCATCCGAGATGCGTCAGATAACGATAGACGGCCAGCAGAACGCTCCGATGGTTCGCCCCGACGATGGTTCCATTCGACCCGGCAACCTTAATGGCAATCGCGTCCGCATCCTTACTCTGCGTCTGTGGACATGCAGATGCATTGATCTGCTCCGACGTTCCGACCCAAAGGCCGGCAATGGCCGGATCGTACACGCCGGCACACTCGATGACTGCGCTGTGGCCGGACAGGCGCCCGAGGCACCGAGCGAGCTCCTCGGCTGCGTAGATGACGGTGGGGTGAGTCCCGATCGGACGCACCAGGATGGATGCGTCTCCAGGGACCGGGGCATTGCTCATGGGATGCTATCCGATCTTGAGAACACTCAGGAATGCTTCCTGCGGGATTTCGACGTTCCCGATCTGCTTCATCCGCCGTTTGCCTTCCTTCTGCTTCTCCAGAAGCTTGCGCTTGCGTGTGATGTCGCCGCCGTAGCACTTGGCCGTGACGTTCTTCCGAAACGGACGAACCGACTCCGCCGCGATGACCTTGCCTCCGATGGCTGCCTGGATGCGCACCTCGAACTGCTGTCTGGGAACGACTTCCTTCATCTTCTCGGTCAGAGCCCTGGCGCGGTGATAGGCTTTGTCGCGATGGGTGATGAGCGAGAGGGCGTCAACAACCTCGCCGTTGACGACAATGTCGAGCTTGATCAGTTTGCCCTCGCGGTACCCCGACGGCTCATAGTCGAAGGACGCATAGCCCCGTGTTCGGCTCTTCAACTGATCGTAGAAGTCAAGAAGTATCTCTGCCAGAGGCAGGCGATAGTGGAGTATCACGCGGTCAAGCTGTGAGCCTGCTTTGGAGGCCGAGGTGGACGTTCCGTGGGTGATATGCTCCATATGCACGAACTCGCCTCGCCGATCGCGCGCCAGCTCCATCACCGCCCCGATGAACGCCGACGGCACGAACACCGTTGCGTCAACGTAGGGCTCCTCGATCACGCTGATCTGTGACGGGTCCGGGAGATTGGCGGGGTTCTCGACTTCGACCTGCGTGCCGTCGGTTCGCTGAACGCGGAACACCACCGATGGCGAGGTGGCAATGAGCCGAAGCCCGAACTCGCGCTCGAGCCGCTCCTGGATGATCTCCATGTGCAGGAGACCCAGAAAACCGCAACGGTACCCGAAACCGAGCGCCGCTGATGTCTCAGGTTCGAACGAGAGCGCGGCGTCGTTCAACTGAAGCTTCTCAAGCGCTTCACGAAGGTCGGGGTAGTCGCGGCTGTCAACCGGATAAAGGCCGCAGAAGACCATCGGCTTTGCCTTGCGGTATCCCGGCAACGGCTCGGATGCCGGTCTCTGAGCGTCGGTGACAGTGTCGCCGACATTGGCCTCTCCAATCCGCTTGATGGACGCCGTCAGGAATCCCACCTCACCGGTCAAAAGGGCTTCGGTCTGCGCCATCTGCGGCCGGAATATGCCGACGGTGTTGACCTCGAACTCACGACCGGACGCCATGAACTTGATCTGCTGACCCGGGCGTACGCTCCCGTCAACGATCCGAACATAGCAGACCACCCCGAGGTATGTATCGAAGTGGCTGTCGAACACGAGCGCCCGGAGCGGCGCCGTCGGATTGCCTGATGGAGGCGGAACACGTCGCACGACCTGTTCGAGCACCTCGTGGGTGCCCAGACCAAGCTTGCCGCTTGCCAGCACGGCATCGTGCGCCTCGACTGCCAGGACGTTCTCGATGTCCTCTCGCACACGCTCAGGATCGGCGGCCGGCAGGTCCACTTTGTTGATGACCGGTATGAGGATCAGGTTGTGGTTGTAGGCGAGGTTGACGTTGCTGACCGTCTGCGCCTCGACTCCTTGCGCGGCATCAACGACGAGGACTGCCCCCTCGCACGCCGCGAGAGAGCGCGACACCTCGTAGGTGAAGTCAACATGGCCGGGTGTGTCAATGAGGTTCAGCTCGTAGTCCTGGCCGTCATCTGCCCTGTAGGTCAGGCGTACGGCCGTCATCTTGATCGTGATGCCCCGTTCGCGCTCGATATCCATGGTATCGAGCAACTGGTCCTGCATGTCCCGCTCGGCAATGGCGCCCGTATGCTCGAGGATCCGGTCGGCAAGGGTGGACTTGCCGTGATCCACATGGGCGATAATGCAGAAGTTCCTGATGTGATCCTGGGAATACGTTTCCACGGGGCGTCCCTGCTTCAGCGGTCCGAGAGCACGGGTGGCAAGGGGGCTGGACTCGCTACACGTGCCGACGACGCGGGTCGGCGTCATTATAGCACTCGCCCCTGACTCCGGCCCGCACACAAGGGAATGGGCGTGCGGTTGTATAATATGCTCTATACCGGAATCGTGTGGCCGGGCGAATATTGCGACCTTCAACTAGGAGACCCATTGTGAATCGGGAAGTCAACCCCGTCGTGGCTGTTCTGATCATCGTAGCGCTGGCGGCCGTGGCTGCCGGCGTGTACTTCATCGCTCAGCGGCCTCGCACCTCATACGATCCGAAGAAAGCCTCGGAGGCTGCCGCCAGGCGCGGCGCCGAGGCATTTCGGAGCATGAGCGGCGCATCCGGTGGCCAGGTGCCCAGCGGCGGAATGCCCTATTCCGGCGGCTTTCAGAGGGGCCCCGGGCAGTACAGCGGAGGCGCCGGGCAGTACAGCGGTGGCGCCGGGCAGTACAGCGGTGGCGGTGGGACCATGAGCGGGGGCTATCAGGGCCGGTAACCCTGCGAACTGCTACGGTTGCCAGAGCGCCGCAATGGCCTGAGCGGCCGCGTGGGCGCCGTTGGCCGGAACACGACGTTGAGCTGCAGTCCGAAGCGCCACGGCGCGAGACGTGTCAAGCAGTGCGTTCGCCGCGTCTTTCAGCGAGCTCACCGTCAGTTCCTCAACCATAAGTGCGGCACCATCGGCGGCCAACGACGAAGCTCGGGCGTACTGGTCATCCACCTGCCTCGGGAAGGGCACCAGCGCGGTCGGTACGCCATGGTGCAGGAGCTCCATTGCGGTGTTGTAGCCCGCGGCGCTGATGGCGGCGTCGAAGGCGGCGTACATCTCCGCCATCGGGTAGTGCGTCACTATTCTCACATTCTGCGGTAACTCAGCCCCGTGCGGGAGTGTGCCTCTGTACAATGGTGCATTGGGAACAGCGACCGTGAATGGCTCGCCCGACAGAGCCTCGATGGTCTGCTGAAGCGCGCGGTCCATGGCAGCGTCGCCTCCGCCCCCATAGGTGACGTACACGACTGGACCGGTCGGCGGCAATCCGAGCCTGGCTCGGGCCTCCTGTCGGGGAAGCGCGTCGTCCCGGTCTCGGATGACGATGGGACCGGCCCACACCGAGCGCAATCCTTGCGGCAGAGGCGCCTCAACCTCCCCTTCGTGATGCGGCATGATCGCAAGGTCGTAGAGCGCGAGCGCCGACTGAGTCAACGGCGATTGCGCGGCGGATGGACGCTGAACGCGGAACACGAAGACCTTGCGCGAATCCCAGCGCAGGACCGGCAGCAGTTCCTGCAGTGTGCCTGCCGGGAACGTGTCCACTACGAGCACGTGCGGATGGAACGATGCGGCCAAGTTCAGCGTCACCGTCTGAAGCATCTTGGCATACGTCGAAGGGCGAAGCTTGGCTGCGCACCTGAGGGTCTTCGAGGGAACTTTGAATGCGGCGAACCCTTCCCGGAAGATGACGTCCTCAGCCTCAGAGCTGGTGAAATAGACGATCTCGGCTTCAGGAACGAGGATGCGGAGCTTTCTGCCGATGGCGAGCAAGCGGGTTACGTGGCCCAATCCGAGCCCGTTGATGGCGTAGAAAAGAATCCGAGGATAGCGCATGGGTGCGACTGCCTCGGCCTAAGAGTTGTCTGTGCCCAGGAAGTCTGTGCCCGCACTATCGAAGGAGTCGCTTCCCATACCGGACCCGAGGAAATCGGTCCCGGCTGCGTCTGCGGCCTCGTCTCGGTCGAAGCTGCTCGATGCGGCGCGTTCGATTTGATGATCGTGCCAATGGTGATGGTCCGGCCAGAAGGCGTACCCATCCCAGTAGTTTCCATGGCCGCCGCCCCATCCCCATGTCGGGCGCTCCCAGTCCCAGAACATACGATCCACCATATGGAGCATGACCAGGTCGGTCAGGATGGACCGGTCGCCATAGCCGCGTCCGTAGTAGTCGCGATAGGGATCGTAGGAGTCGTCGGCATACCAGGGCACCAGACGGCCGCCGCGGTCGAAAGCGCGTATGCGCGGAGCCTCTCCGGTCTTGATGACCCGGTAGTCCTCCGAGCAGGCCAGGACGCGTCGGGTCTCACCGTCGAGCTCAACGGTTACGGGCGTCAGTTCGGTCAGGAGTGAGGGACGAGCGCAGAAGAAGCAGACTCCGCGCTGATCCTCGGGAACGGCGTCCCAGTCCGTGTCCGGGCCGGAACGGGACACTGCAGCGCCGTAAACCGGCGGCAATCCACCACCGGTTCGGGCCGCGCCGGAAGTGGCCCTGCCTTCAAGTGCATCGCGTCCGCGGGCCACCGCATTCGATGCCTCGTCAAGCAGCTTCTGTGCACGAGTGAGATCGTACTCCGATCGGGCGCGGACGATGATGCGCGACGCTTCATCGAGCTTGGAGCCGGCGTCCAGCCTGGCCTGCTTCACCGTTGCGGCCATCTCCGCCGGCGCTGCGCTCAGTGAGTCCTCCAGGTAGTTCATTTGGGCGACGATCTCGGACTTCGAATGCTCGACGAGAGCAAGACGCTCCTTCATGGCGCGCTTGTGACGAATCCTGCGCGAGATAACCCATCCGAAAACCAGGGCACCAATGCCGCCGACGACCAGAGCGCCAGTGGTGCGCATGCGGGCCACCTGAGCCTGGCGCGTAGCCGCCAGACTCCGTGCGAGCCGCTCCAGCGCGCCTGTGTAGTCGCCTCCTTCCATCTGTGGGGCAACCTGCCGTGTCAGTTCGCGGAGGGTGTCCTTGTTGAGCGCCTTGCTCGATGCCGCCACGCCGGCCTTGCTGCACGCGATGACATAGCCGTCAGCAATGCCAAGGTAGTTCCTGACCCGGTCTGCCTCGCGCGACAATGCCGACGATCCCGCACGGTTGTTGAAGACGAGGAACCGAACCTGGACCGGCCGCAGTTCGCGGATGACAGCCTCGAGCCTCCGGGCGTCCACGGCTATGCCTGCTTCGAGGTACATACCGCGTGACGTCAGTTGGGTCACCATGCTGTTGTCGAGGGGGGGCTCGGACGTTCGGGCTGATCGAGAACCGTTTCCAAGCAAGGGCCGGCCGAGGGGGTCTCGACGACCGCTCGAGCGGGCCTTCTTGCGCAGTCTGGCGATTGTCTCTTCGTACTTTCCGGGCTCAGATGCGAATCCATGCGAAGGGTCCATTCGTCCTGCGTTTTCTGCGGCCCGGAGTGCATCGGCATATCGCTGAAGCTTGTTGTAGGCGAAGTTGAGCATCCACCATGCTTTGGGGTTGTTGGGGTCTTCACGCGTCGCCTGTTCGAGCTTGACTGCGGCCTGCGCGTACTTCCCGGCTTTGTACAGGTCGCGACCTTCCTTGAGCGCATCCGCTGAGGCGCTCAACGGCCAGACTGCCAGCAGAACAAGTGTTCCGATCACGCCAAAGGTCCTGGGCATCCTCTTCTCCTTGCCGGGGCATCGGTACGCGTTGCACTCAGCCGCCGGTGGTTGAGCGCCGAGCCGAAGTTGGCCCCACACCCTCGCATGTTACCGCGCCAGTGTGCTTATGGTTTCGCCTTGTGCCGATTATAGCGGCAATGCAGCGGCCCGACAATGGAGGACATCGGTCGAGAACAGGCGAACACCGGACCAAACCGTGAACTGGAGATATCGGCACTCATGCGTCCCATTGTGGCAGGCCCACTGGGTTCTGCTTCTCGCGATGCGCTCGCAATCTACGATGCGGCCCTGGCGGCAGTGTCGGCAGACCGCCTGGTTCAAAGGGCTCTCAGGGTCAACGATGGTGTCCTCCAAGCGGGCGATCATCGGCTGGCCCTCGATGACTTCCGAAGGATCTGCCTGGTTGGTGCGGGCAAGGCGGCGACCGGCATGGCGCAGGCGGTCGAAGCGGTTCTGGGATCTCGCCTGGCTGAAGGTGTCGTGGTCACCAAGCATGGCCATGGCGGACCGACCGTTCGGACGAAGGTTCTGGAGGCAGGCCATCCTGTCCCCGATGAGGGATCGGTATTCGGGGGCGAGGCTGTAGCTGGTCTGGCTGAAGCAGCCGAGCAGGGGGACCTGGTGATTGTCCTGATCTCGGGCGGCGCGTCGGCGCTGATGGAACTGCCCGGCCACGGCATCACGCTGAACGATATCCGTGTCACGACCGAACTGCTCTTGCGTTCCGGGGCGGTCATCGAGGAAGTAAACTCAGTTCGCGCGTGCATGTCCCAACTGAAGCGCGGCGGCCTGGCGAGGTTGATTGCGCCCGCCCAGGCCGTCTGCCTCGTTCTGTCGGATGTGCTCGGCAGTCCTTTGGAGAGCATCGGATCCGGGCCGTGCTGGACCGGAACAACCGATCATGACGACCCCGAGGCAGTGCTGCGAAAGTACGGGCTCTTTGCCGGCGTGCCGCAGTCGGTGGCTGCCGCCGCTCGGGCCGGCGCAGCGCGATGGACTCAGGAATCCGGCCCGGAACCGATCCATGTACTCATCGGCGACATCTGGACGGCTCTCGATGCAGCCTCCGATCGGGCGCGTCAGCTCGGGCATGCTCCGATCGTGGTGACGGGCATGATGCAGGGCGAGGCGCGTGAGATCGGCCTGACCGTTGCCGGGGCGGCCCGCGATCTGCCGCGGCTCAGGGCCGCAGCGGGCATAGACTGCCTGCTGTTCGGCGGAGAGACCACCGTGACGGTTCGCGGGCATGGCAAAGGCGGCCGATGCCAGGAGATGGCCTGCGCGGCTATCCCCGTCCTTGCCGGGCAGGAAGGCGTCTGCCTCCTCGCAGCCGGCACTGACGGAACGGATGGACCGACAGATGCAGCCGGCGCCATCGTAGACGCGACCGTTGCCCGCCGCGCCGCGGAGGCAGGACTGCGAGCCGATGACGCGCTGGCGGCCAACGACACTTATCCGCTTCTCGATCGGATTGGGTGTCTGGTCCGGACGGGCCCGACAGGCAGCAATGTGGGCGACATCGTTGTCGCTCTGCTATCATCAGAGGATCATTCTCAGGAAGGACGGAACGCATGACCGCTTCCAGTCGGCGAAAGCCCAACATCGTCCATTTCGGCATCGATTCGCTTCGAGCCGACCACATGAGCTGCTATGGCTATCCGCGCCTGACAACACCGCACATTGATCGGCTGGCGCAAGAGGCTGTGCTCTTTGAGCGTACATACTGCCCGCACATCCCCACGACGAGCGGCTATGGCTCGATGCTGACCGGTATGGACTGCTTCAGCACGCAGATCGTGGCCCTGCGCCACCGGGGCGGATTGCGGCCCGAAGTGGCCACCCTTCCGGAGCTCTTGCGCCCTGCGGGCTACGCCTCGGTGTGCGTCGGCTTCAGAGGCAACCCGGCCTCTCGCGGATTCGACCACTACGTGGATTTCGCCGGGTGGGGCAGTTGGAACGAGGGGAGGAGCCCTAAGGCTCAGAACCTCAACGATGTGGCCATTCCAGAGCTCGACCGGCTGGCCCGAAGTGGAGAGCCGTTCTACCTGTTCTTGAGGCATATGGACCCGCACGCGCCGTATCTTCCTCCGGCACCATTCGAGCGGATGTTCTACCACGGCGACGAGTGCGATCCGGCCAACAAGAGCATGGAACCTGTGATGGCTTTCAAGCCGTTCCGCGACTTCTTCGCGAGCTGGATGCCTCCAGGCATCACAGATAAGGACTACGTCATCGCGCAGTATGACGGCGCCGTCGCGTACATGGACAGCGCCATGGCCACGCTGTTCACTGCCATGGAGAGCCTTGGCATCCTCGACAACACGATCGTTGTCATCAACGCCGACCATGGTGAGACGCTCTACGACCACGAGTGCTGGTTCGATCATCATGGGATCTACGACACGACGCTGCATGTGCCGCTGATCTTGCGGTATCCGGAGCGTTTGCCCCAGGGCGTACGTGTCGCCGGCTACAACCAGCACAAAGACCTGGTGCCCACGTTGCTCGAACTGGCGGGCATCGAGCCGGGCGTCGAGTTCGATGGACGGAGCCTGCTTCCGATGGTTCGAGGCGAAGTCGCTTCTCACGAGAGCAGCTTCTACATCACCGAATGCACCTGGATGCGCAAGCATGGGTGGCGCACACCCGAATGGAAGCTCATCCGTGCGCTCGAGCCTGACTTTCACTTCAAGCCGCCGGTGGAGCTCTACAACCTCATCGAGGATCCGGACGAGAACCGCAATCTCGCCGAGGACCTGCCCGATGTTGTGGACGCGCTGACCGCACAGATGGATGCGTGGATCGCCAGGCGGGAGGCAGAGACCGGGTTGCCCAATCCCATGCACCATCAGGGCGACTGGCACGGGCACGAGGGAGTCGGCGCATTCACGTCATCCCAGCAGGCCTATGACACGCTGCACATAGGCGATCCCGGTCAGGCGGCAAAGCTGCAGGCAGAATCCAGAGAGTGACATTGGGGCGTGGCTCCTGCCGATCTGCGGGAGCCGCACCCTCCAGAGCGACGTGTGTTTGTCTAAACGTCAGTCGGCGAAGCGCCAATCCAAGCTTCCGCCTGCGAGTCGGTCACCTCTCAGCGCCGCTCGGAGCATGGCGATGGGCATGCAGTTCTCCGCCATCACCGCGTCATGGAATGCCCGCTCCGTCATGGGGCCGTTCAGCACCATTTCGCGATGGAGCGCCTTCATCTGCAGGCCGCCGATCATATAGGCGCACTGGTATAGGGGAGGGTAGTCGCCGCCGAACGAACGGCGGACTTCGCCTTCGGCGGTCGCCCGTTCATGGCCGACGTCCACGACGAGCATGTCAACGCATTCCTGCGGGCTCATCTCACCCATGTGGAACCGGAGCGAGAAAACGATCCTGGCGCAACGGTGCATACGCCAGAAGAGCATCCCGATGCGTTCCTCAGGCGTGTGCGGGAAGCCCAGATCCCAGAGCCTCAGTTCCCAGTAGAGCGTCCAGCCCTCGGTCCAGAAGGGCGTCTGAAATACCCGCCTGTACGGCCGATAGCGCTCTCCGCAGAAGTGCTGCATGAAGTGGCCCGGGATGAGTTCGTGCTGGACCGTGGCTCGGGCAAAGTGGCGGTTGTTGCCCCGCATGCTCATCAGTTTGCGCTCGTGATCCATGGCATCGGTGGGATACGATACGCTGATGGTCTCGCCTCCGAGGAAGAAGGGATTCACCTTCTGGCGCTCGGCCGACATCATCTCGATGTGCCACCCATCCGCGGCAAGCGGTGGTACCGTCATCAGATCGTGCTCTTCGATGAATGCGACTGCCTCGCGCGCCAGATCACGGATGAGTTCCGGCTGTTCGCCCGGTGGAACGTGATCCTCTTTGACGCGTTCCAGTGCGGCGTGCCAGTCGTCGCCGCACCCCTTGTCGTGTGATGCCTTGAGCATCTCCGCCCGACACCACTCCATCTCGCGCAAGCCGATGGCGATCAGCTCCTCAGGTGTGTAGGGGATCAGGGCAGCTCGCAGGTCGTCCATCAGTGCGTCACGACCGACAGGATCGCCCACAATGGCGTCCGGGTTGTCTGCGTGTGCGCATCGTTTGCGCAGGCAATCGGCAAGGCCGTCCATGGCGGCGGCCAGGTCCCGATGCGGGGCGCTCGTCCACCAGGTGAAGTGCGGGTCATATCCTGCCCGAAACGCGTGCCACTCGCTGAAAGTCTTCTTGAGGTCTGCCAGCAAACCGGCAAGCCTGACGGCAAGGCTTGCGCCGATGCACGGTGGCGAGTCGCTCTCAAGCCGCCGCTTCAGGCCGTCCATCGCGATCGCTGCGGCGCTGAGCGTCCCTGCCGCCTCCCTCGGCGCTGAGCCCTCAAGGCGTCGTCGTGCGTCGAGCATGCCCACCAGTGTCTCGACGGGCGGGCAAACTTCCGCCATCTCCCGAAAGCGAGTTTCCTCCAAACGCAGTCGGACTTCCTCGGCGTCCAGCAAGTTGGACAGGAGCGCAGCGTCCAGTTGGTCCGAACGACACAGGCGCTCAGGTTCCAGTCCGGCAAGCCACAGACGCCGCCTGCGGATGAGCTCAGCGGTCCGCTTGCGGCGTTCACCTGACCACGGCGCATCAAAGAGACGTGCGATATGCGTTCTGTCGGCTGTAAACACGGTAATGGCCGGCGGCAACACCTCAGGCGTGGATGCGGCCGGCACAGAGGGCACATAGGTCATCGTTGGGCCTCCGTCAGGCAACAGCACGGAGCGCTGGCGGTGTCTCGTCTCCTGCATCCGCGGCCCTGGCCTTGCGTTCGGCCTCGGCGATCACATGGTCGGGAGTCCGAAACAGCACTCCGACCAGGAAGACAGTCACTGCCCCGACCATGGCAAACCAGGTGAACGACACATGGGGCAGCCAATCCGGCCGAACCCAGACGGTGTCGTATCCGAGCCACGGCAGGACCATGTTGGCTGCCGAGATGTGCAGTTCGCCCAGCACAATGGTCGCGATGAGGCCGCATGTGACGGCAAGCACATTGCCGCGATCCGAGCCGCGCTGCTTCGTGAACATGCCGATCAGGAACACGCCGAGCATCGGCCCAAGGATGAAGCCTGCGATGCCCAGCACCACGGGTATGATGCGCACGTTCGGGTCGGTCACCTTGGCATAGGCGAAGAACCCGGCGATCACGACCATCAGGATCGCGAAGATCACCGTGAAGACACGTGCAGCGCGCACATGGCCGGCCTCGTCGCTCTTGCGGGCGAAGTAGGGAATCCACCAGTCGTTCGTCGCGCTTGTGGCCAGCGCGTTGAGCGCTGCCGACAGCGAGCCCATGGCCGTGGCGAAGACGCCGGCCAGCACCAGACCCCTCATGCCGACAGGCATGACGTGGAGGATATAGGCGCCGAACACATCGGCATTGGCGGCTGGGCGCCAGGTCGGGTCCTTGGTGTAATAGACGAAGAGAAGGATGCCGATGAACGTGAACGCAGCGGCGATGGGCAGGTCCATGAACGCTGCGCTGATGAGGCTGCGCCGAGCCTTCTGATGCGTCTCTGCAGTCAACAGGCGCTGAACCATGTCCTGATCGGTCCCGAACGCCGCCATGTTGGCCATGACTGTCGCGATCAGCGCCGAAAACACCGTGTAGTCGCTGGCCAGGATGAGTTTGACGTACTGCCAGGCGTCCATGGCTTGGATGCCTTCCGCCTTCATCCATGCGGTTACCTTCGTCGGCTCGAAGCCCGTGATGAAGTACCCTTCAAGGCGCGTCATCTGCGGCACAGCCCGAGCAAGCTCACCGAACCCGCCGATCTGGTGCAGCAGGGTTCCGATCGCCACCAGAGCGCTCGTGAACATCAGAGTCGCCTGTATGACGTCCGTCCAGATCACCGCTTTGATCCCGCCGATCGCCGTGTAGACGCTCGTCACGATCGTGAGGAGGACGATGGCAACGATGTAAGGGGGCACCGTCGAGACTGCCGCCTGACTGAACTGCACTTCGCCGCCCGTGAACATTCGCCAGGCGAGAACCATCACGAGCGACGGCACGAAGAGGCGCGTGCCGGACGCCAGCGTTCGCATGACCAGGAACAACGCGGACACGTAGTTCTTCGTCACCGCGCCGAAGCGCACACCCAGGTAGTCGTAGACCGTATAGACCTTGTAGCGGTAGTAGGGCTTTAGGAACGCGTAACCGACGATGTAGCGCCCAATGATAAGGCCGAATACCAGTTGAACATAGGCGAGACTGCGCTTCTCGTAGCCTTCGCCCGGGGCGCCGAGGAACGTGGCTGCACTGGTCTCGGCCGCAATCAGCGAGGCCATCACAGCCCACCACGGAACACGACGGCCGCCCAGCGCGAAATCGTGCAGGCTCTTCTCGCGGCGGCCCATATAGAGACCGATAGTCGTGATCGAGGCGAAGTAGAACAGAATGATGAGTCCGTCAATATACAGGCCCAAGTCGGGTTCCTCCGAATGCATCCACGGTCAGCGCGAACGGCTGTGCTTCATTCGCCGCCACATGCCGGACGTCCTTCACGTCTGCTGTCCCGTCGGGCTTGTAGTGATTTCTGGCCGTCGCATCGTCTAACCCAATGCCTGGCGGCTGCTGGCCGCCGGGAACGAGGAGGCTTCGATATGTCACGTTTTCTGTCGGCCGCGATATTGGCTGGTGCACTGGCGTCTGCGGCGTTTGGACAGCAGGAGGGCAAGGTCGGCAAGCCGACCGGCGTATCGTTGACGATCTATAACCAGAACTTCGGCGTGGTGAAGGACCGTCGGACCGTTGAGCTTGGGAAGGGACGCACGGCGCTGATCGTCGAGGACGTGGCTCAGTTGATAGACCCGACGACGGTGCATTTCAAGTCCTTGACCGCACCGAACGCTGTCGTGGTTCGCGAGCAGAACTACCAGTACGACTTGATCAACCCGTTGACGATGCTGAACAAGTCGGTTGGCAAGCGTGTGACGATTCGGCAGAACATCGGCAACGGTCAACAGAAGGAGATCACCGGGACGATCCTGGCTCCTGTGACGGCTCAGGTGGCGCAGACGGGCGAGGGTGGGGGCGGCACTTCATACAACGGCCTCGTGGTCAAGACGGATGATGGACGGATCGTGCTGAATCCTGTGGGCGAAGCGCATCTTCATGAGATGCCTGTCGGGTTGGTGCCGATTCCGCGGCTGTTATGGCTTGTTGACAGCGAGCAGGCGGGCCGGCATGAGGCCGAGGTGTCGTACATGACTCAGGGGCTGACGTGGCGCGCGGACTATGTTGTCGTGCTGAGCGCGGACGACCAACTTGTGGACGTGACGGGCTGGGTGACGCTGGACAACAAGAGCGGCGCGACCTACGAGAACGCCAACCTGCAGCTCATCGCGGGCGACGTCCGGCGAATACAGCCGCGGGGCGGCATGGGGGGGGCCGTGCGCCGACAGGAGGCGCTCATGGATGCTGCCGCTCCCGCCTTCCAGGAGGAGTCCCTGTTCGAGTACCACCTGTACACGCTTGACGGAACGACCACGGTCCGCGACAACGAGCAGAAGCAAATGACGCTGTTGTCGGCGAACAAGGCCCCATGTGTGAAGAAGTTTGTGTATGATGGGCGGACCGGTTTCTGGGGCATCTCCAATCCTGAGTTTCGTCCGGGCGAGCAATGGGACACGAGCAACTACAAGAAGGTGAACGTCATCATCGAGGTGAAGAACGCCAAGCCGAGCCTCGGGATTCCGTTGCCGAAGGGGCGGATGCGGCTCTACAAGGCGGACAGCAAGGGCGGCCTGCAGTTTGTCGGTGAAGATGAGATAGACCACACCCCCAAAGACGAGACGGTGCGCCTGACTGTGGGCGACGCCTTCGACATTGTCGGTGAGCATAAGCGCACGAGCTTTCGCCGTATCTCGGAGAAGGAGGTTGAGGAGAGCTTCGAGGTGACGGTGAAGAACCACAAGTCGGAGGACGTAACGGTGTCGGTGATCGAGCATCTGTGGGCGGACTGGCGGATCACGCAGAAGAGCATGGACTTTGTGAAGCGCGACGCGAGGACGGTGGAGTTCGCGGTGAAGGTGCCGAAGAACGGCAGCGCGACCGTCACCTATACGGCGCGCACCAAGTGGCTGTGAAAGGGTCGTCAGGATACGTCACATACCATGAAATCCCTCCACAATGTGGTGGCATTTCATGGTAAGATCACTCCATGACTCCTCGTCCGGATGTCGTAGCCCAGATCACTGCCTCGTTGCGCCGCAGCCGTGCTGTTCTGCTTGTCGGCCCACGGCAGAGTGGCAAGACGACCATCGCCCGGACACTGGTGCCTGCTGACTCGGCGAACTACTTCGATCTGGAGGATCCGGTCAGCCTCGCCCGGCTCTCCGAACCGATGACGGCCCTCGGCGACTTGCGGGGCCTTGTGGTCATTGACGAGCTGCAGCGCCGACCGAGCCTCTTTTCGGTGCTGCGAGTGCTGTGCGATCGTACTCCGCTGCCCGCGCAGTTCCTGCTCCTCGGGAGCGCCTCGCCAGGGCTCCTCCGTGGCACCTCGGAGTCGCTGGCGGGTCGGATCGAGATCGTTGAGCTCTGCCCGTTCGGCCTGTGCGAGGTCGGTTCCGATCATCTGGAGCGGCACTGGCTCCGTGGCGGCTTTCCGCTGTCCTACCTTGCCGAGAGCGATGAGGACTCCGATGCGTGGCGGCGGAGCCTCGTCCGCACATTCCTGGAACGGGACGTTCCAGAGGTCGCCGGTGGGCTGCCCTCGGAGACATTGTATCGCCTATGGACAATGCTGGCGCATCAGCATGGCGGTGTCTGGTCGGCGGCCGATCCTGCACGTTCCCTTGGAATAGGCGAGACCACGGTTCGGCGGTACCTCGATGTGCTGGCCGGCCTGTTCGTTGTGCGGCAACTCAGGCCCTGGTATGAAAACATGGCCAAACGACAGGTCAGGTCGCCGAAGGTGTATGTGCGAGATAGCGGGCTGCTGCACACACTGCTTGGTCTTCGCACGTTGGACGACCTTCTCCGTCATCCGCGATGTGGAGCCTCATGGGAGGGCTACATAATCGAGGAAGTTCTGAAGTGCGTGCCCTACGATGAGGCCTACTTCTGGGGCACGCATCAGGGCGCCGAACTGGACCTGCTCCTGCATGCGAGGGGGCGACGATACGGAGTGGAAGTTAAGCGAGAGGATGCCCCAAGGATCACGAAATCCATGCACATCGCGCTGGCGGACCTCGGACTCGAGCGCCTAACTGTCATCTACCCGGGTGTTAGGGCATACAGCCTGTCTGAGAAGGTTCACGTGATGCCGGTGCGCGAGTTGGCAGCGCAGCGTAGGTCGCTTACTGCAGCCGGCTAGCGAGCTTCGACCCGGTCGTGGCTCGGTTATATGGCCGCAGAAGCGGCGTCGGCTCCGAGTGATTTCTGGCCGTCGCATCGTCTAACCCAATGCCTGGCGGCTGCTGGCCGCCGGGAACGAGGAGGCTTCGATATGTCACGTTTTCTGTCGGCCGCGATATTGGCTGGTGCACTGGCGTCTGCGGCGTTTGGACAGCAGGAGGGCAAGGTCGGCAAGCCGACCGGCGTATCGTTGACGATCTATAACCAGAACTTCGGCGTGGTGAAGGACCGTCGGACCGTTGAGCTTGGGAAGGGACGCACGGCGCTGATCGTCGAGGACGTGGCTCAGTTGATAGACCCGACGACGGTGCATTTCAAGTCCTTGACCGCACCGAACGCTGTCGTGGTTCGCGAGCAGAACTACCAGTACGACTTGATCAACCCGTTGACGATGCTGAACAAGTCGGTTGGCAAGCGTGTGACGATTCGGCAGAACATCGGCAACGGTCAACAGAAGGAGATCACCGGGACGATCCTGGCTCCTGTGACGGCTCAGGTGGCGCAGACGGGCGAGGGTGGGGGCGGCACTTCATACAACGGCCTCGTGGTCAAGACGGATGATGGACGGATCGTGCTGAATCCTGTGGGCGAAGCGCATCTTCATGAGATGCCTGTCGGGTTGGTGCCGATTCCGCGGCTGTTATGGCTTGTTGACAGCGAGCAGGCGGGCCGGCATGAGGCCGAGGTGTCGTACATGACTCAGGGGCTGACGTGGCGCGCGGACTATGTTGTCGTGCTGAGCGCGGACGACCAACTTGTGGACGTGACGGGCTGGGTGACGCTGGACAACAAGAGCGGCGCGACCTACGAGAACGCCAACCTGCAGCTCATCGCGGGCGACGTCCGGCGAATACAGCCGCGGGGCGGCATGGGGGGGGCCGTGCGCCGACAGGAGGCGCTCATGGATGCTGCCGCTCCCGCCTTCCAGGAGGAGTCCCTGTTCGAGTACCACCTGTACACGCTTGACGGAACGACCACGGTCCGCGACAACGAGCAGAAGCAAATGACGCTGTTGTCGGCGAACAAGGCCCCATGTGTGAAGAAGTTTGTGTATGATGGGCGGACCGGTTTCTGGGGCATCTCCAATCCTGAGTTTCGTCCGGGCGAGCAATGGGACACGAGCAACTACAAGAAGGTGAACGTCATCATCGAGGTGAAGAACGCCAAGCCGAGCCTCGGGATTCCGTTGCCGAAGGGGCGGATGCGGCTCTACAAGGCGGACAGCAAGGGCGGCCTGCAGTTTGTCGGTGAAGATGAGATAGACCACACCCCCAAAGACGAGACGGTGCGCCTGACTGTGGGCGACGCCTTCGACATTGTCGGTGAGCATAAGCGCACGAGCTTTCGCCGTATCTCGGAGAAGGAGGTTGAGGAGAGCTTCGAGGTGACGGTGAAGAACCACAAGTCGGAGGACGTAACGGTGTCGGTGATCGAGCATCTGTGGGCGGACTGGCGGATCACGCAGAAGAGCATGGACTTTGTGAAGCGCGACGCGAGGACGGTGGAGTTCGCGGTGAAGGTGCCGAAGAACGGCAGCGCGACCGTCACCTATACGGCGCGCACCAAGTGGCTGTGAAAAGGGATACGGTTGGGGCATCTGCGGGAGACTGGGCCGGCACGTAACCCGAGGAAGTGCTTCCGCGTCTAATGGGTGCCGAAAGGTGGGACGGCAATCATTGCGCAATGTCCGACATGAGAGAGAGCACATATCCGCTCATATGGGGGCCCGCGTTGAACCGTCAGGCGGCCACGATCTCGTCTGACCCCGACGAGGCTGCCGTTGAACGGTTCCTGAGCGGTGACCGGGGAGCGTTCGACGAGTTGTTCGAGCGTTACGGAGCCTATGTGTACAACATCGTGCGTGGTGTGCTTACGTCCGAAGATGACGCGAGCGACGTGACACAGGAGGTCTTCCTGCAGGTCTACCGATCGCTTCATACCTTCAGGCGCGGATCGCGCTTCTCGACATGGCTGTACCGAATCGCCCTGAACCGGGCGCTCGATGCGGCTCGATCGCATCGGCGGCGTAGGTGGGTCCCGTTCGGTGAAACGCTCCAGAACAAGTCCGATCCATCGAGCGATCCGGCGAATGCCATCGAATCGCGGTCCGCCGCAGACGAAGTGCGTCAGGTGCTCGATCGAATGGACGCCAGGCATCGCGAGGTGCTTGTCCTGCGGTATCTGCAGGAGATGGACATCGAGGACATGGCGAAAGTGCTCGGCTGTTCGACCGGAGCCGCCAAGGTCAGGCTGTTTCGGGCGCGGCAGAAGTTCCGCGAGTGCTACGATCAGGTGGTTGGGCCCCATGCGCGAGAATAGGATTCGTTGCCGCGACGTAGCCGGCATGCTGTCGGCTTACCTCGAACACGAACTTCCAGATGACCAGGCCGCCGCAGTGCGCGTGCACCTCGATCGGTGTCCTGTGTGCCGGGCAGACGCACAGAGAATGAGCCGGGCGCTGGGAGCCCTCCACAGTCTTCGCCCTTCAGACATGCCTGACAGCGTTCGCGCGGGGCTGTATGCCCGGATTGCGGCGCTGGAGCGTCCGCAAGCATCGCCGGTTCGCCGTCTGCGCTATGCCGGCGCAGTGGCGGTCGTCCTCCTGGCTGTCACGAGTGCCGCATATCTTGCGAACAGGTCGCGGCGTCTCGGCATCGGCGCTCCGGATGACGCAGGAGTCCGCGACGCCACTCCGCAGCAGACGCGCGTCGCAGCGCCGGCAGGTGTGGTCATGCCGGCTGCCCCGACCGTTGCCCAGCCCAACGGCTCCGGTCCGATGACGGCTTCCGGAGTGTCTGAAGACGACCAGCCGCGTCAGGCGACTCGACAGGGTTTTGACAGACTTCGCGCCAAGCCGAAGAGGGGACAGCGCGTCGTTCATACCGCACCGACCCCCGACAGCATTCTCGATGTGGCGGATAAACGAGGCGTGACAGCGCGAATGCTCCTGGCTGCCGGAGCAGATTCGGGAGCCGCGGATGCTCCGCGGTCAGCGTCCGGCATGTCGAGGGGTCCAGCCATTCCGGTACCGCACCTGCCGCGCGCGCTTGACGATATTACTGCGGGCGGATGGCGCGATCGAGTCAGGATTGGCGATACCGTCACGGAGCTTCGTGGAACAGCAGACAGGGATGCGTCCGGGCGGCTTCGTTCGATCCACGTGTCTGCAACCACGGAGCTCGCGCTGGAGCGGAATGGCGAGACGGATCCATCTGGCCCGTCGCCTTCAACGTTGACTGGCGCGTCGTCGGAGCCTGAACGCTCGGACGAGACGGAAAGGCAGTGATACAGTGATGACACGATTGTTCGCGACATTCGTCGCCGTTCTGACATTGGCTGAGTGGTCGGCGTTCGCGCAGAACGGCGCGCGGCCGGGTGCTCTTTCCATCGTTGAGGCCGGCTTGGCCGCGGATGGCAGCACGCCGCGTTACCATGTCGAAGCCAACGGCGCCGACATCCGCGACGTGCTGGCTGCGCTCTTGCGGAAGACCGGCAAGGAGTACGTCATCCATCAGGATGTGACGGGGCCGGTCAGCTTCGTTCTTCGCGACAAGACGCTCGATCAGATACTGGAGAGCCTCAAATCCGTGGCAAAGCCCGCGATCGTCCTGACATCAGGCGACGTGATTACCGTGTCCGTGGCTCCGCCGTCGCAAGCGCCCCTTGTGGCTTCAAACCTGGCAGGCCGGCAACCCGGCGGCTCGAGGTCGGCGAACACGCAGAGGCCGGGACGCATAGAGACGATCCGGGTTAACAATCCGCTTGTGTTCCAGAATCAGGCTGCGCTGTTCAACCAGCCGGTTACCCTCGCCATACCCGATGACAAGCCCGTGGCCCTCAAAGTCGCGCTCCGTCAGATTGAGGCCCAGACTCAGGTTCCGATCCGCCTCGACCCTCGCGTTCCGTCCGATATCGGTCTCGCCGCGCGATTCACCGACACACCGCTCTCGCTTGTGCTGGACTCCATCGGCAGAACCGGCGCACTGAAGTGGCAAGCGCAGATGGACGGAAGCATACTGGTTGGGCCATCGGACTGGCTGCTCGTCACCGTCCGTGGCGTTCCTGCATGGGGGCATCCCGCAGGGTATTGCCCGAGGTGCCGGCGGCCTGTGCTTCCGTCTTGGTCCTTCTGCCCCCATGACGGAACTCCGTTGACCCGACAGAATCGTCAGTCTCCTCCGCGAACTTCGCGCTAAGCTCCTCAGGTATCCTGACGGCATGCGTTGCCGAACGTCGCGCCCCGACGTTCGCGCGCAGTCTCTATCCTACACCGCTCAGGAGGAGCTTCGCCGATGGACGTCCGTGTTATCCCGCTAAGCCAGATCGTCGAGGACACGGGACAACCGCGAAGCCGCACAGATGAAGCATCCCTCGCCGAACTGGCTGACAGCATCAAGCGCCACGGCGTACTTAACCCGATCACCGTCATGCCGCTGCACAACGTCGGCATGTTCAAGATCGTTACGGGTGAGCGCCGCTGGCGCGCCGCCGCGATGGCCGGCCTGGATCGGATTCCCTGCATCGTGCGTGACCTCGAGACGGAGGAGGTCCGCGCGCAGCAGTTGATCGAGAACATGCAGCGTGAGGACCTTTCGCCACTCGACCGCGCTCGCGGGATAGCAGCGCTGCAGGATGCGACGGGCGCGACGACGCGCGATGTGGCGGCCATGCTCGGTGTCTCCGAGCGGACGGTCAACAATATCCTCGATCTGCTCGAGCTGCCCGCGGATATCGGTGAGCAGGTCGTGTCGAGCCCAAACCGTCCCGCCGACGGGCAGCTAACCGAGAAGCACGCCCGGTTCATCAAGCAGCTTGCCGATGAGCCGGAACGGCAACGCCGGGTCGCTGAACGCGTGCGCGAAGACAAACTGACCAGCGCCGATACGGCGACGCTCGTAAGGGCCTTGCGCGAAAACCCCGAGTATTCGGAGGAGATACTCACCGCACCGCCGGAGGCATTCCAGGGCTATCTGAAAGCCAAGGCGCGGGCTGCCGAGGAGCGCATGGCCGCTGCAGAAACGCCCGCTTCGGACGCGGTAGACGTGGTGCAGGCGTGCCTCGCGGCACTGAACGAGGTCAGAACCGTCGGAATGAGTCCGGATCGGATCAGAGCACTCCAGGCAGCACTGGCGGAGACGCGGATGCTCATCGAGTCGTTGGAGCGTGAATGCGCGTTGGAACTCGGCGCGTCTTGAGGCAGGGTATCGAACAACCGGCAGCGCTGCTCGGCAGGCAATGCCCGTGAACTGCACATCCGTCTCATTGGCTCTATCCGTGGTCCAGATGCCATCCGTTTCGTGTTCGGGAGTCGTGGCGTTATCGGAGAGGCTGATCGTGTAGGAGACTGCACCCTCGCGCCTGGTCCAGTCCTACACCCATATGAATGATCGTCCGATACCGGTGCCAAGTGGCTGCCAGTATGATGTAGTCACTGCACCGTATGGAGGTGCATGGAATCGTGGAGAGCCGGCCTCCGTATGAGGCGGGCTCTCTTGTGTTTTCGCCCCCCCCGGCCCTCAAGCCGCACCAGGCTCTCCTGTGTGCTGTTTCTCGGCGTGATCGTGGCGGCATTCGGCGTTAGGCCGGTTGGATTCCGCGATCCGTCCATGCCGTTCGGAGCGGGCGCCGCGCAATCGCAATGCAGGGCAGGTGCGCCGTATCCGTTATCCGCACCAAGGCTGCAGCATGCGTCCCAGATGCCTTGTCCGTCCTGTCTGACGACCGTTGAGAACCTCAGTCTCTCGCGTGCTTCACCGTCCACGTGGTCATCAACTCGGCGCTCCGGCCTGGGCCAATGGTGACGATGGGACTCAGAACCTCCATCTCCATGTATGCCGGCGGATCGGGACTGGAGTAAACCTCGACCGAGCACCCTTCATCGGGATAGACACCGCGGCTTCGCTGTGGACCGGCGATGCTGAAAACCCATAGTCCCTTGCGCACAGTAAGCCGGGCTGCCTGCGGATCGCCGCCTATCTTGTAGGCCTGGGTTACGTGGCGGCGTGCGTCGATACGGTCTCCATGGATTGTGAGCGCGTCGGCAGGCGGCCGATTGTCGGGGAACTCGAAGCAACCGTTCCGAAACGCACTGCGCTTGTTTCGCGGCATAGAAACCGAGCCGGCGTCCACCTGGGCCACTTCCCAGACCGACCATTCGGCGGGCTTGTCGCTCGCGTTGATGAGCGCGTTGCGGACGGTGACACGTGCGGCTGTGGCATGCATGAAGATCGTGCGGCGTATGCGCAGGCCGATCGCCGTGCTGGTCGGGCTCTCCATGACGACGGACCGGTCCGGTCGCACACGTGCGGTCCAGGGTGAGCCGTCCAGGGACATATCGGGCGGCCATCCCCATCTCGCCTGAGGCGCGGGCCAGACCTTATCGCCGCCGAAGTTGGCCCAGTCTTTCCTGTCGGGTGCAGCCAGTTGGCCGACGAGGTCCTGGTTCTCCCATAGCATGTTCGGCCCGCCGGCCGGGGCAAAGCGCATGATCCGACCGATCGCAGGCACGACCACGACCTCGGCGGACCGGTTGGCCAATCGGATGGAGCCTGCCCAGCCCCGGTAGGTGATTCGCGTGGCCGTATGGGCCTGGCGCCCCGGCCCGCCGAAGGCCGAGACCGATAGCATCGCTGCAGCCGCTGCGAGGCGCAGGCTACTTCGAAAGAGTCGTGCCATGGCCCACGATCAGCATGGAGCCGATCAGCACCGCCAGGCCGAGCCCGACCAGACGGCGGGTGCCTGAGCCGACCCCGCGCCACTCTCTCAGGGCAATGCCCCAGAGCGTGCTGAAGACGATGATGGCGGACATATGGAGCGACCAGCTCACGAAGTTGTAGCGGCCCATCTGCGTCGTGCCCATGCCGTAGAACATGAACTGCAGATACCATGTGGTGCCGCCGAGCATGCATAGCAGGTAGTTGGCCGCCAGTGGTCGTCCCTTTGCCAGGTAGTCGCCGCCCGTGCGGTTGCGGCGCGACAGCCACACGCACCATATGGAGTTCGTGACGAAGCCGCCGAAGAGGATCACGATGAAGCTGGGCGTGGTCTGCCATATCTCGGCCGTCCCGCGTTCGACCGCGATTGCCGCGATCGGTTTCGCGGCATCCATGGCGAACGCCATACACGCGCTCATGATGCCTGCGAAGGTGGCAACGGCCAGGCCCTTACCGACGTTCATCTCGGGCGTGGCCTCGTCGTTCGGTATCTCGCGTTCCTTGCGCCGTCCCGCCACACCGCTGATCGCGATTCCCACAAGGCACACCAGCACGCCGAGCAGCGTGACCTGGCCGCCGATCGTCCCGAACATTCGCCATAGCTCGCCGCCCGGGATGG
Organism: Chthonomonas calidirosea; assembly: GCA_020722705.1. Classification (GTDB taxonomy): domain Bacteria; phylum Armatimonadota; class Chthonomonadetes; order Chthonomonadales; family CAJBBX01; genus JAAYVH01. Next base: position 72,282 of record DYKI01000004.1, on the reverse strand, counting down.
CAGGGATGAGGGTGCCGAAAGCAGCGCAGAAGCCCAGCGCGACGGCGTAGCCCAAGCTGATGCCCAGGTATCGCATCGAGAGCCCGAAGGTCAGGCCGCCGATGCCCCAGAGGACACCGAAGAACCACGACCAGAACAGGACGCGCGGCGGCGCTGCGAGGATGATCCCCAGGGCGTCGGGTGTCGTCGCCAGCGCCACGACCCACGGTGCGACAATCCAACTGAAGAAGCCGCCGACGAGCCAGAACGTCTCCCAGGCCCACCCGCGCACGCGCTTGTAGGGCACATAGAAGCTGGCAGCCGCAAGGCCGCCGATGGAGTGCAGAAACACCCCCAGGAACGGGTTGGGGGTCATTGACGGCGATTCCTCAACATATGCGGTTGACCTCCACTCCCAGCAGCGCGCCGAGTTTCTCAATGCGTGAGGCGACGTGCCCGATGCCGATGGCGCAGTGGTGCGCAGGTCCGGCCTGCGACCACCGGTTCACGAACTCGCGGGCTCCGATGGGGAAGCGGTACCGGCTGTTGGTGTTGCCGATGTGCATGATGGGACCAGGGACGCTCTCACACTCGGCTGTGAGGAGGCTCAGCCTTCCGTGCCCGTCCTGAACAACGGACAGGAGCGTGGCCGGACCGTGCTTCACACGCATCTCAATGGACAGACCCTGCCCCGGTTTGCCGTGGTAGACCGGTAACGGAACCAGTTTGACAGGCCCATCGGCAATGGCCATATGACCTGGGCCGTCATGCCCGAGGAGCACTACGTCGTCGTCAAAGTCCATCAGGTACAGCTCCGAGAAGGATCCGCCGACGCCGAAGCAGTCCATGATCTTCATGGCCTGCACGTTCTTGATCTCACATTCGCCGGCCACAGGCACCCCATGGGCCGTAAGGAGCGAGTTGCCGGCTATCACCGACGTAACGATGTCCTCGTAGGCGTTACCGGGTTGGCCTTCGTAGTAGTAGGCCATGGCGCCGAGATCGTGAGTCTCAACCAGCCGGTCGAGTGCGCAAGAGGTTCTTGCGGCTCGCTCCAGCTCGTATTGGGTGCACTCCGGGGAGACGTCGAACTCCTTTCGGAACTGCTCCAGCTTGGCGATGACGTCGTCGTGTGTCACTTCCTCGCGCAGCCGATTAAGCTCGCACATTTCCAGCAGGTCGAAGTGGCACCCGAACACAGCGGCCTGCTGTGTCATGTCGCTGTAAACGTCGAGCATCCCGCCGTAGTAGTGGCCGAGAACGCCAACCCGGTTGTCACGCATGGCACTGCGAACGGAGGCAGCGGCCACCCAGTCCTTTATCTCAGCCCATGCCTCGGGATCATCGAGTGTTCCGGTCACAAGATGATAGGGGATGCCGGCTCTGTTGAAGACACAGGCAATCTCCGGTGCTGCGCACGCCTGGCAATGAGCCAACCATTCGCCGGTCATGGTCCCTCGGTCGCCAATGGCGTTGAACGCATCGTAGTCGAGGCGGCGAACGGGCTGGAGGTTCAGCACGATGGTCGGTACGCCTGCCTTCTGGACAACGGGAAGTACCGTCGAGCTAAGGGCGTACGTGGAAACATGCAGGAAGATGATCTCCGCATCCTCACGCTTGAACAGGTCGGCTGCGGCCCTGGCCCGTTCAACAGTGTCAACCATGCCGGCGTCCACGACGGCGGCGCCGCATTCGTCGAGGCGGTACGATATGGACGCGCGATACCCATCCAGCCGCTCTTTCAGGCCGGCGAACTGCGGCCAGTAGGTGTCCAAACCTATCGCGAACAGACCCACGCGGGGGACTTGTGCCATGGTGTTCCTCCTCGAAGAGGGGTTCGGCATGGGCATGCCGGTGTCCTCTTGGCGGATTCGCGCGGCACAATAGGACGGATGGGACAGATGGGACGGATCGGACAGACTCTCAGGAACGAGACTCAGGGAACGGTGGTTGCGCAGCGCGTGTTCTGCGCGACGAGCGTGCTTGAGCGCCTCGGCGGCCTGCTGACACTCCCTCCGTTATCCGTGGGCGATGCGCTTGTGCTGGATCGCTGCAACGGCGTTCACACGTTCGGCATGCGGCGCTCGATTGCTGTCGTGGTGCTCGACAACCGAGGGATCACCGTCAAGGTAGTGCCATGCGTGAGCCCCTGGCGCGTGGTCTGGCCTGTCCGCGGCGGGCGTGTGACCGTCGAGATGCTGCCCGAGACGCTGGCACGTTCAGCGGTTCGGCTGGGCGACCGCCTTGTGATTGACTGATTGTCCGGACAAGGATGCGGCTATGCGGCAGTGGCCTCTCGGATCGCGGCGAGCGCCTTCGGAGCCGCCTCGGCGACAGGCTCGGCCCCTTCGTACTCCAGCGTGAGGTAACCGCGGTAGCCCGAGGCCCTCAGTATCTGCACGATACGCTTGACGTCCGCAGGCTGCCTGCTGCCGCCCTTCGGCGCTATCTCTACCTTGAGGTGTGTCGTCACGGCGTATGGGGCACATGCAGCGATATCAGCATAGGGGTCTTCGGTTCGAAAGTTGCCGGTGTCCAGATTCGCCCCGCACCAATCGGACTTGACCGCCTTCAGGATACGGAGTACGCCGGCTGATTCTGCCACGATGCCGCCGTGGTTCTCCAGAGCGAGCATGACGCCGGTCTCCGCCGCCCTATCGCAGCATGCCTCAATGCATTCGATGCAGCAGCGTTCGGCCTCCTCGGCTGTCTGCCCCGGTTGCGGGGCGCCCGCAAAGACGCGCATGACGGGAGCCCCAAGGGCCTGGGCGTGCCCGAGCCACGTTCGCACCTTTTCGATCTCCCGGTCGCGTGCCTCACCCGCCGGATGCGTGAAGACGTTCCCTACGCTTGTGGCCGAAACCGTCAGCCCATGGACGAAGCATAGGCGCTTGAGGTCGGCCAGATATGCTGCGGTGACCGGTGTCGGGATGTAGTAGGACGTGAGTTCAACCCCATCCCAGCCATCGAGTGCGGCTTGCTTCACGAAGTCGGGCATGGTCATGGCAGGCTTCGCTTTGCCGGTTAAGCGTTCTCGATATGAGTAGGCCGCAATCCCGGCGCGTATGACCGGCTTGCCGACGCGCGACGGAGGGTCGGATGCCTGGGCCAACCGGGATGCCACAGCGGCCAAACCTGTTGCGATGGCACCGGTGAACAGCCCGCGGCGCGATACGGTTTCCAGAGGTGTCCGGACAGGAGCGCTGCTCTCGCCTCTCAGCTCTCGGCTCTCGGCTCTCGGGGCCAGGTGCGTCATCGTGTCAGCTCCTTCCATAGGCCTGCGTAGCACTTGAGGAACAGCGCGCCTGCTTCCGGCGGCACCGGCGTGCCGACCTCGCACAGCAAGTACCGGTCGTAGCGGTCAGCCTTCAGAAGTCCAAACAACTCCCGCCACGGGTACGCGTTCCACAGGTCGGTGATGTGGCAGCACCGAATGTATCTGCCCAGCAATCGGTAGGCCTCGGCGACGGAGCCGTCCCGCACATCGGTCGCGTTTGAGTTCCACGTGATGCCGACGTTCGGATGTCCGCAGGAATCCATGATGGTTCGCATGTTGGCAGGCAGTGATGTGCCCCCGCCATGCACCTCGACCCAAATCTCCACGCCATGGTCTGAGCCGATCTTTCCGCACTCAGCCAGCGCCTTGCCAATCTGTGCCAGTGTGCGCTCGACCGGTATGTCTTTGGGGAGGCCGTTTGGCCTAACCTTCACTCCACGTGCGCCGATATCCTGTGCGAGCTTCACAAAGGATCGGCAGTCTTCGATCTGCTTCCGGACCTCCCCTGGGTCCGGCGAGTGAAACTCGCAAACCGTGCCGAGGCTTATCTGTCGGATGCCGGCGTCGGCGCACTGCTTGCGCACCTCGGACCGGGCCTCGGCGCCCAGCGTCGGCTCGACGCCGTGCCGATGGGTGGTACGGAACTCGACGCCGTCTATGCCGGTCTCCTTGCAGATTCTCAGAATCGTTGCCAAATCCCAGTCTCGGGCGACGTTGTAGGTCACCAAGCCGAGGCGCATCTTGCGTGTTTCCTCCTCCGGGCGCTGTAAGCCTGTACGTACGGATGCCTGCGCAGCGCCGACGCCAACGCCGGTCAGCGCCGCCGCCTGGCCAATGAAACGCCGCCGACTGATCGGCGCATTCGGTGGCCGTTGTTCAGTTCTCGCTCGCTCCAATGGATAACCTCGTCAATCGTGGATCCCGGCAGCCGTAGCTGTATGGTTCGGGAATCGTATTCGGCGGCCGGAAGTGTATCTCCTGCGGACATTCGGGGCTGCGGTTCCCGAAGTCCGTCACGGACCATGCTTCGGCGTCAGCGGACGAGCTTGTACATCAGTACCTTGTCGTGCTTGACAGGCCACGAAGTATCGTCGCGCCTCGCAGCATCCAGCCAGAGGTAGAGGTCAACGACGCGTCCTTCGTCGCCTGCGTGGTACGGCGCGTAGCCATGCCGCCTGTAGAACCGGAGCGTCCTATGGGCGTCGGCAAGGCAATGCAGGCTCAGCAGCCTCAGCGATGGATCTTCAGCCTGAGCCGTGTCGTGAAAATGCTTCAGCAGGAGCGAACCGAAGCCCTCTCCTTGACGGTCGCCGACCACGAAGAGGAGGTGCAGATGGGCCAGAGACGGCAACGTGCGCCACATGGAAACCCCGATGGGCTCGCCGGCATCCTCAAGGATGTACCACCGGGTACTGGGGTCCTGCATCGCGTCGGCGTGGTACTCGGGGTGGTAGATCGGCATATCGGATGGCACCTGCGTCAACGGAAGGTTCGAATAGGAACGCCGAACGATGTCGGCCACAAGGGCTGCATCGTTCGGCGATGATGAACGAACAAACACGTTCGGGCGGTGACGCATGGTCGCCTCCTGTGGCATACCCGCGCGGCCGTCCTGTCGGCCTATGGCCGAGTATCTCGGCGCTAGGCAGGTACCGGACTCAAGCGCGGCGCCGCGTTGGTTTTCTTTGCGTTGCCCTGCATGTGCTTTCGGAGCTGCATGCGCCCGCGATGGATGCGCGACCGGACTGTGCCCACACTCGTATTCATGGCGCGCGCTATCTCTTCGTAGCTCATGCCGTCCACGTCGCACAGCAGCACTGCCGTCCGGAAGTGCTTCGGCAGGGCAGCGATGCCTTCCTGCAGCCTCTCGTCCATCACATCCTTGAGGATGATCTGCTCCGGGTCGCTGTCGTGGTCTGCGATTTCGAAGGCGTACTCATCTTCAGCTTCACCGCCCATAGCGTGGTCGAGAGAGAGGGGCGCTTGCTTGGGACGCCTTCGCAGGCTATCCACGAACAGATTCGTAAGGATCCGAAAGAGCCAGTTCTCAAAAGGAAGGCTGCGATTGTAGCGGTCGAACGAGCGGAACGCTCGCAGATAAGCCTCCTGGGTCAGGTCCTCGGCAGCCTCGCGGTTGCCTGTCATTCGGTATGCCATGTTGTATGCCTGGCGCTTCGTGCGCTCCATCAGACGTTCGAACTCAGCGTGCATGTTGCCCTCGGAATCGCGATTGGCGTATGTGGTCGGGACGGTCCCCGTTGCGTTCATCTTTTCCTCCCTGTGCGTTGCGCGATCATTACTGACTGGTACTACTAATAGAGACTCGCAAAATAATCGTTGGTTTCAGTTATTCCTGTGCGACGGCATCGCTATCAAGTCCATCAGAACCTTGCCGGACGTGCGGGCTGCGTTGGAGTCCCGGTCGCACTTCACCATCAGGTGCATGCCTTGAATCGCATGCACAAACAGACCGGCCAGCTCTTCGGCATCGGCTTCGGGACGGACTTCATGACGGCTCTGGGCCTCGCGGATCACTCTGGAAAGGTCGGCGGTGAGCTCACTGAAAACGCCGCTCAGGAAACACCGCATTCTCTCGCTATGCTCGGTCATCTCTGCAATCAGGTTGCCAAATGGGCACCCGCGTCGCTCCAGTTGTGTTTCCTGATTGTCGAGCAGGGCGTTCATGAAGCGGCGCAACCGCATGAGAGGCGACGCGGTATCATCACGCAGAGTTCCGAGCAGAAGGCGCTCAAGCTCCTCACGGCGAACCGCGAGGACAGCCAGGCCGAGGTCCTCTTTGCTGGGAAAGTGATAGTAGAAGTTGCTCTTGCTGACCCCGGCCGCGGCGGCGATGTCGTCTACGCTGGTCGAGTTGTAGCCCTGGCGATACAGCATCTCGCCGGCGGCCTGAAGAATGCGAGCTCTATTGGTGTTGGATCGTTCTTTGTTCATACTTGGTAGTACCAGTACGTCCTAACGGCTTCATTATGCCTTGGAGGCTGCAACTTGTCAAGGCCTGTGGGTGAAAAAAGTTAGAAATGCTAACGATTGGCTTCAGCGGAGCCCCGAGCCTCGCAGGCCTCTCCTCCTGCGCGCGCTCCGAAGTGGCACCGGAATGAGGCCGGCCGACTCGACCAGAGCTTTCGGGGTTGCGGCTGGAGCCGCGTCAACGGCTCTCATATCCCTGGTCGTCTATGTCGGCTCACTCAGGGGCGGCTACGTCTGGGACGATTGGGGGCTGATGGACGGATCGGCGATCGGCGGAGGCTCCTTGAAAGGGTGCTTCACGGGAGCGTTCCTGAGCCACTACTACCGGCCTCTCGTTTCGCTGAGTTTCTACATGGATCGCTGGCTGTGGCCCGACAGCCCCGCAGCAAGTCATTGGGTGAATATCGTGGCCCACGCGGCATGCGCCATGGCGGTGTTCGGCATGGCATTGACGGCGTTCGGTCGTCTGAGTGTTGCCCTTGCGGCCGGGCTGCTGTTTGCGGTCCATCCGGCTCATGTCGGCGCCACAGCGTGGATAGGGGGGCGTACCGACGCGTTGGGCGCACTCTGGACAGCGCTGTTTGCCTGGGGACTGATCGTGGCCGTCCGCAGCCGGGGAGACCGCCGAACCCTGGCGCTTGCCGGCTCAGTCCTGGCCTACGCGCTGGCGGTCTTCACAAAGGAGCAGAGTCTGGCACTGCTTCCGCTGGTTCCGCTTGCATTCGCATGCTTTGCGGGCACAACCAGGCCGGACGATGAGGCAGGCGCCGTGTCTCGTCCGAGCCGCGCCAACCCGAGCATGCTTCGTCCGGAACTGCCCGGAACGGGCTGGTACGCGCTTGGTCCCTACGTTGTGGTGACGGCGCTGTTTCTCGCCATGGGCATCTACCTGGGCATGCCGAAGCCGCCGGGACTCTGGGTGCCTCTGTCGGAGCACCTCTCGCGTGCGGCTGAGACTGTTGCCGCGTACGCGGCCCTGCTCTTGCTGCCGAACCAGACGTTGATGCACCTTTTCAGTCTCGACCGCATCATGGAGCTGCGACCGTGGCCGATGGCGCTCGGGATCGGCGTCGCGTTGGCCTTGCCCGCGGTGTATGTCAGGCTGTGGCGCACGGATCGTGCTGCGCTCTGGTTCATCACGTTCGTTGTGCTTGCGCTTGTGCCGGTGTCGGGACTGCTGCCGATGCCCTTCATCCTCTTCGCTCCATACCGGTCCTCTGTGGCGGTGATCGGGTTGTGTGTGCCTCTGGCGCGGTGGCTGCTGTCTCTGAGAGCGTCCCTATGGGGTATGTCGCATCTCCCTGCCGTTGCGGCTCTCTGCGCCGTTGCCGGCTGGTATACGGCACAGACCATTCGTGGCATCGAAACATGGCACTCCGATGAGTCGTTGTTCACTGCGATGGTGGCGTACGATCCCGGTGCGCTCGTGGGCCACTTTATGCTTGCTCGGACGGCCGTGGATGAGGGGCGCGACCGCGATGCGGCTCGGCACCTCGAACGCATGCTGGATCGGCTGTACGGCAGCGGGACCGCGCGGACCTGGGACTGGCGCAATCCGAACCTGGCTGTCGAGGGGCTGCGCCGGGACTGGCGGGTGTACGCTCGGGTCATGCAGAATCGAGGAGCGGTCGGCGACGCCGAGGACTACTTGACGCTGTTGTTCGTGCATCTTGGCTATTCAAGGATCGGCATGGGTGGTGCAGCGGCGAACACAGCCGACCGAGCGTTCGAGACGGCGTTGCGATGGAGACCGGCCGATCCTGACGCCAACCGAGGATTGGGGTGGATCTATCTGCAGGCCGGCCGGTACAGCGATGCCGAGCGCCACCTTCGGGCATCCCTCGCAGCCGCTCCCGACAACGCAGACACGATGCGCCTGTTGACGCAGGCTCTGCAGGGTCAGGGGCAATCGGCACCGAACTGGTAGACTCGGCAAGTTCAGGACGGACAATGGCTGTATGCAGAACGGCGACGGCTCAGGGCGAGGGAGCGAAGAATGAAGACGATCACGCCGACTGACGGACTGGTCATTCGGGAGAGCTGCCGGATAGCCGAGGGGGTTCATGTCCTCCCGAACGGGCTTCGGATCGGCGCTCCGGAGATAGTGGTGGACGGGGCCGGTGCGCTCATAGTTGGCGTCGGCAGGCGCGGTACCGGTATCGGGCTTGAGGGCATGAACGGCGTCGTCTTGCGCAACCTCCGGCTCATGGAGTTCGAGCACGGGATTCGCGCTTCAGACGCGATGAACCTGGTGATTGAGGGGTGCGACATCACAGCGACGGCAGAGGTGGCGGCCAATACGGTGTTTCTCGACATATGGCGCGGACCAGAGAACCCCTACGGCGCCGGGATCATACTGGACCGCGTTCGGTCAAGCCGCATTGCCGGATGCACACTGCAGCATCAGCAGAACGGGCTCCTAACTTACCGGTGTCGCCACCTGACTGCAGCCAACAACAACGCCTCGTACAACAGCGGCTTCGGCTTCCATCTCTGGGACACATGCGATAGCGCCTTCGAGGGCAACTGCGCGGACTACTGCTGCCGCTTCGAACCGCGGGAGGGCGGGCCGCACTTTGGGCACATGGGCGCCGATGCGGCGGGATTCCTTGCCGTCTACGGATCGTCACGCAACACGTTCCGAAACAACGCGGCGCGCCTTGGCGGCGATGGGTTCTTCCTGGCCGGTCTGAGCCCCGACGGAAAGCCATGCGGATGCGACGATAACCTCTTCGAAGGAAACGATGGCTCCTTGAGCCCCAACATCGCCTTCGAAGCGACCTTCTGCCGCGGCAACAGGTTCAGCGGCAACTATGCCGACCGATGCAACTACGGGTTCTGGCTTGGCTATTCATGGGACACGGCGCTGAACGGCAATCGCATGGTCATGAACCGACAGGCCGGCATCGCTGTGGAGAACGGACACGACTTCATCGTGGAGCGCAACAACATGCAGGCCAACGGTCATGGCATTCTCATCTGGACGGGGCACGTCCGCCAGTTCGCCGCACTCTATCCCGAGAATCTGACGAGCTGCGGCTGGCGCATCGAAGGCAACACCATCACGCGCAACGGCAAAGGCATCCGAATGGCAGCCGACCAGGACCACGGTATCCGTCCGGCCCGGTATGCCGACGGTGAGGGTCCGCCAGATGTGATGACTACGAGGCTGCGCGACCATTCCATCCTGGGGAATGACATCCAGGACAACCGTGTCGGAGTGGAGTTGGCGCGCTGCGACCGCATCGTTATCGAGCGCAACATCCTCAACCGCAACGTCGAGGCCAACATCCGCGAAGAGGACTGCACCGAAGTCACCCGACGTGACAACCTCGGTGCGGCAGGCGCGTACCTGTAGGGTCGCCTGTCGTGGCAGCGGCAAGACTGCCGCGGAGCCGATCCTCAGATGGACCGCCTACGCCGCGCTTCCTGACGTGGGGAACAGGCGACGAAGTTCCGCGGGGGTTGGCTGATCACCGTAGTCGCTGATCTGGAATGCCTCCGCATACTCTCGCCCGGCCGGCATCAGCTCGGACCATTGCATGGCGACCTGCCTGGCGCGCTCTCGATACAGCGCGCCAATCCGTGCCGTCTGCTCGCTTCGGTCGCTGGGGAAGTCTGCAAACGCGTCGTGGGAGCCGGCGTTATACGGTATCCACTCCATGAACTGCGAAACGTGCTCGCACACCGCTTTGACCTTTTGGCCGATGGATGCGTCTATAGGAATGACGATGTCCGGTTGAAACGGTCCGTGCTCCGTAAAGCCGTCCTGCCAATAGGCGACCACGGGCAATCGGCGCAGATGCGGGGTATCCGGGCAGGCGAGCGGTACGGTCAGCATGTAAAGGGCATCGAGAACGATTTGGGCGGTATAGCGATGGTCCCGATGGTAGTCGCACGGGCGATTGGTGATGATCAGGTCCGGGCCTTTCCCGATCGGTCCGAAACCTCTGATCGCGCGGATCATCGCCTCGGTGGTCTCCTTACTCACATACACCTCGCCATCGTGGAGCCCCAGGCAGCGGTATTCGCATCCGATTACGGCGGAGGCTGCAATGGCTTCCGCATGTCGGCGTCGAGCCAACGCAGCCGGGTCGCTGATGTATTCAGCCGCGTAGTGGCCTTTGTCGCCGTTGGTGACCGACAGGAACCGGACCCTGTCTCCTCGTTGAGCGAACAACGCGGCCGTTCCACCCATGGCGCTCTCACAGTCGTCGGGATGCGCTCCAACGCAAAGTATGTCCATCGCCCTTGCCTCCTCAATGCCCACGGCAGCACATGGCCGACGGGATCAAGACCGCAGCCCGTATGTGCCGGCTCCGTGCTATACTCCGACCATGATTGTACTCATGCATGCAGGCGCAACGGAAACCGAGGTTGAAGCGGTGAGCAACCTGATCGCGGACCGTGGCTTGAGGCCGCTTGAGCTTCCCGGCGGCGACCATACCGCTATCGGCGTGGCCAGCGCCATCTCTCCGGATGAACGTGAGAGCTTGGCAGACCTGTTGCGGGCTTTGCCTGGCGTCTCCAACGTCGTTCATGTGAGCCGGCCCTACAAGCTGGCTTCCCGCGAGTTCCACGCCGCGTCCACGCTCGTGCGCCTTGGCGATATCGTGATCGGAGGCAACGCCCTCACCGTCATGGCCGGTCCGTGTGCCATCGAGTCCAGGGACCAGTTGCTGGAAGCCGCGCATGCGGTCAAAGCGTCCGGCGCTGCGGTCTTGCGCGGAGGGGCCTTCAAGCCACGCACTTCGCCGTACTCGTTTCAGGGCCTTCAGAAAGACGGTTTGAAGCTGCTCCGGGACATTGGCCGGGAGACCGGATTGGCGACGGTCACGGAAGTCATTGATCCACACGATGTTGATCTGGTCGCTGCGCATGCGGACATGCTCCAGATCGGCGCGAGGAATATGCAGAACTACTCGTTGCTCGTGGCCGCCGGACGCAGCCGAAAGCCGGTTCTCCTGAAGCGCGGCCCGAGCGCCACGATTGACGAGTTTCTATTCGCCGCCGAGTACATCCTGCACGAGGGTAACGATCAGATCGTCCTCTGCGAACGCGGCGTCTTGCCGCTGGACCGGACGTACACGCGGAACACTCTGGATGTCTCGGCCGTTCCGGTTCTCAAGGAGATCACGCATCTGCCGGTAATCGTGGATCCGAGCCATGCCACGGGGCACGCGCACTATGTTCCTGCCGCGGCTCTTGCTGCCATTGCCGCCGGGGCCGATGGTCTCATCGTCGAGGTGCATCCTGATCCGCGCCACGCGCTCTCCGACGGCCAGCAGTCCCTGACTCCTGCGGCGTTTGACGCGCTGATGGACGCAGTGGCTCGTGTCGCCGATGCCGTGGATCGCCGAGCCGATTGGGCTGCGACCGGGTAGATTAGCCCACGACGCCGACCTTCGGGAGTGCGCGGTTCGGGAGGGCGAGGCTCCGTGGGAGGGCGAGGCTCCTGCCGAGCCGTATCGGGCACAGCCCCGCCGGGGAGTGGACGGCTCCGTGGGAGGGCGAGGCTCCCGCCGAGCCGGTGTCCGGTCACCGCGGGGTGTTGCGTTGCGCGGTGATCGCCGCGGCATCCTCGGGACGATCTATGTCCGTCCCTAGTGCCGGGTCATCGCTCACGACGGCGCGTGCCTGGGCATGGATGAGGCGGGAAACGGCCGACTCGAGCCCCGCTACGGACACGAGTCCGCGTCTTGTCGCAAGGGATAGCGCCACGCCGAGGGTTGCCCCCAGGCCCAGCATCATCGCCAACTGCAGCGGGCTCTTGCGCTTGGCGTGTGCAGCCTCGATGTAGGACCTGGCCGCGAGCAGAGCGGCAGGCCGAATGAGCACGATGTTTCCGCCCGTAAACCGCCCTTCGCGCGTAGGAAGGGATGTCCTGCGCAGTCCCGGGTATGCCCGCTCACATGCCTCCGCCGTGATGATCGGGTAGACCAGATCGGCTTCGACAGCATGGGCGGCTTTAAGGAAGCCATCCACCGATGCAGCGGTCAGGAATGGCATGTCGGCGGTGCAGACGCACGCCCGATCGGAGTTGACGCATGCGGCGATGCCGGCGAAGAGGTTCTCGACGAACCCGCCATGGTCGCTGATATGCTGCGTTCCGTCCGGGGCGTCCAGATCGGTGACCGTGTACACTTGAGACACATACTTCGAACGCCGCAAGGCAAGCGCAGCGATCTCAAGCATCGTGGCGGTGCCCATGTCGCGTGTGTCGGGGTGGGGCACGCGCAGAAGGGACCGGTGAGGAAGGCCTGTCTCAGCGACGAATGCCTCGCTCGCCCTGCCTCCGGCCATGAGGATGGCAGGCAGACGTTGCGCCGCAGGCGTCACTCGCCCGTCTCCATCGTCGTTGAGGCTGCTGCGCCGACCGTGGTCGCCACCGCGACGTAGGGGCATGACCCGCCGAGCGCTGCGGCGATCTGCCGGGCGTGGGAAGCGGATTCGGCCACTCCATACACTGCCGAACCGCTTCCACAGAGGCGAACCGGGGATGCGCCGGCATCGCCCATGGCTTGCATCAGTGCCGCGACGCCGGGAACAAGGCCGGGTATGACCCGTTCGAAGTGGTTCCCCATGGATCGGAGCAGGGCATCCCGATCCCGTCTGTTCAGCGCCTCAAGCACTTCGGGCGTATTTGCCGGTCGGGATGACGGGCGCTCGTCGAGTGCCCGGTAGGCTTGCGCCGTTGACACTCCGGCATCGGGTCTCGCCACGACGACGTCGAGAGCGGGTGCATCGGCTACGGGCGTAACCGACTCGCCGATCCCCTCAACGAGGGCCGTGCCGCCCGTGAGGAAAAACGGTACGTCGGAGCCGATCCCGATGGCTGTTTGCCTCAGCTCGTCGAAGCGCGGCTGCCATCCGATGAGCCGGGCCACGGCACGCAGAACGGCAGCGGCGTCGGAACTGCCGCCGCCCAGGCCGGCCTGCGAAGGAATGCTCTTCACAATACGGATGCGGACCCCGACCGATGACCGGGACCGTTCCAGCACAGCAACGGCTGCCTGATAGGCCGTGTTTCGGTGATCCTGAGGAATCTCGGGATCTGTCTTCCCGGTCGCAGCCGATGTACAGATGAGGCTGACGCCAGGTCCGGGCGCAATCTGGACCTCGACCGTATCGGCAAGGCTGACGGTCTGCATCACTGTCCGCAACGTATGATAGCCCGTGTCGAGCCGGGGACCTACGTCGAGTGAGAGATTCACTTTGGCGTGGGCGTGCATCACTGCGCGATCCGGAGCGCCGCCCTGGAGTTGCCGCGGGTTCATCGAGGAGAGAAGGGGCCAGCGGACCGCATGGCGCATCCACCGGCCCCCTGAACTGAACTAGACGATTTCGACCGTAGCGCCCTGCTCTTCGAGCTTGGCTTTGATGCTCTCCGCCTCGTCCTTCGGAATGCCCTGCTTGACAGGCTGTGGCGCGCCCTCGACGAGGTCCTTGGCTTCCTTGAGGCCGAGCGACACAACTTCGCGTACGGCCTTGATGACGTTGATCTTCTTGTCGCCCGCAGCCTTGAGGATAACGTCGAACGAGGTCTTCTCTTCCTCTGCCGGTGCGGCTTCGGCTGCGGCCGTGGCCGGGCCTGCTGCAGCGACAGCGACAGGGGCCGCGGAGACGCCCCACTTGTCCTGGATTGCCTTGGTGAGCTCGACGAGCTCGAGCACGCTCAGCTCTTCAAGCTTCGCGATGATGCCTTCGATGTCTGCCATGTGTATATCCTTTCGCTATTGGGCCTGAGCCTGTCGTTGATCGGCCAGGGCCTGAAGTGTCCTTGCGAACTCACCCAAAACGCCGTTCAACGTGCCGGCGAAGTTCGTAAGCGGTGCCTGCAGCGTGCCCACCACCTGTCCCTGCAGCACCTGCTTCGGCGGAGCCTTAGAGAGGGCAGTGATTCCGTCCGGGTCGAACACCCGTCCGTCAACGTAGCCGCCCTTCACAGCGACCTCCGGCTTCCTCAGGTCCCGCAGGAACGTCAGCAGCGCCTTGGACGCAGCTACAGGATCGTCGAGCGCGATGGCGACAGCAGTGGGCCCTTTAAGGAGCGATGCCAGCTCGTCCGGGGCGTTGTCGCCAAGAGCGCGAAGCATGAGCGTATTCTTGACAACGTGGTATTGCCCGCCGACCGGGCGCAGGGCGCGGCGCAGTGTGGTTATCTCACTCACCGTGAGCCCACGGTAGTTGGTGAAGATTACGCCGGCAGCCTTCTCCAGCGATGCCCGCAGTTCGGCGACGGCCTCAACCTTGTCGGCGCGCGGGCTTGATCTTCGCATGTTCCGTCTCACCTCCTCGATGGAACCGGCATGGCCGCGATCCATTGGCAATGACCCACCCGGGGACCGATGCCGAAGGCGTTGAAAGACGGGGGCAGGTGCGCAGAGGACCTACGAACGGGTCCAAAGTGGCATTCCCTCCTCGGCGGGACCCGGTCTTGGACCGGCATTGAGCCATATGGCTCCCGCTGTCTTCGGCAGGCGGTTCCTTGGCGGAACAACGCGGGGAGTATACCCGGTTGACGGCCTCGCGCGCTACGGCGCCGGGAACCTGACCCGGGCCACGATTCCGTCGCTGTTTTCCATCTCGAACGTGCCGTTGAGACCGCCCCGAACGAGGCTGTCCACGATCTTCAGGCCCAGACGCCCGGTCTGCGTCGGATCGAAGCCCTCAGGTAGGGGGCTGCCGTCGTTGGCGACGGTCACGACGATGTCGGAGTCTTCCTGTATGGTCGTGACGGCGATCCGGCCCGAAGACGTGTCTCGAAAGCCGTGCTCCACCGCGTTCTGGACGAGCTCGTTCAGGACGAGCGCGAAGGTGGTGGCATGGCTGAGGGGGAGGCGCACGTCGGGGCCGGACACCTCGGTTACGATGGACTTGCTCGGGGCGACGACGCTCTGTTTGGTTGCCGTCAGTATCTGCTCGGCCAGCCTGCCGATGCTGACACTGTCGAGGTCGTGGCTCAGGAGGAGCTCATGTACGGCAGCAATGGCCTGAATGCGGCTCAGGGTGTCGTTCATGGCCTCCTCAACCGTCGCGTATGCGCTATAGCGCATCTGAAGCCGCACGAGGCTGGCGATCTGCTGAAGGTTGTTCTTGACGCGATGGTGCATCTCCTGGATGACGGCTGACTTGATCATGAGGCGAGCGGTTTGGATGGCCAGGGCTGCTTGGGCGCCCAACGCCTGAAGGATGGTCAGCTCCTCGGGGGTGAACTCGTGGACCCGCTCGGTGTAGCAGTTGAGAACGCCAAGGACCTCGCCTTTGATCATGAGAGGAACCGACGCAAGGGAGGTCAGCCCCGCACGCTCGGCAATGTCGGGAAAGCGGGTATGGGGATGCTTCTTGACGTCCGCTACCGTCATCACACGACCCTCACGTGCCGCTCGACCGGCGATACTCTCACCGATCTTGACGGGGGGCTTGGAGACGTATTCGGGAATGGGGGCTTTTCCGTCGGATCCGCACGTGGCCTTGATGACAAGCTCCTGCGACTGATGGTCTACGAGCATGATGGTGCAGATGCGATAGGACATCGCTCGCGCGGTCATCTCGACGAACTTGAAAAGCATGTCGTCGAGATACACGTTCGACATGATGGCTTCGCTGACCTCGGAAAGGTGCTGAAGCTGGACTGCGGTCCGCTCCAGGTCGCGGGTGCGCCGGGCCTTTTCGATCGCTCCGGCGACCTGGCCCGCAATGCTGGACAGCAGGCGCATCTGGACCTTGCTGTATTCTCTCGGCTCGCGCGTGCGTACGTTGACGACGCCAAGGACGCGGTTGCGAGACAGGAGGGGTACGGAGAGGATGCTCTGGTATTCCTCCTCATGGATTTCCGGAAAGTACTTGAAGCGATGATCGGCGGAGGCGTTGCGGGATACGGCGACGGGCTTGCGTTCGCGTGCTGCCCAGCCGGTGATGCCCTCTCCAACCTTCAAGCGGATGCGGCCGATCATGCTCCGGCCCGTCTCGTCGGCAGCCCGGAGCACGAGCTCGTTGGTGCGGGGATCGAGGAGGTAGACCTGGCAGGAGTCGGTGCCGGTTACGTGGATGGCTACGTCAACCGTGACCTTGAGCATGTCCTCGATGTCGAAAATGGCCCCGACGGCCTCTCCGACGCGTCTCAGCGCATCCACCTCGAGCCGGCGCTCGTCCAGCTCCCTGCGAAGCGAGCCGATGACCTGCTCGGCCTCGCGCAGTGCGGCGTCGCGAAGTTCGATCTCGTGACGAAGGGCCTCTGGGTCATTCGCCGAAGCGGGGTCAGGCGGTGCCACCGCCGGGCCGTGAGCTCGATTTCGGAAGAGGCTGCGAAACTTCGCGTGGAGCTTGCCGCTTCTGGAGAACGCCGACATGTGAGAGCCTCCTGAACGATCGTGGGCGCCTGGAGCCTATGGTATCCACGGGACCGATGGGGACATGGTCTGCCGAAGCATCAGCGACTCGAGCTAGACGTTGTGGGACAGGATGATCGCCTCGGCTATGTCGCGCATGGTCTTGCGTGTGTTCATGCTTTGAAGCTGTATGCGCCGGAACGCCTCTTGTTCCTTCAGACCATACTGATCCATCAGGATGCCCTTGGCTCGGTCAACCGACTTGCGTGTCTCGAGTTTGTCCTCAAGGTCTCGGGCCTCCCGTTCGAGCGCGAGGTGTTCCTCCCACCTGCTCAGCGTGATCTCGATGGCCGGAACGACCTCCGACTGCTTGAAGGGCTTGACAAGGTAGTAGTAGACGCCGGCGTCCTTGGCGCGATGCACGAGGTCGGCCTCGGTGTAGGCGGTCAGCAGAAGGACAGGAGCGATCTGCTCAGCGTGGATGGCCCTGGCAACATCAATGCCGTCCATCAGCGGCATCTTGATGTCGAGGATTACAACATCGGGTCTGAGTGCGCGAATGGCTTCGAGAGCCTTCTGCCCGTCGCCTGCTTCGGCGACGACGGCATAGCCGAGTTCCTCGAGGGTGTTTCGCAGATCAATGCGAATCACCGGCTCATCGTCGGCAATCACGATGCGCAGTTGTCGGTTCTGGTTACTCGTATCTGTCACTTGGCGTATCTCCAAACAGCGAAGGCTATAGTCGAGGTGGGTGGCAAAGGGCGGGTTGCAACTCCCTGCACGACGCTCGGACGGCGACCATGGGCGGAACGCACGTGCGATGCGAAGCGGATGGACACGACGGGGATAAGGTGCGACGCACCACAACGCGCCACGTCCTTCCGAGGCGTGACATATGCTGCAAGAGGCGCCGTCCTCATCGTCGGCACCCGGTTGGTATGGGCGCGGTCGCTTGACCGCGGTTCACCTCCATTGTACAATACAGCGCGTCGCCAAGTCAAAGCCGGTTGCCGTGCGACAAGGAGAAGGGACGCCAGCCATAGATGGAGCAGGAAACGGTAGAGAATAGCCAGCAGCAGCCGAAGAGCCCGGACCGCAGCGGGCCATTGGGGGCGGTATGGCCGATCGCGGCGTACCTGGTCTACTGGCAGATCGCGCCGAGAATCCGCGATGACCGGATTGGGACGGTCCTCATCAGCACGCTCATATCCCTGGCGCTCGTCGTCATGTTGACCGGTGCGCTCGGGCGCACGGTACGCTCGCTGCGCGGCGCGCTGATCCTGATGCTATGTGCCGCTGCTGCGGTGGTGCCGCTGAGGGCGATGGCTGCCTTCGGTTTCATGGTTCCGCCCTGGCGCTGGATCATGGTCATCCCGGGTCTCGCCGAGCTGGGGTTTATCGGGCTCGGCGCGGGATGCGGCATCCTGCTGTCCAGGGTGCTCCGAGACGTCAACATGGTGCCTCCGGTGGCTGCGGTCCTGGCTCTCGTTGACCTTTGGACCGTGACGATGGGCGGACCTGTCCATCAGATCATGACAAGCGAGAGTCCTGGCGCCCAGAAGGTTGCAGAGGCAATGACCGTGAAGCTGCCTGCCCCGACGTCCGGTGCGGCTCCGATCGCCGTGGTGGGCTTTGCGGATTTCCTGTTCATCGCGTTCTTCACGGCTGCGATGTGCCGCTTTGCTGGAGATCGTGAGGGCTACCGCCGCACGGTCTGGCCTCTGACGATCGTCTTGAGCCTGTACATGCTGGTGGTGCTCATCACCGGCATGCGTCTTCCTGCTCTGGTCCCGATGGCGGTTGTGGTGGTAGCGGCGCATTGGCGGCGGTTCCACTATGCGCGCAGTGAGGCCTTCGCCCTGTTGTATGCCGGGCTCGTGATCGCCGCGATCATCTTCGGCGCGGTGCTGATGGGTGCCCTCAAGGCGTGAACGCCGGCGACGATGCAGGACCGACGGGACGTGAGAAACCGGCGAGACGCCGAAGCCCCGCACGAAGCAGAATCGGCCGCAGCAGCCTACCGGAGCTTGCGTGATCGGAGATAGGCGATGAGGCGATCCGGGTGGTCGGTCTGGAGTGCGTCTGCTCCCATTTCGATGGCGTGAGCCCAGCCCTGTTCGGTGTCGGTCGGGCCCATGACATCCATCCAGACTTCGGCTCCCAGACGGTGCGCCTGCGCAACCTGGTCGCGGGTCCAATCGCGCAAATGGCCGTCGAATGTCTCAGGGTGGAGTTCGGCGGCCAGTTTCGCCATCAGGTCGGCGGTGTCGGGATGGTCCGGCATGATGGCCAGTTTCGGCCTGATTCTCCTGTACTCAGCGAGAGTTTCGGGGGTCCCATAGACGACTGCTTTGCCGGCGAATGCGGCTTTGTCGAGGGCCGCGATCACCGCCGAAGGGGACGCTGCCTTATGGTCAATGTAGAGGCCCGTGCGCGATCGGCAGAGCCTGGCGGCCTCCTCGAAGGTGGGTATCCGTTGGCGTCCGCCTCGCCCCGAAGCGTTGGCATTGAGCCGTGACATCTCCGACCAGCTCAGCTTCGCCACCTCGCCGGTGCCATCGGTGGTTCGGTCCACCGTGCGATCGTGCATGAGCGCCAGCACTCCATCCGCGGTTGTCCGGACGTCCACTTCAACGTAGTCGGCCCCGAGCGCGATGGACTTTCGTATGGCGGCCAGCGTGTTCTCCGGCGCTGCGGATGCTCCTCCGCGATGCGCGGCGACGAGAACACGGCGGTTGGATCGTGCCTGATCGGCACGAGAGGGAGTCGCCGAGAGGAGCCAGGACCCGTATGCCATGGGAATCCCAACGGCCAGGCTAGCGAGGAAGATGAATGATCGGCGCACGCGCTATGTCCTCACTCTCTATGCTTGGCATTTCCACTTCCTGACCTTCCGATTCCTCGCTCACGTATCGGAAAAGTGCGATGCGGGCGGCAAACTGGGCCAGAGGCCATGACGCGGGTCCATCAGCGCGTCTGCCCTCCTCGGCCTGCAGCAGGACGGTGCGTGCCTTGGCTGTTGCGCCTTCGAGATAGTACAGCAGCGCGTGGTCTTCAAGCCTGCGAAGCGCCTCCTCGTAGACCGGGACCGGCATCATGCGCCCCATGGTTGAACGCAAGACGCGATTGAGTTCGTCAGCGCGCTGCTGATCGGTCAGGACAATGCGGCTGTTCAGGACCTCGAGAGATGCTTCGATGAAGTCGCTGACGCCCTGGGGATCGAATGCGAATATGATGGTAATGGCTTCGCGCTGAAAGGCCTTCTCGTCGTCTGCCGAAACGATGCCTGTGCCTGCGTGCATGTGTTCGTAGACCAATGAGCGTTCGTAGGCGCGCTCGCACGGCCCGATCTCGCTCAGCGCAGCCGACAGACCAACAGGCCGCAGCTCGTTCAGCTCGCGGGTCAGCCGCGCCGCCTCGTGAACTCTGTAGCGCGCATAGTCGGCAGGTATCTTTGCGCAAAGGAGGGGCTCATCCAGTTCGACGGGATGGTCCGCAACGTACGCATCCAGACGGATGGGCAGCCTGGTGACCTTCCGAATGGTGCCCGATGGGGTGACAACGAACTCGATGACCTGCCCGGCGCTGTCCGAGCGGGCCAACACGAACGCTCGCTCGCCCCTCATGTCTGACTGGACCATCCGAGCCGCCTCCATCCCGTGCTTCTGATCGCGAGTGGCCGGCACCGGATTTCCGGCGTTAGGCGATTGGCGGGACGGACGGATGCCTCGCAGTTCCAAGCGATGGAGCGCTCGCCTGGCCGCCTTGGCGGTTTCGGGAGGACCTGACTCCGCCATCGCCGCGAGAGCGTCGGCTGCGTTGACGTCTCCAGCCAAGAGGAGGGCCTCCACCTCGGCTGCATAGCCAAGGGGCTTTTGTTTGCTAATGGGTTTGCTGTGTCGAGGCACGCTCGCCTCCTTGTAACGGTAAGTCAGAAATCCGGAACCTGCATCGTCTGCTCGATCCGGCGCTGTGCCTGCATGCCCGCCTCGGTGCCGGGAGCCACGCCGACCGCGCGGGTCCACAGATCACGGGCAGACGCGATGTCACCGGCCTCATAGGCTTGGTTGCCTGCCTCCAGGTATTCACGAGCGCGCGCCTCGCTCAATGCCGGGGCTCCACCCATGTCGCCGGATGCGGGTGGCGGCGTTGCGCTCTGGCCGTAGGTATCGGTGCCCGTCGGCGAATGGACCCGTAACGCCAATGCTTGCAGGTTCTCATATGCGTTCTGCCGTTCCTGCAGGTCCGCCTGGTTCATTCCCTCGGGGTACCGCGAATAGAGGTCCAGAACGGCCTGAAATCGGCTGGCGGCGTTGTCGGCTTGGCCCATCTGCGCTGCGCGCAGGCCCAGACGGTTCAGAACCGTCGCCAGGTTCGTCCTGGCGACTCGACCCTCCTCTGTCTGAGGAGCGCCGACCAGTATCTGCTCGTAGCGGCTTGCCGCGCCTTCGAGGTCACCTGACGCGATGAGTTGTTCGGCTTCAGCCAGTCGGGTCCGCATTGCCATGACCGCGCCGTGCTGCCGGTGCTCCTCATAGGAACGCACGAAGAGCAGCACAGCGCCGAGTATGGCGGCGGCGAGAACGAAGCTGATCAGCAGCAGGCGCAGGAAAGTCGCCGTGCCCTCGCCGATGATCGGCCTGGCCGGCATCCTGACGACGGGCGGCGGGACCCCGGGTGGCGCGGATGGCGCTCCCCATGTCGCGAAGGGGCCAACTACCGTACCTGGTGGAGCCGATGGCGCGGGTGGTGTCGGGGCGACGGATGCCGTTCCGGGCGCCGTTCCCACAGGTTGCGCCGGATAAACGGGCGGCACTGAAGGCTGCTGCTGACCCTGCCATGGAGACGGCTGCGCCCGCCATGGTGTGTACTGCGTCGCTGCGAGGGGCGGCGCCGATTGGCCAATCGGAGGTGAGGTCGTCGTAACGAGCATGGCGGGCACCGACATGGCTTCTTTCAGGGCGGTTCGCATCTCTTCCGCCGACTGCCAGCGCATGGCCGGGTCTTTGCTGAGAGCCCGCGACACAAGGCGCTCGAGCGGGTAGGGAACCCCGACAAGCGGGGCCGGCTCGGCGTTCATGATGGCATACGTGATGCTGACGACGCTGTCGCCCGTGAACGGCTTCCTTCCGGCGAGCATCTCGTACAGCACGACACCCAGGCTGAAGAGGTCGGTGCGGTGGTCCACGAACCGACCGGCAATCTGCTCGGGGGACATGTAGCTGGGTGTGCCGAACACCTGGCCGTCGCCAGTTAGCGAGGCCTCCTCGGTGAGCCGCGCGATGCCGAAATCCGTGAGCTTGATGAGGCCGTCAGGAAGTATGTGGATGTTGTCCGGCTTGACGTCGCGATGGACGACACGGTTTGCGTGAGCGTGGCCAAGTGCCGCCAGTATCTGCGCAGCGATATCGGCAGCTTCCTGTGGTGCGAGTTGCCCGCGCGCCTGAAGCAAATCCCGCAAGGTGCCGCCCTCGAGGTACTCCATGGCAATGAAGTACCGGCCCGCATCCTCGCCAAAGTCATAGACGGTGACGATGTTGTGGTGCGAGAGCTTGCCCGCCGCTCTGGCCTCGCGGTTGAACCGCTCGATGCGCTCAGCTCTTGCGCTGCCGGTGAGGTTCGGCGGAAGCAGCAGTTCCTTGATCGCAAGGCGCCGACCCATGGCGGAATCCAGCGCCTCATAGACAACGTCATTGGACCGCGCTATCTCGCGGAGGATGCGGTACTTGCGGGCAATGGTTTCCGTAGGCATGTTGGCAGTCACTGGATGCGGTGCAGCCCATGGCGCTCCGGAGACGCCACGGGCTGCGACGCCTCCATTGTGCTGCACCTATCGGATTATACGCGCAGTGCGCGGCGATCCTACACGAGTTGTTCTGCCGGAACGGAGAAGACCCGGATGGCGACCCGGTGTGCCCGCTCGACCCGCAGTCCCTCGATGAGTTCGGTCAACCTTTCGGCTTGCTCATCGGTCACAGCAGCGAAGATCACCGAGTTCAGCCCTGGCCAGATCGGCGACCCTTCACGCCGTCCATGCTCTCCATTGCCGAATGCGTCGGTCAGGCGTGTGTACCCCGTGGCGCCGGCCTGGGCAATGAACTCCATGATCCGCTCGTCAACATTGGCTTCACAGACGATGAACAGTAGTCGCATCATATCACCTTCTCGCCGAAGTGCATGTGGCGGATGCCTCAGGCGGCCTCCGTGTCGTTGTCATGGGCGGTGTCAACTGCATGGCCTCTGTGAGGCGACCTTCGCGGCTCCGACCGGATACCTCGGTATGCCGCGCCGTCTTGCTGTGGGTTAGAGCATCCATCATTGCGGCGCACCCGTCCGGCGATACCGCAGCCGTGCCCATAGCTCCACGACGTCGTCGAGGTACGTATAGACGCACGGTATGACCACCAGGGTCAGCAGCGTCGAGAGGATCAGGCCGCCGATCACGGGTGTCGCCAATGGCGCCCGAAACTCGGCGCCCCGGCCCAGGCCCAGCGCGGTCGGCAGCATGCCGAAGATCATCGCGATGGTGGTCATCAGGATTGGGCGCAATCGGGTCGGTCCGGCTTCGAGAATGGCCTCCGTGCGTGTCTTGCCGCGGGCACGGAGTGTGTTGGTGTAGTCAACCAGCAAGATGGCGTTCTTGGTCACGAGGCCGACCAGCATGATGATGCCGATCATGGCGACGATGGTCAGCGCATGGCCGGCAACCATCAGCCCCAAGAGGGCGCCGATCATGGCCTGGGGCAGCGAAAGCATGATGACCAGCGGGTAGAGAAGGTTGTTGAACAGTGCCGCCATCAGCATGTACACGAGCACAACCGAGAGAGCCAGCGCTGAGAACATATACACGGACTCCTCCTGCTGGATACGGTTCTCTCCGCCCCACTTCAGGGTTACGTTGGACAAGTCGAGCTTCTTTTCGGCGATCTTCTTGTTGATGTCCAGACTCAGGTTTCCCGGTGCGAAGCCGGGCTTGACATTGGCCGTGACTGAGACGAGCTTCTGGCGATCCATGCGGTCTATGCTCGTCGGGCCTGAAGCAAGCGACACACGCGCCACCTCGCCAAGACGAACCGGCTCCATGACGCCGCCGGCGCCTGCGATCTGGCCTACGACAATCGTAGGAAGCGTGGCAGTGCTCCGGCGGTATGGCTCGGCGAAGTGGACGCGTATCTTGTATTCGTTGCCGGCTTCTCTGTATACCGTGTTCGTGTCGCCCTCGAGTGATGTGCGCAGGGCGAGGGCCACCTGAGCCACGGTCAGACCGTAAGCGGCGCAACGCGTTCGATCAATCTCTATCCGCTGTTCCGGACGCCCGATCCGGCTGGATACGTCAGCGTTGATGACGCCATCGGTCTGCCTGAAGATGGCCAGTATCTGCGAGGCGAGCCTGTTCAGTTTCGCCATGTCGTTGCCGAGAAGGTCCACCTGCAGCGGTGCGCCGCCACCCTGAAACCCGCTGACATCGGCGACTTTGATAATCGCGCCCGGTATGTCGCCGATCCTGCGCCGTACGTCCTCGGTGACCCTGGCAGCGGGGCGCGTCCGCATGCCTTCGGTCTTGGCAAATGGGTTCACCGCATCCATCAAGCTGACTTTCGGGCGCAGCTTGAGGTTCATAGAGAAGTACTGGGGTCCGACGTCGGCCGTTCCTCGGCTTCCGGCGCTGGATGCCCCAACATTGGTGAAGATGTTCTCCACCTCAGGCATGCCTGCGACGATCTCTTCAATGGCGAGAGCCACCCTCCGGGTCTTTTCCAATGCGGTGCCGGCTGGAAGCTCGCCGAGGATGGACACGGTTCCCTGGTCCTGATCGGGAGCGAACCGGAAGTTCAGGAGAGGACGACCGGCGGCGATGCCGATGCCGAAGGCAAGGAAGACGGCCGCGACGCCTGCGCCTGTTACGATCAGGCCCACGAGCCGATAGCGCCAGAGCATCAGGAGTCCGACGACACCGAACACGATGGCGAGGGTCACCAGGGATCCTGCTATGGCGCTGCCGGCTACCGAAGCAACAATCGCAAGCAGGACGAGGACGAGCAGCCCGCTGCCGACGTAGACGACAATGCCGCGATACCTGAGCGCCCATCCGAGAATGGCGCGGTAGATCCGGTCGAGCCAATGATACATCCGGTTGATCATGCCAAGCAGGCCCCGTTCCGCCTCAACCGCTTCTCCAGCCTTGTACCAGCGTGCGGCGAGCATGGGGGTCAGGGTAAACGACATGAGCAGCGAGAAGAGGGTGGCCGAGGCGATCGTAATGCCGAAGGACTTGAAGAACTGGCCAACGATTCCGCCCATGAACGCGATGGGCACGAAGACCACGACGTCCGTGAGCGTGATCGTGATCGCGGCAAGCCCGATCTCACCCCGGCCGTTGATGGCAGCCTCGACCGGTTGTTCCCCTCGTGCCAGGTGCCGGTAGATGTTCTCCAGCACGACGATGCTGTCGTCCACCAGGATGCCGACTGCCAGCGACAGCGCGAGCATGGTCATCGTGTTGAGGGTGAACCCGAAGGCGTACATGGGCAAGAAGGTAGCTATGACGGACGTGGGAATGGCGATGCCGACGATGAGCGTCCCGCGCATGTTGTGAAGGAAGAAGAACACGACGACGACGGCCAGAAAGGCGCCCAGAATGAGGCTCACGACAACGTCATGGACCGCGTCTTCGACGTTCACCGAGAGGTCGTTGTTCAGGACGAAATCAATGTCCGCAGGCAGCTCCTGTTCGAGGCGCGCTATCTCGGCACGGACTTTCTTGCCGATTTCGACCGTGTTGCCTTCAGATGTCCTCTGGATGACAAGGGCAACGGATTCCCGACGATTGATGCGGCTGAGGTCTCGGCGCTCCTCGACGGTGTCGCGAACGGTGGCGATGTCCGAAAGGCGAACAGTGCGCCCGTCAGGCATCCTGAGGGAGGTGTCGGCGATGGCCTTCACGTCCGGAAACTCTCCAACAACCCTGACGCTGTACTCCCGGTTGCCTTCGATGACCCTTCCCACAGGGAAGTTCAACGTGCTTGCCTGAATCAGTTGCGCCAACTGCTGTATTCCGATCCTGTAGGCGTCCAGCCGCTCCTTGCTCACGCCAATGCTGATTTCGCGGACGTCTCCGCCGGATACCGTCACCGCTGCAATGCCGCTGATCTGGCTAAGCCTGGGCTTGACGATGTTGTCGGCTATGTCCCGCACGTCACGACTGGGCCGCTTGCCGACCATGCCGTAGTAGATGATAGGCTGCGAGTTCACGTCGAACTTCAGGACGACGGGATCGGTCGAGTCTTCAGGCAGCGCAGATTTGATCGCGCTGACCTTTTCGCGAACGTCAGCGGCGGCAACGTCCGACTGAACTCCGATGTTGAACTCGATTGTGACCGCCGACTGGCCTTCCTGAGACGTCGAAGTGATTGTTTTCACTCCGTTGACGCTCGCGACCGCGTCCTCGATCTTCTTGGTAACCTGTGTCTCGATCTCCTGAGGGCCCGCTCCAGGATAGACCGTGATCACCGCGATGAAGGGGAAGTCAACCTTCGGATTGAGCTCGACGCTCATTTTGCTGCGCGAGTTCAGCCCCAGCACGATCAGAGCCGACACGAGCATGAGGATGAAGACGGGTCGGCGGATGGCCAGGTTTGTCAACCACATTGGATCACTGCTCTTCCGTTCGAGGTGCGGTCCCGTCCTGCACTGTCACCGGGTCGCCGTCTTGAAGGGCGTTCTGTCCGGACACAATGACCCTGTCGCCGGGCCTGACGCCGGCGAGTATCTCAACCTTGCTTGTGTTGATGTAACCGATCCGGACCTTGCGCTCGACGGCCTTGGACGACTCGACAACGAAGACGACGCCTTGCGCATCGTCATCGCCGAATAGGACGGCGTCCTTGTTGACCAGAGTGACGCTGCGGCGTTCACCGACGACGATCTTCCCACGGGCGAACATCTGCGGTCTCAACCGCGGATCGCCCCGGGCCAGGTCTATGCGTACCGTGAAGCTGCGAGCGGCAGCCGACGCGACGGGAAGCAGGCGGGTGACCCGGCCCGAAAGCGTGAGATCGGGCAGTGCGTCAACCGTGACAGTCACCGGCTGCCCCAGGCGCACATCGGCATACTGACTCTCCGACAGAGAGGCTTGAAGGTACACGCTTCCCGGCGCGACGATCCGCAGTATGGGCGCGCCGGCCCCGATCTGCTGCCCCGGCTCGGCAAGCCGAGCGGCCACGTATCCGGAGATTGGCGAACGCACTTGGGCCCCTGCAAGGTTGTTGGTCGCGAGGACAACCGAGGCACGGGCCTGTCGGACTGCCTGGTCGGCGGCCTCAACTCCAGCCTGAGCCGATCGAAGTCCGGCGCGGGCATTCGCAACATCGGCCTTGCGCACCTTGAGGGTGTCGCGATCCGCCTCGGCCTTCTTCAGCCCTGCTCGTGCCTGATCCACCGCCAACTCGCCCCGACGGATGTCTTCCTTTCGGGCGCCTTCTTTGACAAGGGACAGGGTCTCCTGAGCAGATCGGTAGGCCGCTTCGGCGCTCTCATGAGCTGCACGCACTTGATCGAGCTGATTCGGTGAGATCGCCTGGTCTTTCGCCAGCTCTTCCATACGCTTGAGGTCAGATGCCGCTCGAGTCAGGGCAGCCCGAGCCGCGCGCACTTGCTGCTCGGCTTGCTCCCGCTCCTGGGCTCGAGCCCCTTGGCGGAGAACTGCCAGCGCCTGTTCGGCCGAGGTGAGAGCCGCTCGCGCCGCTTCCAGCCCTGCCGATGTGCTCCGCTCGGCGAGGTCAAGATTCGTCTCCGCCTGCTTGACCAGGTTGGCCGCTTGCTCCACCTGGGCCTGAGCCTGAGCCTTCCGCGTCACGGCGGATTCGAGGGCGGCCTGTGCGGCGTCCACTTGGGCCTTGTAGTCGCGGGTGTCCATGATGGCGACGACCTGTCCTGCGCTGACGGTGTCTCCTTCTCGGACGATGACCGAGCCGACCTTGCCGGCCAGTCTCGCTCCGACGGTCACATCTTGGAGAGCCACGAGCGCGCCCGTCACCTCGACGGTCTTCACAATGTCGCCCAAGCCGGCCGGCTCAACGACGACTGCAGCGCCGTTGCTGCCCGCATTGGCGGCCTTTGCCTCAGCGGGCTTCCGGCTGCCGCACCCGGCAACAACGAGGCTCAGAACCCCGCCGGCAAGGAGAAGGACATTTGATCGGATGGGATGGATGGGGCGGCCGATCATGGGTTCTTTGTTCACCTGGCTGTATCTCTGTGTGCGTTGGCGGCGCCAGGCCGCGACAGCCCGGGGTTCGGGGCATCGGTGTACGCAAAGCGGCCGATCGCGCGCAGAAGACGCGTCCGAGCGGTCTCTATGTCGTACATCGCGTTGATATGGTTGGTCTGAGCCTGTGTCAGCGCGGTTTGAGCGTCGCTGATCTCCAGCAGCGGAGAACCGCCCGGTGTCATCGTTACGCCGGCCTTGTAGCGCACCTGGGCGAGACGGTAGGCTTCGGTGGCCTGAACAAGCCCTGCTTCGGCGACTTTGAGCCGCTCGGTTGCGTCGCGATGGTCGAGGTATGCCTGCCGCACATCGAGCGCGATTCCGTCCAGCGCCTGCTGTCGGTTGAACCGCGCTCCCTCGACGCCCGCACGAGCCTGCTGTTTCCGGGCGTTGGACAGACCCGCATCGAAGAGCGGTACCGTCGCGCGAACTACGGCGGACCATGAGGTCTTCTTGCCGAATGCTCCGGTGTCGGGAGTGTGCTGGAGGTTCCAGGCCAGCCCGATGCTCGGCAACACGCTTCGGTTGGCGAGGACGAGTCCCTTCTCGGCGGCCCGGATGCCTGCATCGGCTTGCAGCACCTCGGGTCGTGTGCGATATGCCTCTTGGAGCGCGGCATCAATCTGCAGGGAATCGTCAACCGGCTGTGCGGGAGGAGCGGCAAGCTTCAGTGGAGTCGCCTGGTCGAAACCCACGAGTCGGTTGAGCGCGGCCTGTGCGAGGGAGACGCGGTTGCGCGCGCTGAGGACGCCCTGTTGGGCGTTGGCCAGCTCGGTCTGCGCCCGGACAACGTCGAACTTCGTGCCGGTTCCGGCTTTCAGGTGGGCTTCGGAAATACGTACGCGCTCCTGTGCGTTGGCCTCGGCCTGGTTCGCGACGTTGACGAACGCCTCGGTGCGCAAGACATCGTAGTAGGCTGCCGTAACATCCTGTACGAGCTGGTTGCGCAGGCGGTTATAGTCAAGCCGCGCGATCAGGTACTGGAACTCCGACAGCGAGGTCGCTGCCCGGATCATGCCGAAGACATCGAGCGGCAACGCGGCGGTAACGGAAGCGCTCTTTTGGTCCTGCTTCACAATCGTGAGGGTCTGACCGGGTCCCAACTGGGCTGTAACGCCCTCATCAAGATGGGTCAGGGCGAGATCGGCGCTCAAGGTTGGCAAGAAGGCGGTCCGGCTCTCGTTGACGCCTCCGCGCGCCTTCAGGACCTCACGACCGGATGCCTGCAGGGCGGGGCTGCTGCGCAAAGCCGCTTCCACTGCGCCGGCAAGCGTCAGGGATCGCTCAGCGGGCCTCGATCCCGGTGTTGTCGTCGGGACCTCGGTCTGTGCGAAGAGCGGAGCCGACATCAGCGCCGCCGTCAGGGCGACGCAGATCACGAGTGCGTTGGGGGTCTTCATTTTAGCTCTCCTTCTCAGCAGGCGGCTCGATGGAGGCTCGCCTTTCACGGCCAGATGCCGGAGGCGCAGGGTCTGCCGACTCGGCTCCGGCGTGCGCGCCAAGCGATCGAACCAGAAGCTGCGTCAGCTTCGCGGCAAGGTCCGACGCATGGATTTGCCACTGGTCGGGGGGTAGTGTGCCATGAACCACGAAAAACGTGGTGTTTGTGCCCAGGATCACATGAGCGACCACGTCGGGATCGGCATCGGGATGGATCCAGCCTGTGCGCTGATTACGCCGTACATACTCCGCTATCGCGGCATGGGTTTCCTGAATGTAGTGCTGACTCATCGAAGCCAGCTCGCCGTTCCGCAGCATCTCCGCCGCATGCATGCGAAACGCGGGCCCGTTTTCGTACAGAGATGCGAGATGGTCACGAATGAGCTCGCCCAGCACCGAAGCGACCGGACGATCGCCGGCACCTGCGACAATGGCGACTGCGCGAGAATGCCACGACCGGCGGCGCCAGCACTCGGCGATCAGCGCCGACTTACTGGGAAAGTAATGGTAGAGTAAGCCCTCGGTGACTCCGACCGCTCGGGCGATGTCCCGGATGGTCGTGCCCTCGTACCCCTTCTCACAGAAGAGACTGACCGCAGCGGAGATGATCTCCTCTCTGCGCTGTTGCGGTATGTGCCGACGGCTTTCTGAGCTTACTGCCACTAACTCACTGCCTGATTGAGTAAACGTTCAATCAATCATACCACCATTCGCCCGCGTTCGTTGCAAGGTCTTGAGCCCTGATTCAGGAAAAAAGGGAGCGGCTGGTTCTGGACGGTCGGTGCGCATGGCAACGAGGATCTCTCGAACGGTGAAGGATGCCGAGGCGCGGATGTCGAACAAATCCGGCATGAAGACATCAGCGCCGTCAGGCCGCAAGAAGGCGGGGCAGAGACCCGCGTGGAAGCAGGGCGACTCCTTTATCGCATACGGCGAGTATGTGATTGCCGAGCGGATCGCGAAGATGCTGTCTTACGCACGAGAGGTGCGGAGGGGGACCCGCCTCGAGGCCGTCCACGACATGAGGGTGGCCTCACGGCGCCTGCGGGCCGCTCTGTCGGTGTTTGAGCCTGCCTTTCGTCATGCGGACTACTATCGGTTGGAGAAGGAAGTCAAGCTGGTAACCGACTCGTTGAGCCGCGCGAGGGATCTGGACGTGATGATCCTTGCGTTGACGCGCGAATCCGCCCGAATACCCGCTTCGCAGCGCGGCGTCATCACAGAAATCGTGCGAGATTGGAGCGTCGAGCGGCGACGGATACAGGGCGATATCGTCGCTGCGCTGGATCGGCTCGCCGAGAGGGACCCGCAGGCGATATTCGACCGGGTGCGAGCCGTCATTGGCGCGGATGAGACACCTGACGCCGACAGCGCACCGCGTGAGGCCGAGCCGACATCGGTTGAGGTGACGGACGACGAGGCAGGCACGACATGAGGCGTTCCGACATAGTCCATGGAGTTGAGCCCGGCGGCACCATCGCCGACAATGCCGCCCTGATCGTCGCTGCAAGGGTTCAGGAGCTGCTCGAATGGGAGCGGTGGGCTCGCGACCCGGCACGCGTCAATGAGCTGCACCGCATGCGCATCGCGGCGAAGCGTCTCCGCTACACGCTTGAGCTGTTCGAGCCCGTCATTGGCAAGCCGCTGAACGAGACCATAGAGGCGATGAAGGAGGTGCAGGAACTGCTGGGCGCGATCCACGATCTGGATGTCCTGACACCCAGGATGGTGGCTGAGTTGCGCAAGTCGCTTCGCAGCGGTCGGAAGCCGGGAACATGGATGACGGTGGATTACGCCGGCTCGGCCGGCCTCGTGGCGCTGTGCCGCCGCAAGTATCTTGAGCGCAAGGCCCTGCATCGCCGGTTCCTGGCGGCCTGGAGGACTCTGAGGCGGAGCGGCACGCTTGATGCTCTGGCACGAGCTGACCTGTCGTGGGACGGGAAAGAAGCTAAGAGCGAGGATTGAAAGGAGACCCACAGTGCCTTGGTGCCCGAAGTGCAGGACCGAGTACCAGCCTCATATGACGATCTGTCCGGACTGCGGAGCCGACCTTGTCAGCGATCTGCCTGTCGAGCCTGAAGGCAAGGAAGCCATTGTGCTTGTGAGGGCGGCTACGGCCAACGAGGCGAACGTTGCCGTTGCCACTCTCGAGGCAGTCGGCATACCGGCCTATACAGCCCCGCCAGGCGTCTACGCCCCCCAGTACGGCAACCCCGTGATGGGTGTCACCCCCGAGTACCTGGTGTGGGTGCCCGCTGACGCGGAGGAAGCAGCAAGAGCTGTGCTTGAGTCCGAGCCGATCGCCGAGTCGGAGCTTCTGGCTGCTGAACAGGCGACCGACCCCGAACCTGACATAGACGAACCGATCGAGCCGGAACCGTGATTGGGCCTGACGAAATGTCGGCCCTGGCCATGAGTACCGTGATCGGATGGCAACCGAACGCTCGATAACGGTCGTATGATGAAGCAGTGTGCCGCTGCCTGACCCCGCCGACCGTAGAGTGATGGCCCTTTGGAGACTACGGCGGTCAACGAGGGCGATCCGTGCCGGATTCCGGCATGGCGGCAATCGGCAGGAAGCCGCAGTTCGATCTTTGACCGGAGGTGAAGTGCATTGAGGCAGAACGCGGGTATCGCGCCGGCGCTTGTGCTGGCGGTTTTGTGCATGGCGGCGAGCTCCACGGCCCAGACGGAGCACGTGAAGCTTGCCGTTGAGGAGCCAGGCACGGTCAAGCCCGGCAGCTCGTTCACCCTCCGAGTGACGCTCCGAATCGCACCCGGATTCCACATCCAGAGCAACAAGCCCGCGCCGAACTATATCCCCACTACGGTGGCGGTTGAGGCGCCGAAGGGCTTCAAGATCGGGACGCCCTCGTTTCCACCCTCGACGCTCGAACAAGCTGCAGGAGAAACGATTCCAGTATTTGGCGGCAACGTCACCGTCACGGTGCCTGTCACCGTAGCGACGGACGTATCGGGTCGCCAAGCCCTTGGCATCACCGTGGGCTACCAGGCATGCGATCAGGGAAGCTGCTATCCGCCGTCGGAGGCGAAGGCAGAGGTTGCGGTCGGAGTGGGCGCAGCGGTGTCGCCTCCTGATGCGAAGCGCGGCGCCGATCGGCAGGGTGAGGGCGCTGCCATACCTGCCGGACCGAAAGGCCCAGACACCGGTGACGGCTCGCTCCCCGACGGCAAGGAGGCCGGCCCGCCCAAATCGCCTGCGGCAAGCGTACTGACCGCTCCACAGCCTGTGTCGGGTGCGGCCGCATCCAGCGATGCCTTCCCAGGCTACGACATGTCCAGGCTCACCGAGTTCATTGGGCCCGAGGAGTTTGTGCAGTTCATCGAGACTGGCCGGCTTGGCGGCAAGGACGAAGGAGCTGTCTCACGCTTGCTTCAGGCGGGCAACCTCTGGGTCGCCCTGCCGTTGATCTTCCTGCTCGGCCTGGCGCTGAATCTTACTCCGTGTGTCTATCCGATCATCCCGATCACGATTTCGTACTTTGGCTCGCAGGCAGGAGGCGGCGGGCGAAGGCAGTTCACTCTGGCCATTGCATACGTGCTCGGAATGGCCCTCATGTACTCGGTGCTCGGAGTTGCTGCAGGATTGACAGGCGGCCTGTTTGGGGCGCAACTGCAGAATCCCTGGGTTCTGGCAACGTTTGCTCTGGTGATGTTCGGGCTCGCCCTGTCTCAGTTCGATCGCAAGGATGGTCGGCCCATATGGGAGTTCCAGTTGCCGGGTTCGCTTCGGAACCGGGCACAATCGAAATCGGGCATTCTGGGCGCGCTGATCATGGGGCTGATGGTGGGCGTTGTTGCGGCTCCGTGCATTGGTCCGGCCGTGATCGCCCTGTTGCAGTGGGTCGGCACTCAGCGTGACCCCGTTCTTGGGTTCGCAGTGTTCTTCACGCTGGCGATCGGTCTCGGGCTCCCATATCTCTTGTTGGCCACTGCATCCGGTTCGGTCAAATCCATGCCCAGAGCGGGCGAATGGATGGTCGGAGTCAAGCACATCTTCGGGGCCGTTCTCGTCTGGATGGGCGTTTATTATCTTCAAGTCCCGCTGGCGCTCCTGAATGCGAACCTGGCCCGGGCGGCCCTCGTGGGTATCACCGGCCTGATCGCCCTGTACCTCCTGTTTGTTGACCGCTCAGGAAGCGGCGCCCGCCTGTTCGTCGCCGTACGCCGCGTGGTGGGGATCGTGGCCGCCGCATTGACGGTCTGGCTTCTTGCGCCTGCTCCGGACGAGGCCATTCGATGGCAGCCCTACTCCGACGAGGCGCTGGCGGCGGCGATGCGCGAGCGGAAACCCGTGCTGATTGACTTCTCTGCCGCCTGGTGTGCCGCGTGCAAGGAACTTGAGCACAAAACGTTCCCAGCACCGTCGGTCGGTCGGGCCGCGCAGCGCTTCGTAGCGCTGCGGGCCGACATGACCAACTTCGGCGGCCCCGAAGGCAAGCGGTGGCAGGCTCGCTACGGCATCAAGGGCTTGCCTACGATTGTGCGTCTCGTTCCGAACTAGCCGCTTTCGCAGCCGTCGCGGCCTCAACCTTTAGCGCCCGCATCATGGCAACACGGCGCAAGTGGAGCCACACTCCGGTTGCGATTGCGGCGACAACCAGTAAGCCCAGCGCGGTGACTCCGGGAGCCACGCTCTCGGCGAGTTTCGGGTCGGGTTCTCCGCCATGATCATGCGCAAGGACGGTTACCGACATCATGAGGACAAATCCGGCGGCTGCCGCCGAACGAAGTATGCGCAGAGTCAGGGTTCTCACTGTCGCAACTCCTTCCTTCTCAGCGGAGGCGAGGTGCGTCCTCGCCACAAGCTGACACTGGAAGTATATCATGCGAGAGGAGGCGAGAGTACGGGAAGCCGCCTTTCGCATTTGCATGCCGCTGACGCGTGGTGAAGCCCATCGGCGACAGCTTGGCCTAACGAGTTTGACGGAAGGGAGGCGTAGCGGCCCGGCGAAATCCCCGCGGCGGCGGACCCGAATGCGCAATCCGGTTCCGCTCATGCAGGAAACGCCTCGAATCGAGGGGAATAGGCATGCGCGTGTGGTTCATGGCGATGAATGAAGTGCCGGGGGAGCGCGTGTGTTGTCGGATACGAGAGAGGCGCAGCCGACGCCGTGGCACCGAGCCGTCGCGATCCTGAATCCGGTTGCGGGTAGGGGCAGGGGAGCGCGCGCCGAAGGATTGGTGCGCGATCGGCTGGGAGTGCACTTCAGGGGCACGCAGTTTGATCCGCCCAAGCTATGGGTCACGACACGAGAAACGTCGGCACAATCTCTGGCCGCGAGAGCTGTCGAGGACGGGTACGATCTTGTTGTCGTGTGCGGGGGTGACGGTACGCTTAGCGCAGTTGTGAATGGCATTGCGGATTCGCCCGTGGCCGTGGGACTCGTGCCTCTGGGCACGGGCAACGATTTTGCGCGAGCCGTCGGTGTGCCGCTCGATCCCGACAGAGCCATCCGGCGCATCGTTGGGGGCACCTCTCAGAAGGTTGATCTCGGCGTGCGCGATGGCCGGCGGTTCATCAATGTGGCGGGATGCGGCTTCGATGCCGAGGTGGCCCGGTGCGTCAACTCCGGGCTGAAGCGCCTGAACGGGGCATCCGCCTATGTCGCGGCTGTCATCCGCACGCTCTGGACGTTTCGACCGGCCCGATTCAGAGTCTCGGTGGACAGCTCGACAGTGGACGAACGCGCCATGCTCTGTGCCGTTGCGAACGGAACGGGCTATGGTGGGGGTATGCGAGTCGCGCCGAACGCGCGTTGGGACGACGGGCTGCTCGACGTCTGCATCGTCAAGGCGTGCGGGCGTGCCGAGTTCATGCGCGCCTTCCCACGTGTGTTTCGTGGGGCGCACCTCGATCATCCGAAGGTGTGCTGTCTGCGAGGCAGGACGGTGCGGATCGAATGCGATCCGGAGCAGCCGGTCCTCATAGATGGGGAACTCGACAAGATGACCCCGGCTACGTTTGGGGTGTTGCCGAGCGCCTTGAACTTCGCTGGAATAGGCACGGTCAAGGTTGCCGCCGGAGGTGCCCAATAATGGTCCGTCGTTTCTTGGCCGCCGCCGTTGGCGTTCCGGCGCTCCTTGGCGTTTGCTGGTGGGGGGCAGGTCCGTTCGCGGTGACGGTGACGGTGATCGCGGCGATCGGAGGTATGGAGCTGATCCGCGCCCAGCGCAACGCCGGTGTGCGGCCCAACGTCATCCTCGCCGCGATGGGCCTGTTCGGTCCTGCGCTGCCGCTCCTGGCCGCGCACGGCTCAGGGGGTGCGCACATACCTCCCTCGGCTCTGCTATCGTTGATGATCGGGCTATTCCTGACCGGCCTGATTGTCGAGGTGATCGTGGCTCAGCATACCGATTCCGTGTCATCCCTGGCGAGCGTCGGCGCCGGCCTGAGCACGGCGGCATACATCGCTCTGTTCGGAGGCATCAGCCTGTTGCGGAGTTCGTCGGTGGTCTACGGTCGCCCGGCGATCGAGGGAGCCGACGTCAGTTTCTGCGTGGTGCTGCTGGTGCTCTGTGCCGTGTGGGCGACGGATTCCGCCGCCTACTTCGTTGGGCGGGGTATCGGGAGTACCCGCCTGTCGCCGAGCCTGTCGCCCCACAAGACGGTCGAAGGTGCGATCGGGGGGTTCATTGCGGCCGTCATAGTCGGTGCGGTTCTGGGGCATGTCCTGCTGGAGAGGGCGGTGCTCGGCTGGTGGATCGGGGCCGTTGCTGGAATCGCCGGTCAGGTGGGCGACCTTTTTGAGTCCGCGATGAAGCGCGAACTGAAGGTGAAGGACTTCGGCTCCATCATTCCTGGCCACGGCGGGGTTCTGGACCGTTTCGACAGCCTTCTGTTTGTTGCGCCGACCGTATGGCTCCTGACGCACGTGTTGAGTTGACCGAGCGCACAGCCCCGCACCTGACACTCGCGTCCGCATCCCCTCGACGGCGCGATCTGCTTCGATCGCTCGGCCTCGATTTCCATGTGGCTCCCAGTGAGGTCGAAGAGGTCTTCGAGACGGACGTTGATGCCGAGGATGTCGCGCGTAACCTGGCGCTCGCCAAAGCGCGCAGTGTTGCGTCCGTTCGGTTGCGCGATGTTGTTCTCGGCGCCGATACGCTGGTCGTTGTGGGCGAGGCCCAGGGCGAGGAAATCCTTGGGAAGCCGGCAGATGCCTTCGAGGCGGCCGCCATGCTCGGCAAGCTGAGCGGACGCGTCCATCGGGTGATCACGGGCATTGCCGTCGTGTGGCATTCGGGACATTCCGCGTGCAATGAGCGGTCACGCGTCGAGGCCGTGACGACGCGGGTGGTGTTCCGAACCCTTACCCCCGATGAAATCGGCGACTATGTTGCGAGCGGCGAGCCGCTGGACAAGGCGGGGGCCTATGCGATCCAGGGAGGCGCGGCACGGTTCGTCGAACGAGTCGAGGGCGACTACTACAATGTAGTTGGGCTGAGCCTCGATGCGGCGATCAGGTTGCTGCGCGGGCTCGTGCCGGTTGGCGCCGAGCCGCCTCCGCCTCCGCCGATGCCGTTTCCGATCCTTCCATGATCTGAATCGGCAGCGCAGTGGCATCGCGCAGGGTGAGCGGACTGACCTTGTCGGCATAAAGCGTAGCACCGCGCCCTCGTCGGTGCAGTACCCCTTCCACGACTACGGCAGGCAACGTCAGGAACCCGGCGGTACAGGTGGCTATCGCCTGCCCTGCTACCGTGACCGGAAGCAAGCCCGTCTCGTCTTCGACCTGCGAAAACAGCACGGGCTCCCCCGACCGTGTCGGAGGCCGATGGGGGCGCACGTTGAGTCCAGCCACCCGGATGCGGGTGCCATGCTTCATATCCAGGGCATCGGCGACTCGAGTCACGCGATGGGCGTCGAACCAGTCGCGCATGTAAGCCAGCACGTGGCATTCGGCACAGACGCCGACGATGCGCCAGGTCCAGACGAACTTGTCCCACGGCGAGAAATCGTCAATGTCCCATGCCGTTGGCGTGGCCATAGCCTGCGGGCGCTCCAGCGGAAGCTCGCCGGGAACTTCGACAGCCGCCGAGTCGCGAGACGAGGGAGGGCGAGGCTCCGCCGAGCCGTTCCGTGACGGTTTCAACCGTCGGGCCGACGCTTCGGTCACGCCGTTCGCATGCGATTGCCTGTAGGTATGGGCGATTCTGAGCGTCTCCTGGAGCCTCCACAGGATGCCGCGACGATGGGGGTGCAGGCTGTCGAAAGCGCCGCAGAGCACCAGATTCTCGATGATGTCCTGGGGAAGAACGGCGCGCATACAGCAATCCAGCAGTGAACGGAACGGGGCCTGCTTGCGGGCTTGCAGGATGGCCTCGATGTCCCGTTCGCCTATGCCGCTGACCAGGCGCAGACCGAGGCGTATGGTCCTGGGGTCAACCGCATGGCATTTGTCGTCGCTCGCGTTGATGTCCACCGGTCTCACGGTTACGCCGCGCCTCCGCGCTTCCCCTGCCAGCGTGTTCGCGCTATAGAAGCCCATGGGCTGATGGTTCATCATGCCCGCGAAGTATTCGGCCGGATGATGGACCGAGAGATAGGCGGTCTTGTAGCCCGTCAGCGAAAACGCCGCCGCATGCCCTTCGATGAACCCGTATCCGCTCCATCCTTCTATCTGGTCGAACAGGCGGTCGAGACGTTCGTGGGTGATATCGGGCCTGTGTCGGAGAGATGCATCAATGAACCAGTTGCGCGCATCGTCCATGGTGTTCAGCTTGGCGTGGCGCTTGAGGCTCTTGCGGAAACGGTCGGCTTCGGCGTCCGAACATCCCGTCATGGCTGCGACCACTTCGTTGACTTGCTCCTGGAATACGATGCATCCGTAGGTCTTGGCGAGGATGGGCTTGAGACAAGGATGGGCCCAGTCGGCGCATGCCCAGCCGTTGCGGCATCCCACGAACCGCCGCACAACGTCGCCCCTGATCGGGCCCGGACGAATGAGCGCAACCGAAGCTGCCAGGTCTTCGAAGTGGCGCGGGTCCAAGATGACGGCGAGAGCCATCTGCGCCGCGCTTTCGAACTGGAAGGTGCCGACTGCCGAGCCTGAGCGGATCATCCGATAGGTCTGCCGATCGTTGAGGGGAAGGCGATCGTAGCGGAAAGAGGGGTCCTGTGCGGTGATCTCCTCTTCGGCATCGCCGACCGCAGACAGCGCGCACAGCGAAAGGACATCGAACTTGATGGCTCCGATCGCCTCGGCGTCGTCCTTGTCAAGCGTCCATATCTCAGTGATGCCTCGCGCCGACGGCTGGAGCGGAGCGATGGAAGCGAGGGGCGCGGCACTGATGACGATGCCCGATGAGTGGGTGCCGATATGGCGGGGAAAACCGGCAATGCGCCCGCACAGCTCGAAGAGCAGGCGGAATCTGGCGATCAGGTTGCGATGCGGCTTGAGCTCGGCATAGCGCTCGAATGCGGCCTCGATTCGATCGGCGCGGATGCTGTGGTGCAGGCGCTTGGCGAGGAAATCCACGGCATCGGCGGGCAGATCGAGCGCCTTGCCGATATCGCGCACAGCGGAGCGAGCCCAGAAGGTGAAGAAGGTGCACACCATGCCCACGTGGCCTTTGCCGTACTTCTCGATGATATGGCGGAAGACGTCGTCGCGGCGCTCGGAGGGGAAATCCATATCAATGTCGGGCGTGCGTCCCGGCGATAGGAAACGGGCGAAGGGGAGGTTGCGCGCGATGACATCAACATCGGTCAGGAAGAGGCAGTAGGCCACGCAACTGTCGGCCGCCGATCCGCGCCCGGTACAGCGGATGCGCTGTTTGCGTGCCCACCGTACGATATCCCAGACCATGAGGAAGTAGTCGGCGTATCCCATGTCCGAGATGACAGCCAGCTCGTGTTCGATGCGCTGAACGATGTTGGGGGGCAAATCGCCGTAGCGGGCGGCGGCGCCACGATAGGTGAGGCGGCGAAGGTATTCGGAGGCCGTGTAACCTTCGGGCACGGGGAAAGTGGGCGTAATGTCGTCTCGGTGCGGCAGACATGGCCCGCATTCGCGAGCGATGCGGATCGTGTTCGCGATGGCATCGGGACGCCAGCGGAAGAGCTCACCCATTTCGGCAGCCGACTTGAGGTACCTCTCGGCATTGAGTGGCCGATGGGGATGGGCCTCGTTTTGCTTTGTCTTGGTGGCGATGCAGCGGAGGATATCGTGGGCAGGGAAATCGGCTCGCTCGGCATGATGGACGTTGTTGGTGGCGACAACCGGGGCGCCGATCGCATCGGCAAGCTCGGCCAACTCTCGGCATACGCGGGCAGCATCGGGGGTGAGGTCATCTTGCAGCTCGATGAAGAAGGAACCGGGTCCGAACAGATGCTGGAGGCTGAGGGCGACGGAGCGCGCCTCGGCATAGCGGTGAAGGCGTATGAGAGACGATAGGAGCCCACGACGGCATCCCGAAAGGCACAGCGGAGTGGGAGGGCGAGGCTCCGCCGAGCCGTTCCGTTCGCATATTTCGAACAAACGCTCCCAGGGGAGGCAGGGGGTCAGACGCCCTCCTTCCGCATGGGCCGCGCTGACCAATCGTGAGATGGTTGCGTACTGATCGGCATTGCGCGCGAGGAGCGTGAGATGTGTCTCGCCGTCCCATAGGTCCCATTCCGGGGAGCCCAGCGACAGCTCCGCGCCAAGGATGGGCTGTATGCCGTAAGACTCGCAGGCGTCCACGAACTTGACGACCCCGCAAAGGTTGTTGTGATCCGTCATGGCAAGGGCCGGGAATCCCATCTCGGCAGCTTTTCGCGCCAGCGTTTCGATCTCGCTGCCGCCGTCAAGGAAGCTGTAGGGGGTGTGGACGTGCAAATGGACGAACATGTCAGTCCCTTCAATCGGCCACAGCGGTGAGCCGCCAGCGGTCGCCGTGCCGCTGCATCTCCACAAGACCTGCCGATATCTCCTCGATACGGAAGACCATGCGTTCTTCAAGCTTGCCCATGCGCCATTCCGCCTCCGACCAGCGGTTCTGGATAAGGCGAACTTCCCTCCATGTGCCCGACCGGCCATATCGCACCGGATTGCCCTGCTGATCGGTAACCACCTCGATCGCTTCGTTCAAGCGCCGGGTCAGGGGATAGGTCCAGAGGCGAAAGGGGCGCGATCCGAATCGCTGATTGGATGCGGGAGCGATGCGGTCGGCGCCGAAACGCTCCTTGACGAGTTGAATGGCCGTGTCCAGACGTTCCTTGCGTTCATGGGGCAGTCCGCGCAAATACTCGTTGTCGTCAATCAACACAGGCTGGATACTGTCGGACAGGCCGATGTCCGAGGCTCTGAGTGCGATTTCGACCAACGGATTGAACGAGTTGCCGACGGGCGACATCGTGCCGTTGTCAGGCACGGGTTCAGCCGCATGGCCGGCGACCTTGTTGCGCTGAGTGGCGTGGTCCGGCGCCTCCTGAGCATGCGGCTCGGCGGAGCCTCGCCCTCCCGATAATGCGGCGTCCATGTATCGGCGATAGAGGCGGCGAGCTGCTTGAAGAAGGGAATCGGCCTGATCCGCGGGCTTGCGAAGCTGCTCGGTTTCGGAGTGTTTCGCTCCGTTCTCCAGAATCAGGGTGAGGGTAATCCGACGACATTGCCTCCCGAGACGTTGCAGGTCTGCCGATATCCTCTCGGCGCATATCCGCAATGCAGAGTCCAGCATCGCCTCGTTCTCAATGCCCTCTTCGTTGCGCAGCCTATGTTCTGCCACGGTCGGCGGCCACAGGGCACGTACCGGATTTCTGTCGAGACCTTGCGCCAGGCGACGCAACTGGAAACCCTTCTCTCGAAACTGCCGATGAAGGTCTGTCTCGTCTATGGCAAGCACATCACCGAGGGTGTGAATGCCGAGCCGATTGAGCCGCTCGATGTCGGCAGAGTCGAGATACGCTCGGAGTGGCGGCTCGGCGGAGCCTCGCCCTCCCGAATGCCCCTGGTGACCATACGGCTCGGCGGAGCCTCGCCCTCCCGACTTGCGGGCGATCGGGTGGTCCGTAACGGCTTCTATCGAGCATGTCTTCAGGAAATCGGTTTCGCTGCCGGCCCGCACAACTACCGGACTGTTGCCGGGGTCGCGTAACGCCGCGATGCGGGCAGTGAACCGTGATTTCGCCATGCCCGTGTGCACAGTCGCATCCGCGATACGGCGAATGTCGGCAACCGACTCGTGCAGCCGATCCATGATGCCGGGGCCGGAGAACACGGCAAGACATTCTTCGGGAGAGAGAGGTTCGACAAAGGAACTGTCGAGGACGATGCGGTTCCATATCGCCTCCGCCATCTCGTTGTAGGCGGGAAGATCGTAGGGCGCAATGGTCAGGGCTTCACAGAACAATCGCGCGGCTGCGGCTGCCATGCCGGAACGAACGCCGTGCTCCGTTGCCTCGGGGGATGCCGTCAGGACTGTGTCGTCGGCGCCGACGATAGCGAAGGGCTGACCCTGAAGTTCAGGTCGGCGCTTCCGTTCGCAGGCAAGGCCGAAGTCGGGGATACGGTAACAGACGATCCACATGGCAGTCCGTTGACACTGAAAATAGACGCAAATAGTAGTGCATATATATGTACACTAAAACGTCTCAGATGTCAACATGAACGCCAGGAAGATAGGCAGAAATCGGGCAGAGCCGTGCCGTATCCCCGAAACCCTGCCGTTGGTGGCCTGCAACGCTGTGGCGGCGCTACACTGTGCGATGGGCGTCCCTGAATGCTTCGATCTCGCTTCGGCGCGCAGCCCCCAGGTCGGACAGGTACTCCATCCATGCGGAGCGATGCGGTTCGAGCGTGGCGGCGATACATTCGAGAGCTGCCAGGTCGCGAAACCACTTGTGGTTGGACGGA
This sequence comes from Chthonomonas calidirosea, assembly GCA_020722705.1. GTDB lineage: Bacteria > Armatimonadota > Chthonomonadetes > Chthonomonadales > CAJBBX01 > JAAYVH01. The sequence goes on along the minus strand of DYKI01000004.1, from coordinate 30,144 downwards.
ATGACATACCAGGGCGCGCGCTCGGTACTGCACCGGCGAAACACCTCGTTGTAGGCTTCCGTGTAGCTGTCCCAGTACTCTCGTTCCTTCCAGTCGCCCAGGTTCAGCTTCCACGCCTTTTCGGGCTCGCGCTCGCGATCCAGCAGCCGCTCCTTCTGCTCGTCTTTGCTGATGTGAAGCATCATCTTGACGATCAGGGTATCGCTGTCCAGAAGCAGGTTCTCGAAGGCGTTGATGTGGTCATATCTCCGCTCCCAGACGGCCTTGGGGACCAGCTTGCGGACCCGCACCACAAGTACGTCTTCATAGTGCGAGCGATTGAAGAGGGCAATGTCTCCGCGGGCAGGCGCATGGACATGGACACGCCACAGGAAGTCGTGTTCCAGTTCCGGCGTGGTCGGAGTCTTGAATGGGACAACGCGGCAGCTCTGTGCGTTGACGTATCCGAGCAGCCGTCTGATGATGCCATCCTTGCCGGCCGTATCGCGACCCTGGATCACCACGAGCAGCGAATGCTTGGATGCGGCGAACAGGAGGTCGGCCAGGTCTGCGACCCGCTCACCGAGGTGCTCAGTCAGCCTTGCAGCTTCCTCGCGGCTGAGACCACCGTGGGAATCGGGGTCAATGTCCTCAAGCCGCCGGGAGCCGCCGGGCTTCATTCGAATCGCATATTCCATGACTGTCTCCTCGTAACGATGACACTCAGGCGATTCGTCGCCGGATGCGGGCTTCCCTGCTCCGGACTGCGGAGGACGATGTCGGATGGGGCTGTTCGGCTTCCCGTGGGTATGCTAGAATACCGTTCGTGAGCGCACTTCAGTCGGAAGGCCAACGTGTCGGCAGCTAGACGACCGGACATTGCCGCACGCCTGATCGGCTTGGCAACATTCCTTGGCGGTCTGGCGGTCATCGGGATCGTTCTGAAGCTCGGGTACGGTCTGTTCACCGACCCAACGCTTGGCCAGGGCGTGAAGCCGGCCGGAGCAGACGAGTCGGCGCTGGTCGCCATCGTCAGAGGATTTGCGGCGCTGCTTGTGCGCATCCTGCTCCTTTTCCTTGGCAGCGTCTGCGGTTCGCTGATCGCCAACAAGGGCATGCACCTTTACGTTGGGGCGCTGGAGGCGCACCGGAGCGCGGCGCGGACGGAATCCGAGTAGGCAACTTCCGTCCAGGTCTTCCGGCTAACCCTCATCACGTGGAGGCCGGCGCATGAGTGCGTCAATGGTGGCCACGACCGGCGCCCCTTCGAACAGGACGGCGTGGATAGCTCGCGTCACCGGCATGTCGGCTCCGACACGATCGGCCAGGCGGCAGATGGCGCGCGTGGTCGGTACGCCCTCAGCGACCTGTCCAAGGCTCTCAAGGACCCTGTGCAGCGGCTCTCCGGCCCCAAGGCCGAATCCCACCCGGTAGTTTCGACTGAGCCGACTTCCGCCCGTGGCAATGAGATCTCCAACGCCGGCCAGCCCGAGGAAAGTGGCCTGTTCGGCGCCCAGTGACATACCGAGACGAGTGATCTCGGCCAGCCCTCGTGTCATCAGGGCGGCTCTGCTGTTGTCGCCGTACCCCAGGCCTTCGCAAACTCCCGCCCCGATGGCAATCACGTTCTTCATGGCACCGGCGAGCTCGACCCCTACGATATCGGAGCTGGTATAGACCCGCAGCGTTGGGCCCATCCACAGTCGGCGGCACGCTTCGGCCGCATCCTGTGACCTCGAAGCGGCAACAGTCGCGGTGGGAAGCCCGTGCGCAACCTCGGTTGCCAGATTGGGACCCGACAGGGCAACGATCGCATCCGGATCGCGTTCCGGGCAGGCAGCCGCTATGATCTCCGACATGCGCTGTCCGGTGGTCTCTTCGAGTCCCTTGGAGGCGTTGACGATGAGCGTTCCGGGTTCCAGCAGCGGACTTGCGGCGGCGGCGACTTCGGCCATGCCTGACGATGGAACGGCGAACACGGCAGCCGCCGCTCCATCAAGGGCTTCGGCAAGATCGCATGTGGCTCGCAGTGCGTCGGGCAGGGCAACGCCCGGCAGGTAGCGTTGGTTCATGCGCTCCGTCTCGATGCGTTCTGCGAGATCGGGGTCTCGTGCCCAGATGCGCAGCGGACCTTTGTGCTGGAGCACCGTTGCGAGCGCGGTGCCCCAGCTTCCGGCGCCGAGTATGGCTATCGGCGCATCAGGGTTCATGCGAGGATGTCGTCGTAACCGTACGAACGGTTGTGCGCGTCCTCGAGGTATCGGGCCAGAAGCGCAGCGCATGCATCAATGTCAGCCTCTGCCGCCATCTCGTTGACCGTGTGCACATAACGACACGGGACGGAGAGCGTGAAGCTGGGGACCCCGCCACGTGAGCGTTGGATCGCACCCGCGTCGGTGCCGCCGCGCGGCAGGATCTCCATCTGATACTTGATGCCGTTCGCGTCGGCCACGTCTCGGAAATGCTGCACGAGCTTCGGGTGGCACAGCAGAGACGAGTCCATGATCTTGATGGCCGCCCCGCCGCCGAGTTTCGTGATCTGCATGTGCTCTTCGATGCCGGGGAAATCGTTGGCCAGGGTCGAATCAATGGCGATGCCGATGTCAGGTTGGAGGGCGAAGGCTGCTGTTGTCGCTCCGCGCAGACCGACCTCCTCTTGCGTCGTAGCGACCGCGACGACCTCGCAGCGATGCTCGCCGAGCTGACGCAGGGCCGCGATCATCACGTACACGGCGACACGCGCATCCAGAGTTTTGCTGAGGACGTTGTGGCCGACCTGCTCTGCGGTGCGGGCCATCGTAACGGGGTCACCGATCTCGACTTTGGCCTTGACCTCGTCGCCGCCAAGACCCAGATCAACAAAGAACTCCTCAATCTTCGGCGCCTTGCCGGCCTCTTCGGGAGTGAGCATGTGGATCGGTTTGGAGGCCGGCATGAGCGCGCCCATCAGCCGCTCGCCGGACCTGGTGTGGATGTACACACGCTGCGCCACCATGTTGCGCGGATCCCAGCCGCCCATGGGCTGGAGACGGACGAAGCCCTTGTCGTCTATGTGCTTCACTACGAATCCGATCTCGTCAATGTGAGCCGCCAACATAACGCGAGGTCCGCCGGAGCCCCGCTTTGTGCCAATCACACTGCCCATCACGTCAACCTTCAGGTCGTCAACGAGGCCCTTGAGCTCGTTGATGACGACCTTTCGGATCGGCTCCTCAAGACCCGGCACTCCAGGGGTCTCGCAGAGCGTCTTCAGCAGACCAAAGTCCATTCCATGCTCCTTGGGTGTTCGTGCCTCGGCCCGCCCGGGAACATCGGGAGATCGAGGCTCCGCCGAGCCCGTGCCAGCGTTGCCAGGGACAGCGTGAACAACCTGCGGCGTCAGCGGATAAGACAGGCGCCGGCGCTCGGAATGGGCGCAATGTCATCGGCAGCGCGCACTGCCAAAGCCTTGCGCCTGATGCGCACCAGCGCATTGTCTACGGACTTTACCTTGCATCCGAGCTGGGTGGCAATCTCGTGATACGACATGCCGGACTGGAAACATCCCAGAACCCGCCACTCAAAGTCCGACAGCACCCGCCGCAACGCCCTTCGGAGAGCAACCATGTGCTCCTGCGAGATCATCGTCGCTTCCGGATCCGTCCCGCCGGCGCAGACTCCAACCGGTGCTTCCTGAAAGGGCCGCTCGGACGCCGCTGCTGTCTCCAGAGGGAGCGAGGTGTTGAGCGCTGCCTGCTTCTGTCGGCGCGCCGACTTAATCGCTGTGAGCAGGTGTCTTCGGATGCAGACTCTGGCGAAGGCGGGGAAGGAAGATGACCGGTCAGAGCGGAAATCAACTATCGCCTGCCATAGGCCCAACATCCCGATCTGCAAGATGTCGTCCCGTTCGGCGCCAGGGATGTAGAAGCGCCGGACGGCCGTCTTGACGAGATTCTGGTACTTGTTGAGGAGCCGCTCAGCCGCTCGCCGGTCGCCCATCTGTGCGCAGGCAACGGTATCGGTGTCAGTCATGTCGAGAAAGGACATAGCGACGGCTGCAAAGCTGTAGGGGATATTGGAGGAGTCCACGGCCCTCTCTCCGGCGCTTGGCTGTTTTCTCTGAGTGCCCTGCGCCCACGTGTCTGCTTTGTTCGGCTTCATCATCGGACCCAGGCACCGTCGGCTTGCGCCGAGCGTAAGCTTGTGTGCATTATACAGCGGGTCGCATGAGTGCGCAAGCGTGATGTGCAGACGGGCCTCTCGATGGGTTCGCCGTGATGGAAAGGTGGTACTCGGATGCGAACAATGAAAGCAGCCCGCTTGGCGGCGGTTGCGGCGTTGGTCCTGCTCCTTGGCTCCAATGCAGCGGGAGGGCAGGAAATCCGCGCGTTCTGGGCCGACGCATTCAGCCCTGCCCTGAAGTCAAGGGAAGAGATACAGGACCTGCTCAGACGACTTCGGTTGGCCAACTGCAACTCCGTATTTGTGCAGGTGCGCAAGGGCGGTGATGCCTATTACGCGTCTCGGTACGAGCCGTGGGCTTCCGACAACCCGGAGCGTTTCGATGGTCTGGCCTGCCTCATCGCCCAGGCCCACAGCGGGAAGCCGCGGGTATCCGTCCACGCTTGGATCAACACATGCGCGGTGGGCAGGAGCAGGGGCAACCCCCGCCACGTGGCTCTTGCACATCCGGAGTGGCTGAGCCTATCCGACAAAGGAGCGGACTACGACGGGGAAGCCACGAAGATTGACCCCGGCCATCCCGATGCGGCCGATCATGCGTTCCGCATCTACCTTGATGTTGCGCGGCACTATGACGTAGACGGGATCCATTTCGACTTCGTGCGCTACGGCGGAGCCGATTGGGGCTACAACCCCATCAGTGTCGCGCGTTTCAACGCCCGATACGGACGCACCGGGCAGCCCAGGCCGTCCGATCCCGTGTGGATGCAGTGGCGTCGTGACCAGGTGACCGCGCTCGTGCGCAAGGTGTACAGTCTGGCTGCCGCAGTGCGGCCCAGGTTGATCGTGTCGGCGGCAACCGTCACATGGGGGCAGGGGCCGCGAACGCTGGAGGAGTGGAATACCAAGTCCGCAGCCATGACGCGCGTGTTCCAGGATTGGCGCTCATGGATGGCCGAGGGAATCCTGGATCTCAACTGCCTGATGTCCTACTATCGTGAGACGCGGCACGCCGAGTGGTTCCGGCTGTGGATTGACTGGGCAAAAGACAACCAGTTTGGTCGGTGGGCCGTGCCGTCGAGCGGCATCTGGCTGAACACGATACCGGATTCTCTCCGACAGATCGCGGCGATCCGACGTGCGTCGAAGCGCGGAAACCGAGCGCACGGCGTGCTCCTGTACTGCTATGCCTCAACGAATGTCGGCCCTGACGGATCGGAGCAGCGCTACAATGAGGAGTTCTACCGTGCTCTTGCGGTCACCTCGCGGCATGGCAATGCGCCCTTCGCGAGCCCTGCCGTCGAGCCCAGGATGCCGTGGAAGGTACGTCCCCGGCATGGGCATGTGTACGGTTTCGTCCGCGATGCCAACTCGCTGGAGCCGGTGGACGGCGCAGTCGTAACGGTTTCCGGCAAGGCCACGCGAGTCACAAGAACCGATGGGACAGGCTTCTACGCGTTTGTGGACCTGGCGCCGGGTCCATGGACGGTAACGGTTTCAGGTGCAGGGTATGTCGCCAAGCGCTCATCCGTCAAGATAGCCGCCGGTTCATCTCAGTGTGCCGGTTTCCTGATGGGCGCGGAGGCAACTCCCTTCACTCCCTCGGTTGAGGCTGTACGATCGGTTCGCGATGGCTTCCCGATACGGCTGAAGCGCGCGCTCGTGGTTGGCGGTACCGATCACTTTGTGGGACGGCTCTTTGTTGCCTCGACCGGCTCAAGCGCGGCGATGCGGGTCGAGCTGGCCCCTGCAGACGCGTTGCCTCTCCAGCCAGGCGATTGGGTGGCGCTGACCGGACGCGCCGCTACGCTCGACGGCGAGCGCGTGATCGTGGATGCACGCGCGGCTCTCGTGGACATGCACGTCTGCCCCAGGGAGACCGGCGGCTCGGCATGGAGGATGCCGGGCCAAGGAGGCCCCGTGGTCGGGAGCCTGGTCTCGCAAGGCGTGGTCCGCGCATCCGGTCTTGTGGCCGGCCACGGTGACGGTCGAATGTCGCTGAGCGGGCCTTGTGCCATGGAGGTCGTGCTCGATGGCCGCAAGGACTTTGGCGTGGAAGATGAACCGGTGCCGATCGGTGCACCACCTCTGGCGTCGAAGGTGACCGTTACGGGTGTGGCGACCGTGGCGGTGCGTGATGGACGGCCGCTCCTGCGCCTCTGGCCTCGCACTTCGGAGGATGTGAGAGTTGATGCCGGTCCGGAGGCTGCGGCGCTTAGGGCGCTCGCGGGGGTGTTTGGGCCCCCCTTTTGTGATGGCGACGGCATACCTGGCCATAAGGAGACGAAGTGAGCGTACTGACCGGTCTTGATGTACTTGTTAGGGATCAGTTCGAACCGCTGCGAGGCCAACGCGTAGGCCTCGTGACCAACCATACGGGACTGACCGCCGACCTCAGGAGCGCCATTGATGTGCTGCATGGCGCGCCCGACGTGCATCTCAAGGCGCTTTTCGGGCCTGAACACGGACTGCGCGGCGATCGAGACGAGAAGGTTGCCGATGCGGTGGACCAGGCAACAGGGCTGCCGGTGTACAGTCTCTATGGGCAGTCGTACAAGCCGCCGGCAGCAGTCCTGAAAGACCTGGATGCCCTCGTGTTCGACATCCAGGACATCGGCTGCCGTTTCTACACATACATCAGCACGCTTGGGCACTGCCTCGAGGCGTGCGCGCAAGCCGGCATCCACTTCGTGGTGCTGGACCGCCCCAACCCGATCGGCGGCGTCAGGGTTGAGGGCCCGATCGCCGATGCGGACAGTCTGTCCTTCATCGCGTGGCATACCCTGCCCGTGCAGCACGGGATGACGGTTGGCGAACTGGCGCGAATGTTCAATGACGAGCGCTCGATCGGGGCCGGGCTGATCGTGATACCCTGCGAGGGGTGGAGACGATCCGATTGGTTCGACGCGACGGGCCTGATGTGGACGAATCCCTCGCCGAACATGCGGTGCCTGAACCAGGCGACGCTTTATCCTGGGATTGGGCTGCTTGAGACCACAAACCTGAGTGTCGGCCGTGGGACCGATACGCCGTTCGAGCACTTCGGCGCACCCTGGCTCGACGCGCGGAGGCTTGCCGCTGCCCTGAACGAGCGGAACCTGCCGGGCGTCCGGTTTGTCCCGATCCGTTTTGCGCCACGAGGAAGCGTCTTCCAGGGCTCCGAGTGCAACGGCGTGAACGTAGTCATCACCAACCGGTCGGCATTCCGCTCCGTTCGGACCGGACTGGAGGCGGCTCGGGCCATCCTTGATCTGCACCCCCAGCAGTGGCACGTTGATCGCTATGCGCGCCTGCTGGTCAATCGTGAGTCGCTGGATGCGCTTAAGGCTGGAGAACGGGTTGCGCAGATCGAGCGCAGATGGGCTGCGGGACTCCGTCGCTTCGGCGCAAGACGCACTCGTTACCTGCTGTACACGTGAGCTCCCGAAAAAAAACTGCAGAATCTTCAGGATGTGAAGGAATCCGCGGCCGATCGGCGTAATCGTGAGTACATCTTCACCTCAGGAAGGGGGGACGCATCTCAATGGAAGCCTATTGTGTCAAGTGCAAGGCCAAGAAGGAGATGAAGAACGCCACGGCTATCACCATGAAGAACGGCAAGCCCGCGATGACCGGCACTTGTGTCACGTGCGGCACCAAGATGTTCAAGATCGGCAAGTAGCCGCTCTATCTCCTCGCCTTCAGCGACATGTGCTGACCGGGCCTGTCCGGGCAGGGTGCGACAGGCCCGTTCGGCATCGTTGCCGGTTAGAACACAGGTCGGCGCTATCACGCGTCGGGAGGCAATGCGCCTCGCCATAGACCCAATCCAACACGGAGGCCAACCGCATGGTTACACCGCGTGCTGCCGTCCAGATGATCATCTTCGGCGAGCGAAACCGCACGGACATTGAGGGCGTGCTGAAGGATGTTACGACGGCGGGTTTCGATACCATCGAGGCCGGCAATCTCTTCGCGGTGCATGGCGAGAGCCGTACGCGCACTCTGCTCGCACAGAATGGCGTGCAGGTCTGCGGAGCCCACTTCGGTTACGCAGACTACGCGGATCCTGATCGGTTCATGCGGAACCTGGCCTTCTGCAAGTCCCTGGGCATCAAGAACATGATCTGTTCGGGGGTGTCCGACCCGAAGTCCGTTGACGGGTATGTCGCTTCGGCGCGCCTCTTCAACGAGGTTGGCGCGCGGCTCAGGGACGAGGGACTGAAGTTCCATTACCACAACCACAACTGGGAGTTCGAGGACCTTGGAGCGACCACCGGGATGGCGATTCTGGCGTCAGAGACCGACCCGGACCTTGTCGCCTTCAACATTGATGTCTTCTGGGTGACGGTCGGCGGCGCTGACCCAGTGGAGTTCATCGCCAAACATGCTGGCCGAGCGGGCTATTTCCACTTCAAGGACGGTCGCCGAAACGCTGACGGTCAGGTGGAGTTCCTCGAACTCGGAAGCGGCATGATTGACCTCGTGGGGGCGTACGACGCGGCGCTGAAGGCCGGCGCGGAGTGGATTGTCGCTGAGCAGGACAGAACCGCCCTGCCGCACCTGGAGTCGGTCACGCGCAGTCGGTTGTATATGAAGGAAACGCTGGGGCTGTAGAGGGCTGAAACCGGCGAAGCATGAGGGGCGGGGCATCGCCTGCGCCCCTCAGGGGATTCTGCGCCTGAACGTCACGTTTTCGCGGCCGTGGATGCGGGTGTGGTCTCGGTCTTCGTATCGCTGGTCTTGCTAGATTCGTCGGTCTTCGGCTTGCTCTCTGATCCGCTTCCGTTGCGCTTCGAGCCGTAGTCGTTCACGTGGAAGCCGGGGCCCTTGAAGACGATGCCGGCGGGATAGACGCGCCGACGCAGTGCGCCGCCGCACCCCTCATGGCGTTTCAGCGGTTCGTCGGTAATCCGTTGCCACACCTCAAACTCGGCTTTGCATAGCGTACACTCATACCCGTACGTTGGCACTTATACACCTCACTTCGAAGATGGTCACTTGAGTCACATTATATCCAATGATATGATTGAACTGCAGCATTCCGGGCCGCTGAACATCATCGGCCTCATGTCAGGAACCTCTGCGGACGGGGTAGACGCTGCGTTCGTAACGATACAGGGCGTGCCTCCGGACGTGACGCTCGAGCTCCGTGCGTGGGCATGTTTCCCTTTCGCGTCGGAGCTGCGGGAAACCATCCTCGCGCAATGCGACCCCGGGCGCTCGAGCGTGGATTGCCTGTGCGTCCTGAGTGTCGCTCTCGCTGAAGAATACGCACTGGCTTCGCATGCAGTTGCGGAGATGGCGTCCTGTCCGCTGGGCGATGTGGCGGCAATAGCATGCCATGGTCAGACGGTCTGGCATCAGCCGAACCCTCTGCGCTGCGGCACGGACGATCACAGGGGTACGCTGCAGATCGGAAATGCAGCAGTCCTTGCAGCTCGCACCGGATGCACCGTGGTCTCCGATTTCCGCTCAGCCGACATGGCTGTCGGCGGTCAGGGCGCGCCGCTGATTCCCTTTGCCGATTGGGCGCTCCTATCCTCACCATCGGAGGTGCGCGCGGTCCAGAACATAGGCGGCATCGCCAACGTGACCTACATGCCGCCGGACGGCCGTCTCGACGACATCGTCGCCTTTGACACGGGCCCCGGCAACATGGTGATTGATGCAGTGGCGGCAGCGCTCACCGACGGTGCAAGGGCCTGCGACGAGGGCGGGGCATGGGCCGCCATGGGCAAACCGTCGGCGACAGTGATCGCTGAGATCGTCGAGAACCATGCCTTCTTCCGTCGGCCTCCGCCGAAGAGCACCGGTCGCGAGGAGTTCGGTCAGGGGTTCGTCCGAAACACCTTCCTGCCGGCGTGTGCCGCTGCCCGGCTGTCCGGTGCCGATATTGTGGCGACCGCTACGGCCCTGACCGCTGAGACGATCGCTGACGCCTACAGACGCTGGCTTCCTCAGGATGCGCTGCCGGAAACGATCATCGTCGGTGGAGGCGGCGCGCGCAATCTGACCTTGATGCATATGCTGTCCGCAAGGCTGAGTCCGGCGCGGCTTACAACCCATGAGGAGTTCGGCATCCCTGACGATGCCAAAGAAGCGATCGGTTTCGCTCTGCTCGGCTATGAGACTCTCTGCGGCCGGGCGTCGAATGTGCCGTCTGCGACCGGCGCGGCCTATCGTGCTGTGCTGGGCTCGATCACGCCGGCGCCGAGGGTGTATGAGGCGCGACGACCTGCCAACGCGTGGGATCAGGGATGAGAGCCGAAACGACATCGGGCCACGTTCCGTCGTCGTCGGCCAGACGCCTGGCCGGTGCGGCCGGGATCGTGATGGGTTCGCTGCTGCTGAGCCGCATCCTCGGTCTCGTTCGTGAAGCCGTCATCTCTGGCAAGCTCGGGCAGGGAGCTGAGTCCGACGTCTACGTCGGTGCATTCCTGCTGCCCGACACCCTCTTTTTCCTGATCGCCGGCGGCGCATTGTCATCCGCCTTCATCCCAGTCTTCACCGAACTCGTGGCCCGTGGGGACGACGAGGGCGCATCCGCGCTGTTCAGCACGGTGGCGACAGTCATGTTCGTAGTTGTCTCGCTGTTCATCACGGCAGGCTTCGTGTTCGCCGAGCCTTTGGTGCGGCTTCTGGCGTACGGTTATACGCCAGACCTGATTCGCGAGATCGTACCCCTGACGCGCATTGTGCTTCCGGCGCAGTTATGTTTCTTCATCGGCGGGCTGCTGATGGGCGCCCAGCAAGCTCGCGGGCGATTCTTCCTGCCGGGGATGGGGCCGAATGTCTACAATCTCGGCATCATAGCCGGTGGCGTGTTTCTGGCCGACCGCATGGGGGCCGCCGGGCTGTGCTGGGGGGCGTTGACCGGGGCCATCATCGGCAACTTCATGCTGCAAGCCTGGGGCGCACACAAGCAAGGGCTTCGCTACCGTCCCGATCTCAACTGGCGCGAACCGAATGCCGTGCGCGTCTGGAAGCTGATGCTGCCGGTAATCCTTGGGCTGGCGCTTCCGCAGGTCAGCATTCTGCTGAACCGGGTATTCGCCTCGACGCTTGGCGAGGGACCAATGTCGGCGCTGACACGGGCCAACGTACTGATGCAGGCTCCCCTCGGCATCTTTGGCCATTCCTTGTCCATAGCCGTATTCCCGACAATGTCTGCCCAGGCCTCGCTGGCCGACTGGACGGGCATGCGTCAGACGGTTGGCCTGGGCCTTCGCTTCATTCTCTTCCTGACCATTCCGGCAACGGCAATGCTCATCGCACTGGCGACGCCGATCACAGCCGTGCTCCTGCAGCATGGCAAGTTCACGGCCGAGGATACGGCCCTGACTGCATATGCGCTGTCGTATTACGCGATTGGTCTCGCATTCTGGTCGGCACAGTCGCTCCTGGCAAGGGCGTTCTATGCCAAACAGGACACCCGAACGCCGATCATTATCGGGACGGCTGTGACTGTTGTCTTCGTGCCAATGAACTTCCTGTTCATGCGGACGCTTGGCATGGGTGTGGCAGGTCTCGCGCTTGCGACAAGCGTTGCCGCAGGTCTCAACGCCGCGGTCATGTTGATCGTGCTTCGAAGGAAAGTCGGTGCCCTTGGTCTGCGGCGGATTGGCCTCACAGCGCTGAGGATGAGCGCTGCATCGTGTGTGGCCGGATGGATCGCCTGGGGATGTGCGCAACTCGTCACGGGCTGGGCAGACGCGCTGCCGGCTGCCTTGAGCGTCAAGGCGGCAGGACTAGCTGTGCTGATCCTCGCAGGCGGTCTCGGAATCGTGAGCTGCCTGGCCGTCGCCAGAGTGCTGGGAGTGGCAGAGCTGGGAGAGTTGATGGGGATGCTCAAGAGACGTCGCCGGGGCATCGGGGCCGGTGAGCCGGGCTCCTAGTCTATCGGCCCAGGTACTCCGCAAGCTGGCGTCTGCGGGCGGCAGCGCGGACGCGACGCAGGGCTGAGGCCTCGATCTGCCGAACGCGTTCGCGGGATATGCCAAACTCGGCGCCGATGTCGCGCAGCACCTGCCCATCGTCTCCGTCAAAGCCAAAGCGGCGCCGCATGACGGCGCGCTCGCGCTCGTTGAGGCTGTCAAGAATGTCGGCGATCTCCCGCTGCAGTTCTGCATCGAGGACGGTCTCCTCGGGATTGAGCGCCGTGGTGTCGCCGACCATGCCCGCCAGAGGCGCTTTGTCCTCGCCCCCGACCAGCGCATCGAGCGAGACAGGGTCTTGAATGATCCCCAGATACGCCAACACCCGTCGGGTGGTCATGCCTGCTCGGCGTGCGAGGACCTCGACGGAGGGCTCGTGACCGATCTCCCGGATGAGCTCCATGCGGCAACGTTCGAGCTTTCGCAGGCCATCGGAGACATGGGAGGGTATCCGAATGGCACGTGCCTTCGTGTCAATGGCGCGACTGATCGCCTGCTTGATCCAGTGGGTAGCGTAGGTGCTGAACCGGTAGCCGCGGGCGGGATCGAAGCGCTGACACGCAGTGACCAGGCCGATGGCTCCTTCCTGAACCAGGTCCTCGAACGGCACCAACGCTGAGTGGTAGCGCTTGGCGATATTGATCACGAGCCGCATGTTGGCCTCGATCAATCTGGCGCGCGCATGCGTGTCGCCGCTCCGAGCGGCTTGGGACAGGCTCTTTTCCTCCTCGGGACTAAGGAGGCGTTCTCGCGTCAGTGGAGGCAAACTGAGCAAGTCCTCATTGGAGCTGTGTGCGCTCCGTCGGGTCTTGCCGCTGCCTGCATTCGGATCAGAATCACTTTCCATAGCCAAGGACCATTGCTGAGGCGACGGAGTTCGTGCCGCTGAGCGGCCGTTTACGGCAGTGATCGTGCCTAAGAGCTGCCGCTCATATTGGACGCTGTTGAAGCGGTATTGTTCCCTGTGCGGTGAGTTAGCTGCCTGACGCGTATGGTCAGTCGCCCACCGGCGCTCAACGAGACGCGCAAACCGGCGGCGAGGACGTTGCCTTTCAGCACTTGCGGCTTCGTACCGATGCCCGTAACGCTGTAGTCAGCGTCACGCTCGACTGTGAACCACTCCGGCCATTTGTTGAGACGGGGGTAGTCGCAGGGCAGTCGGAGCGTGTCCCGGTGGCGAGGCGTGTCGAATCGCAACACTCCCGACCAATCCCGCTCGGACTGAAGCCGGATGGTCAGACCTCCACCCGATCGCATGGCTCCGATGCGCAGGCCGTCCTGCCACGGAGCGCAATGGACACCCTCGGTGAGGTACAGCGCCGCCATCAATGCCGTCCGCGCATAGTTTCCGTCTCCATACCAGCCCTCAACGATCCCGCTGTCTCGCTGGCAGCCGAAGAATATCGGCAGGATGCGGTTCAGCCAAGCGTCTATTTCGGCTGAGTCGAACCGGCTGCGGACCAAGATGGCGCCTTCGATCGAATCGGCGTAGGCGTCGGCTCCGCTCCAGTGCGTATAGCGGGGCTCGGCCAGGGCCGACAGCATGGACTGCGCTTCGGCCAGCAGGAACGGATCGTCGGCGGCATCGGCGAAGGCGATCAGTCCGGCCAGCGCATAGCCCCACGTATCGGGCGAGTGTGGGTTCTGCACGGCTGCCGTAGATGCCACGACGCTCCCCACCCAGACGCCATCGGCATTGCGGCACTTCTCCAGCAGACGCCGGAACATGGCGGCGATAGCCGAACGCCATCGGGCGGCACGCTCCGGGGCGTGTTCCCTGGCGCTGATGTATGCTTCGACCAGGCCGAGGATGATCTCATTGCCGTGATCGTTGAGGTTAAGCACGTCTGCCGTCGGCCTATGGGACTCGAAGTCCCACCGATGGGCAGGCAGCCCTCCATTGGTGGGCAGGACCTCCAGGCAATAGGCGTCGGCGATGCGCAGCATTTGATCCATGTAGCGCCGGTCGCCGGTCATGGAGTGCACGCGACCGAGAACCTGGAGCATATCTCCGTTGACTTCGGCATCCGATGCCGGGATCGGACCATATGCGGTGTGGACCGGGGCACGCGCGATCACGGCGTCGAGCAAGCCGAGCATTCGATCGGTCCAGGGGCCGCGCCCCATGATCTCCGTCATCGGCATCAGGCCATCTTTGCAGTATTCGGCCGCGCAGAAGATCATCCGGTTCAGGTCTTGCTTCTCGTGTGTCCATGTGCCGGTCTTGAGCGAAAACCAGTCCGGCAGCACGCCGTCACGATTGGTCAGCCTGGCCTCGGCGGCGAGGACCTGATCCAGCCGGTCGCGGTAGCCCGCGCCGGTCAGGTAATCGGTGATGAATAGGAACGGGAGCATGTCTGCGGCGTTGTCGTTGGGCGCCCAGGTCGGATCGGTGAGGGTGCGCGGGAACAGCCCGTAGGTCTTGTCGAGTGTCTGCCACCAACCGGTCAGAACACCGACTGCGCGCCCGAAGCATCGTCCGGCCAGTTCGGCGCGGGCATCGAGCCGGCGGGAGAGCGACGCCGCTTCGCGGAAGGGCTCGGGCGTACCGAGCTTAGCAGCCAGGATCGGCCAGAAGTCGTACCCGACGAAGACATGGCCTCCTGGATGAGCGGTCAGCGAGACGGCGTTCGGAGCGCCCATGACCCTGTACACGCGTTGGACCTCGGCGAACGCTCGCCTGGCTATGTCGAGCGGGAACCCGCCCGGGGCGCGCTCTTTCTCGCCGATCTCAAACACAAGGGGCCGCGGCGCGACGCACGCGAAGATGTCGGAAAACTCGAAGTGCTCGCCAAGGCCGGGGAAGTCATAGCACGTGCAGTGACCCGTTCGCATGTTCTGAACGGTCGTCAGCCAGCCTGACGAGTCCACGACCTTCACCCGCTCATCCAGAGCCGCAACGTACATGGTGGTCTCGCCGCCAAGCGAAAGGCCGCAGACGGCCATTCGGCTGTCGTCAACGTCGGATCGAGTGCATGCATAGTCGAGGGCTCGAATGCAGTCCCAGGTGCGTTCTCCCATCAGGGACCATGACGCATGCTGAAGATCGTGTTGGCCGACATCAGGCGCGACCACAACATAGCCCATCTCCGCGAGGGCCCTGCCGTACCAGTAGAGGCCCTCGCCATTGACGATCTGCTGCCCGGTTCCGCCATGTCCATGAATGGCGAGGACCGCCGGTCTCCGCCGAGTGAGACGCTTTGGGGCAGCCACCCAGAGATGCGCTCGACGATCGGGCAGCGACTGTATCGTCACCTCTTCGAGAACATACGGTGCGTTTGGCGGTTCGATGCGTCGGAGAATCTCAGGCGCCAGGGGAACGCGTTGCGGCACGGCTCCGCCCATCATCAGCTCGAAGAGCTTCTGTCGGGCGTCCCGCTGCCATTTCCGGGCCGAACGAGAGTCATGCGCGGTGAAGCGCATCGAGCGCTCGGATGCCGGCGAGGTGCCGGCATCCTGAGAAGACTGGGCAGCCACAGCACAAGCCGCTGAACCGATCAGGCCAACCGTTGCGAGAAAAGAAAGTGCCTCGAACATCACACCCCTTCCACAGGGAATCCGACAGGCGGCCTCAGGCGCGCCAGCCGTGTACGCCCACAAGCGGCACAAAGACACAGGAACCGTGCGTCGTTGTGCGCACCTGATCGTTGTAGCCGCGTCGTATGAGTGTCAGTGTCTGCACATGATCGCCGCCGACGGGTATCACCATGCGCCCCCCGGGCAACAACTGCGCCACTAACGGCTCCGGCACCTCGGGCGAGCCTGCACCGACCACGATTGCGTCGAAGCCTGCGGAGTCATTCAGACCCAACGTTCCGTCGCCGACGATGATGTCAACGTTGGCGATGCCGAGTCTGGCCAGCCGTGACCTCGCCTGTTCTGCGAGCTCGGGTATTCGTTCAATCGAAACTACGGATGCGGCAAGCTGCGAGAGGATCGCTGCCTGGTAGCCCGACCCTGTCCCGACGTCGAGGGCCCTCTCGGTGCCCGTGAGCTCAAGCAGTTCGGTCATGAGTGCGACCATATACGGCTGCGAGATGGTCTGGCCGAACCCGATTGGGAGCGGCGCATCGTCGTAGGCGGCAGCCTCACGGCCCTCAGGTACGAATGCGGACCGCGGGATTGTGCGCATCGCCCTGGTGACTTCAGGGTCGCGTATGCCCCGGGCCTCGATCTGCTCACGAATCATACGGTCCCAGAGAACCTCTTCACTCGTGGTGTTCATCTCCCCTGATCCGGGAGATTCCCGATGGATCTGTTAGTGTTCGGGGCGAAGCAACGGGAACGCGATAACTTCTCGAATGCTGTCGGTGCCCGTCAGAGCCATCAGAAGACGGTCAATCCCGACGCCAAGCCCTCCGGTTGGCGGCATGCCGTATTCGAGGGCCATGAGGAAGTCCTCATCCATGGGATGCGCCTCATCGTTGCCGCGGGCGCGCTGCCGCGCCTGCTCCTCGAAGCGCAAACGCTGCTCGATCGGATCGTTGAGCTCGGAGAACGCGTTGCCGAGCTCCTGGCCCGCCATGTAGACCTCGAAACGGCGGGTGAAGGCGGGATCGTCCGGTTTTCTCTTGGCAAGCGGTGAAGTTTCGACCGGGAAGTCGGTGATGAAGGTCGGTCGGATCAGATGGGGCTGAACGAAACGCTCGTGCAGCTTCTCGATGATGCCGCCCACACTGGTTTCCTCATCGGAAGGGATGCCGACGCGCTCACACGCAGCCTTGGCCTTCGGCAGATTGGCGAACTCGTCTCTGGACACTCCCGCGTACTGCTCTATGCCTTCGACGATCGGAAGGCGAGGCCATGGCCGTTGCGACAGGTCAACCTCGGTGACGCCTTCGGATGCCCGTGCCGGGACTGCGATGCGCGGAGACCCGTTGACAGCCACGCAAGCGACTTCATACATTGCCTCAACGAGGTCCATCATGTCGTCCAGGTTGCCGTAGGCTTGGTAGAGCTCAAGCAGGGTGAACTCGGGATTGTGCTTCTTGTCCTGACCTTCGTTGCGGAATACGCGCCCAATCTCGTAGACCCTGGGGAGGCCGCCGACGATGAGGCGCTTGAGGGGGAGTTCCAGGGCTATCCGGAGATCGAGCCTGAGGTCCAGCGCGTTGTGGCGGGTCTCGAACTTGCGTGCCGCGGCGCCGCCGGCGACCGCCTGCAGGACAGGTGTCTCGACCTCGATGTAACCCAGTCCATCGAGGAATGAGCGGATCGCTGTGACCATGCGCGCTCTCTTCACGAGCAAGCTGCGCGCTCCGGCGTTCACGATGAAGTCCAGGTACCGATAGCGATGGCGCACTTCGACGTCGGTCAGAGCCGCGTGGCGGACACCGTCAACCTCCTTGCCCACGGGCAAGGGACGAAGGCACTTGGCCAGAAGAAGCGCTTCCGAAGCATGGACGGTTGTTTCGCCCGACCTGGTTCGGAACACGAACCCGCTGACGCCGACGATGTCGCCGACGTCCAGGTCCCTGATCCGTTCAAACAGGTCATCGCCGACCTCATTCCGTCGCACGTAAACCTGGATGCGGCCCGTCTCGTCAGTGAGATCGAAGAAGAGAGCCTTGCCCTGCACGCGCACGGCCGTCACTCGCCCAGCGATGCGCACCGTGGCGCCGTCGTGCGCAGCGAAGTCCGAGACGATCTCCGAGGCGTTGTGGGTGCGCTCGTATCGTTCGATGATGTACGGGTCGTGCCCCTGAGCCTTCAGGCTGTCGAGCTTCTCGCGTCGCGCTTTGCACTGGTCAAGATCGTCGTTCATCATCCGAAATCCAATCGCGTGCCGCGAAGCGGGGCAGGCTGGCCTCGCCTCACGAAGGAACGCATTATATCACACATGCGGCGCTTGCGTTGACTTGAACCCACCCGTCTGGTATACTTCGCCATCGTTCGTCGGCTTCGAGAGGGATACCCATAAACAAAGAGTTTCGCGTCAACGAGCAGCTACTGCGCTTCAGCCGGGACTACCCCCGCGTGCGAGATGTGCGGGTTATTGATGAGAATGGCGAACAGCTCGGGATCATTGACGTGCGTCAGGCAATCGCCATTGCCAGGGAACGCTCGCTCGATCTGATCGAGGTGGCGCCGCAGGCGAGTCCGCCCGTCTGCCGCATCATGGACTACGGTCGGTACAAGTATGAGCAGTCCAAGAAGGACAAGGAGTCACACAAGAAGCAGAAGGGTGGCGATCTGAAGGGCGTGTATCTGCGCCCGCGGACAGACGATCACGATCTGGACTTCAAGCTCAAGAACGCCGCCAAGTTCCTCAAGGACGGGGACAAGGTTAAGTTCACAGTTCGCTTCCGCAGCCGGGAGATCACGCATCCCGAGTTCGGGCGCGAGCTGCTTGCCGAGGTGGCGAAGGCTCTTGAGGATATCGCCACGATCGAGAAGCCTGCGGCCATGGAAGGCCGGACGATGACGATGATCGTTGCGCCGAAATAGACTGCGGGCCTGCGAATGGCTTCGCGCCTAATGAGCGCCAACTGAAGCCGGGTTCGCCCGGCTTCAACATGTGAGGATGTTTCCATGCCGAAGATTAGGACCAGCAAGACGGTTGCGAAGAGGTTCAAACTGTCGTCGGGCGGCAAGCTGATCCGCCGCTGCGTCGGCCTGAATCACCTGATGAGGAAGAAGTCGAAGTCCCGGCGACGCTCGCTTCTGAATGGGTCTGAACTGCATCCGGGCGATGTCCAGCGCATCGTCCGCATGATGGGCGGAAACTAGAGCCAGGACGAGCTGCAGGTAGAGGCCCTGCAGGTTTCGCACGTGTACCGATGCGCGCGTTCGGCCGCATCGCGATCGAGGGAATGGGATCGAAAGCGGGCCTGAGCCCCTCCCGTCCGTTAGGAGCTGACTGACAATGCCTAGAGTGAAACGCGGTACGCTCGTCAAGAAGCGGCATCGCAAGATTCTGGAGGCGGCTAGCGGCTACTTCGGTGGCAAGCATCGCCTCTTCAAGACCGCAAACGAACAGGTCATGCGGAGCGGCGCATATGCGTACCGCGACCGCCGCAACAAGAAGCGCGAGTTCCGGCGCCTGTGGATCACGCGCATCAGCGCTGGATGTCGCGCCGAGGGCTTGACTTACAACCGGTTCATCGAGGGGCTCCGGAAGTCGGGCATCGAGGTGGATCGCAAGATCCTTGCCGACATGGCCATCAACGACGCCGCGTCCTTTGCGCAGCTCGTCGCGCAAGCGGCGAGCGCCCTGCCCGCCGCAGGACAGCCGGCTGCCTGACCTCAAGCACTCAGCGTCGCTCACAACGCCCCGGCAGCAGCTTCCGCAAGGTATTCAGAAGCCGCTGTGGGGGCGTTTGAGCTTGTGATGGATCGCGCCCATGGATCAGATCGAACAACTCATTGACGAAGCCAGACGCGCACTCGATCAGGCCTCCACAACCCTGGAGGTTCAGGCGGTCGAGACACGCTATCTAGGATCGAAAGGGAGCCTGCAGGCGTTGCTGCGTACCGTCGGCTCGCTCCCGCGCGAGGAACGGCCCGCGTTCGGCGCCCGTGTCAACGCTGCCAGGGATCAGCTCGCCGGTTATGTAGCTCGGCGTCGGTCCGATCTCGATGCAGTCGAGCGTGAAGCCCGGCTGGAAAAGGAACGGTTCGATGTAACCATGCCGGGAATGCCGTTCCCTTTCGGACGCCTTCACCCGCTGTCGGCAACTGTCAGCCGCGTGAAGGCAGCCTTGATCGGACTCGGGTTTGAGTTCGTTGACGGTCCTGAGCTTGAGGATTACTCTCACAACTTCGCTGCGCTCAACTACCCCGAGGAGCACCCCGCACTGGATGAGCAGATGACTTTCTACGTGGACGACGTGCGGCTGCTGCGCACGCAGACCACGGCTCTGCAAGGACGGGTGATGGATCACCGCCGCCCACCGTTCCGGATCGGGACGATCGGCCGCTGCTTCCGCTACGAGGCGGTGGATGCCACACATCACCATACATTCCATCAGGTGGACGTGTTCATGGTGGATGAGGGAGTGTCGCTCGCGGATCTGAAAGGCACGCTGAAGCAGTTCGCCGGTGCCATGTTCGGCGGCAGCGTGCAGGTGAGGTTCCGGCCCGATTACTTCCCGTTCGTCGAACCGGGCGTGGACTACTCGGTCCACTGGAATGGACGCTGGCTCGAACTGGGCGGAGCGGGACTGATCCACCCGAACATCCTGGAAAACTACGGGATCGATTCCGAGCGGTACTCAGGCTTTGCCTTCGGCCTTGGTGTCGAGCGCATCCACATGATTCAGCGCGGTGTGAACGATCTGCGCCTGTACCTCGAAAACGACCTGCGGTTCCTGCGGCAAGGCTAAGCGGAAGGGGAAGCCATGAAGCTGCCAATAGAGTGGATCACCGAGTACGCTCCCGTCAATGCTTCCGCCGCGGACATTGCCGATGCGCTGACGATGGCGGGGCTTGAAGTCGAGGCCGCCGATGAAACACAGCATGGCACCGTGCTCGATATCAAGGTCACACCGAACCGGGGAGACTGCCTGAGCGTGATCGGTGTGGCGCGGGAGCTGGCCGCTGCGTACGGTGTGACCCTGAGGAACGGTCCATCGGTCCTCTCGTCGGAGGATGAGCCCCCGGATGCTGCTGCCTACACGGGCGTAGAGATTGAGGACCCCGAGCTGTGTCCTCGCTATGCAGCACGCATCGTCGAAGGCGTTCGCCACGGGGAATCGCCCGAGTGGATGCAGGCACGGCTGATCGCCGCTGGGATGCGGCCTATCGGCGGGATCGTGGACGTCACCAACTACGTGATGCTGGAGACAGGACAGCCGCTTCACGCGTTCGACTACGACACTCTGGTCGAGCGCAGAATCGTCGTGCGACGGGCCAGAGAAGGCGAGACGCTGGAGACCCTTGACGGTGTCCTTCGCCCGCTTGACACCGGCATGCTCGTCATCGCCGACGGCGCAAGGCCCGTGGCTCTCGCAGGCATCATGGGTGGGGCGGAGACGGAGATCACCCGGCGCACCTCTACGTTGCTGCTCGAATCGGCGCACTTCGATTGGCGCAGCGTACGGCGGACCGCTCGCAGATTGGGACTTACAACGGAAGCGTCCTACCGGTTCGAGCGCGTCGTGGATCCGGAGGGCGTGGTCACAGCAGCAGATAGGGCATGTGCGCTGATGGCCGAGCTTGGCATAGGTCAGCCAGTGTCCGGCGTCGTGGACCTTTATCCCGGCAAGCGGCCCGTTCGGGTCTTGACGCTCCGGAACGACAGAGTTATGGGGCTGCTGGGGTACCCGGTGGATTGCGACGAGATGGTTGGGGCGCTCTCACGGTTGGGGTGCTCTTTGACCGAAGAGCACCCCGGTGTGTTCAGGGTCAGTGTGCCCTCATGGCGTCCCGACCTGTTGCGCGAGGTGGACCTCGTTGAGGAAGCGGGGCGGGTCCTCGGCTATGAGCGCATCCCGGAAAACCTGCCGGCCGGTACGACGACGCAGGGGAAAGATACCGATCGTGCCCGTTTCCTCGACGGCTTGAGGTCCAGGCTGGCCGGCGCCGGTCTTCAGGAGGTTATCGGGCACAGCCTGATGCCCGAGAGTCCTTTCGATGATCCCGGCACGGCAGACCGACGCATCCGCATCCGAAACGCACTTTCGGACGAGCTGTCGGGACTGCGCCGCTCGCTCGTGCCTGGGCTGCTCGAAGCGCTGGATAGGAACGCCCGGCGCGGACAGGGTCCGCTTGCGCTGTTCGAAGTCGGCAACGTGTTCCTGGCAAGGGGTGCATCGGAACACGACGAGCGACCGAGTCTGGGGGCTGTTGTCTGCGGTCCGCTGACGGTGCGCTCGTGGCATCCAACCGCAAACGCGGAATCGCCAATGTACGTTGTTCGGGGACTGGCGGACCTGGTCGCAGCTACGCTTGGTCTCTCCTTCTCTGTGCGGCCTTGCGATGATCCGCGCTTCCATCCCGGGCGACGTGCTGCTCTGATCGTTGGGGACGAGGCGGTCGGTGCCGTCGGCGAGCTGCATCCCGACCTGGCGGGACGCCTGCATGTCCGGGAACGGGTTGGGGCGCTCGAACTGGACTGCGACGTGCTGGCCCGACATTGCGGGGAGAGCGCTCCGTTCGTTCCGCCGAGCGCGTTCCCGGCGATCACGAGGGACCTGGCCCCGCGTGTGCCCAAAGAGGTGCCGTACGCCGAGGTTCGCCACGCAGTCTGCTCGGCAGCGGGACAGTTGCTTGAGGATCTGACGCTGGTGGATGTCTATTCGGGCGATCGGCTTCCTGAAGGCTTGAGGAGCCTGACCCTATCACTGACGCTCCGCTCGCCCTCGCGGACGCTCGCCGAAGACGACGCCGAGCGGGTGCTCGCCACGGTGCGCGAGCGTCTCCGAGATCAGTTCGGGGCGTCGTTCCCCGGCGACTGACGGAGCACGCACAGTGGGCGCGGCGTCCAAACCAGGCCGTCGGCGAACAGGGGGGCTGCCCGACCAGGTTGCGGAGCGCCCTGGCATCACAGCGGAGCCCGCTTCGTCCGACCGCTCCCGGAGCAGGGCGCAACTGGCCGCTATCCTGTTGCTGACGCTTGCGGCCGCAGCGTTGCGCCTCTGGGGCGTCGGGTGGGGGATGCCGTCCTCCGACAGCATGTTCTCCTTCCATCCGGATGAAGGCGTCAACCTTGCCAATGGCGTCCTCGATCACGGTGCAGTCCGTCCGCATCTTGACATCGGCTTCTACAACTACGGCTCGTTCTACTTCCTTCTCTGGCAAGTCGCGGCAGCGGCGAACAGCGTGTACGGCCTTGTCGCACTGGGGCCGGCATCGAGCCCGAATGCGCCTGTGGCCGAATCGATCGCGTCCTTGACCATGCTAGGCCGCTTGATCTCGGTCGCCGCGGGCGCCGCGACGGTTGCGGTGCTGGCATCGGCTGTCAGAGATGTCTGGGGCTTCAGAGCGGGAATGGCGGCTGGAGCTGTCCAGACGGTTGCCCCATTGGCGACGATCCACAGCCGGTTCGCGACGGTGGATGCCACGGCAACGCTGCTGACGACCCTGACGCTATGGGCGTCCCTGCGCCTGCTGCGGAGCGGCACCATTCCTGCGGCGGCGCTCGGTGGTCTTGCTGCCGGCCTGGCGGGCGCGACCCGGTACAACGCTGTCCTGGTCGCTATGGCGCCTCTATGTGCAGCCTTTCTGTGCCGAGCCGAACGCCTAAGGTTGAAGAGGAGCGGGGCTGAAGGGAACATCGCGGTCGGCCGCCGCCTGAACCTCGCTGGGGTCATCGTGGCGGCGTGTTTCTTCGGCTTCCTCGCAGGCTGTCCGGGGGCGGTGCTAAACTGGGACAAGTTCACTGCGGACGTCCTGTTCGAGGCGCGCAAGTCGGCTGCGGGGATGGGGCTGCTGTTCGAAGGGACGGGCAACGGCCATATCTACCACTGGGACAACTCGTTGAGGTTCGCCCTCGGCTGGCCGTTGCTGCTGGTGTCGAGCCTGGCAGCGTTGGGATCGTTGCGGAGGCGTGAGCCGGCCGACATTGTGCTGATGGCGTTCGCGGGTCCGTACTTCGTTGCGATGGGCATGGCGAAGGTGCGCTTCATGCGCTACATGCTTCCAATGGTCCCGGTGCTGAGTGCGTGGGTGGGCAGATCAATCATATCCTGGCCCGTTGGGCCCGGTTACGGCGGCGTGCCGAATGAACCGCTTCGGACAGGCAGCTCACGCAACATCCGGCGCCTCGCGTGGACCAGCGCGGTCGCAGCATCGGCGCTCACAGCCCTTGCCGTCTCCATAGCGTTCTCCGCTGCGATGTCGGGTACGGACGCGCGGGATGCCGCCCTGAAGCACATTCGCCGAACCTTGCCGCGGGGATCTGCGATTGCTTTCGCAACGACGCCGTGGTACTGGTCGCCTCCCCTTCTGCCCGAGTTCACTGCTCCGGTTCCCGGACAGGTCAGGCGGGCAATGCTGCTCAACGCCGACTCCGCATACGTGCTGCGCCTGCCGGGACCCGACCTTGAGTGGGACATCAGTGTGCTTGAGGACCCGCCACCCGATACGGTCGTCGTCTCGGACATCGAAAGCCAGGATGCGCTCCGCCTGAGACGCTCGCAGGCATTGGCGTTCATGCGCCGCCTGGATGCCGAGTACGGTGTGTCGGTGTTTGGAGCGCGACCGGCGTTCTTCGGTGTGCCCGTGGTGACGGCGCGGTATCTGCCCGTGGATCTGCTCTACGTCTGCCCTGAGATACGCGTCTACGCCCGTCGCGACGAAGGTCCCGATCCGGCGGCGGGTGGTGTCGGCAAGCCGGCCTCGTCGCGCGCTGCACCAGACAACCGGGGCGACGCACCATGACACTGCCGGACCTGATCGAGGTTTTCATTGGGCATCTGTCGGCTGAGCGGGGGCTTGCTCAGAACACCGTTGCCGCGTACCGGCGTGATCTGGCGCAGTTCGCCGACTACGTTCTCTACCGTGAGCCACATCTCCGCGCATCGGACCTTCAGGCGCAGCATGGTGTCGCGTTCATCGAGTCGCTCAGGCGCAACGGCTATGCATCATCGTCGGTTGCGCGGAAGACGGCCGCCCTGCGTACTTTCTCCCGCTTCGCCCATGGCGAAGGCCTGACGCGTGTGGACTTCGCCGATTCGCTCGCCGTAAGCCGAGCGCCAGACCGACTTCCACGAGCTCTGTCGGCGCAGCGCGTTGCGCAGCTTCTGGATGCCGATGGATCGGCCTCACTTGCCGATGAGCGGAACCGCGCGATCATAGAGGTTCTGTATTCGACCGGCATGCGAGTCTCCGAGCTGACCGGACTGAAGCTCGGCGACGTAGATTGGGAAGCCCGCCTGGTCCGATGTTTGGGGAAGGGGAACAAGGAGCGAGTGTGTCCTGTTGGGGAGCCCGCCATGGCGGCCCTTGAGCGCTACCTCCGACGCCGCTACAGGCGCGGTCAGCCACGCGAAGCGGGACATCCGCTGTTCGTTGGCAGGCGGAACCAGCCGCTGACGCGCGAGCACGTCTGGCGGCTGGTCCGCTCAGCGGCGGCGCGCGCCGGCATTCAGCAGCGGGTAACTCCCCATACGATGCGCCACAGCTTTGCCACGCACATGCTGGCGGGAGGCGCCGACCTGCGCGTCATCCAGGAGATCCTGGGCCATGCCCAGGTTACCACCACACAGATTTACACCCACGTGGATCGGGAGCGCCTGAGACAGGTCTACGCACACGCGCATCCCCGAGCCCATGAGTGACCTGGCGGCATCACCGGACGTCGAGGGCGGCAAGGGCAGCAGTCGGCAGGTGAAGACGGGAGGGGCAGATGACGGAATACAGTGTTGCGATGCGGGAGCTGCCTGAAGGCGAGCGCCCGAGAGAGCGCTTGGCTCGGCTTGGAGCCGAGCAGCTTTCTGCGCAGGAGTTGCTGGCCATTGTGCTGAGAACGGGAACTGCCCATCGGAGCGCCCTGTCTCTGGCGGATCACCTTCTGCATACCCACTCGGGCCTGCGCGGCCTCGCTTCAGCCGACATCGGCGAACTGACGCGGACGAAGGGGGTCGGGCGCGTCAAGGCAGTGCAGATCGCGGCATGCTTCGAGCTGGGGAAACGACTGCTCGCGCTTCCGGCCGAGGAGCGCCGCGCCTTGACGTGCGCCGATGACGTGGTGAACCTCCTGATGCCGGAAATGCGGCATTTGGATCAGGAGACCCTTCGGGCGCTGTACCTGGACACGAAGTGCCGCCTCATTCGTATAGAAACTATCTCGACGGGAACGCTGGACTCCAGTCTTGTGCACCCGCGGGAGGTGTTCAAACGGGCGCTTGCAGTGTCCGCCGCGAGTGTGATCGTTGTGCACAACCATCCGAGCGGGGATCCTACACCGAGCCCTGATGACATTCGGGTGACGCAGCAGTTGCGGCAGGCCGGCAAGATACTGGGCATTGACCTGGTTGACCACATAGTGATAGGGGATGCGCGATGGGTGAGTCTGAGCCGCGACGGGATGATGTAGACGACCGCCTCCAGGCCATCGCCGCGAGCATACGTACCAGGCTTGAGGCGGCCAACAACGCACGAGAAGGCGCACTCCGAAGCTGCCGTGCGGTCATCCAGGCATCGGCACGGGCGATCCGGGCTGTCCATCGCGGCGAGTTCGATCAGGCTCAGCGATGGATTGGAGAGGCGCGCGCAAGCGTGGACAGCATCCGCGTTTCGCTGGCAGAGTTTCCGGAGCTGTACCATGCCGGATACGTCAGCGATTCGCAGAAAGAGTACGTTGAAGCCGAGGTGGTCCGCGCGCTCGTTGTGGGTGCCCCGGTGCCGACTCCCGAAGCCCTGGGCGTTGAGCCTGCCGCTTACCTGAATGGACTGGCCGAAGCAGGCAGTGAGTGCAGGCGCTACGTTCTCGACAGGCTCCGCGTCGGCGATCTTGATCGGGCCGCTGGTGTTATGGCGGCGATGGACGCGATCTACTTTGAGCTGATGACATTCGACTTTCCGGATGCCATCACCGCGGGACTTCGTCGAACGGTGGACGCGTTTCGCGCCGTGCTCGAACGCACTCGGGGCGACCTGACGCTGACACATCAACAGATGGCGCTGCGCGACGCGATGAAACGCGCAGTGGATTCAATGGGCTCGGGCGTTGGCTGACCGAGGGGAAGCTCAGGGGCGCGTATGGGACTCCGGCGTCAGGCCCGACGCTGAGACGCGCACCGGAGTGCTGACCGTACTCATGCCGGTGTACAATGAACGACGCTCCCTGGACGCGATCCTGCGCCGGGTTCTGGCGTCGCCGGTGCCCAAAGAGGTGCTCATCGTTGACGACGGTTCCACGGACGGCACGACGGAGTTTCTGCGCGAACATGTTGACGGGCGCATGGATGATGTGCGGGTGATCTGCCTGGCTCAGAACGGCGGAAAGGGCGCGGCGATTCGGGCGGCAATACCGCACGTTCGCGGCGAGTACGTCATCATCCAGGATGGCGATCTGGAGTACGATCCGAACGACTATGCCGCATTGGTCGCCCCTCTGGCCGAGGGCAAGGCCGACATTGTCTACGGAACCCGGTTCAGCAAAGGGTACCCGCCGATGCGGATCGCCAATCGGTTGATCAACATTCTGCTTGCGGCGATGGTAAGGGTCCTCTTCGGAGCGCCTATGACCGATGAGGCGACGTGCTACAAAGCGTTCCGTACCGCGGTGCTCAGGACCATTCCGCTGACATGCAGGCGCTTCGAGTTCTGTCCGGAAGTTACCGCCAAGGCGTTGAGGCGGGGCCACCGTATCCTTGAGGTGCCGATCAGCTATCAGGCTCGTTCGCACAGCGAGGGCAAGAAAATCCGCTGGACCGATGGTGTGATCGCTATCTGGACGCTTGTCAAGTACCGGATATGGAAGTGACGGCGATCACGCGGCGGCAGGCATGCCATACACGGGAGGTGTACTTTGGAGAACGTCAGGCTCATCGCTCCTGCGATCCACTGCGATGGATGTGCGGCATCCATCAAGCGGTCGCTGGGGAAGTTGGCCGGTGTCGGCAGCGTCGAGGTTCGAGTGGACGAACGAAGCGTGTCCGTCGCATATGATCCTGCACTCGTATCGCCGGATTCGATCAAGGCCCGGCTGGAGTTGGCCGGGTTTCCGGCACAGGACGCATAGACTGCAGCAACGAGCCGACGATGGCCTGCTCGGGCATGGGCTCGCCGCGCCTATGGCGTGAAATGGAGGGATTGCATATGGACCCGATGATTCGAGGAGCTGGACCGAGGCGAACGGGCCTTGCGCTGCCGGCGATGCTTGCGCTTGGCCTGATGACATGGGCCCGATGCGCGGCGGAGATGCCGGCTGCGCAGTTCTCGCCCGATGGATTGAACGTTCTCACGAACTGGCCGAGCGCGCCTCGCGGAAACGTCGAGGTGGCGATCATTGGAGCGGAAACCGGAGCGACGCGTCGGCTTGGCGCCGCGGCGGTTCCGGGTGGGGCTGCATGGTCGCCCGACGGCCGCTGGATCGCTTTCCAGGCCATGGAAGGCGGGCAGAAAGTAACCAGGCTATACGATGCCCGTGCGGGCTCGGCTCGCACCATCAGCCGCACGTTCGGTCCGCCGTACGCCTGGCGCGAGGACAGTCGAAGGTTGGCAGGAGTCGCGGTTGACGACGAACGCGGGTTGCAGATCGTGTTCTACAACGCTTCCGAGCGCGGCGAATCGCTCCGGGTTTCCGTAGATGCTTCAGCGGTCTCCAGTATGGTGTGGCTGCCTGAGACCGACGACGTCGCCTTCATCGGTCTCAGGGACGGCAAGAAGGACGTGTACGCGGTGGAAGGGGGACAGGTAAGGAAGATATCCACCAGCGGTGATGTTCTGGCGCTCACTCTGGTCTCCGAGCGTAATGAGCTGGTGTGGGCGAGATCAAGCAAGAACACCCGGTACATCCTTCTGTCGCTCTACGCATATGACCTGCGGAGTCGTTCCGTTCGCAGGCTTCCCTTCCCCGATCGCGTCGCCCAGATCAATCCAACGCCGTCCCGGTCCCCCATCCGTGTGGACGATATTGTGATTGCCGGCACGGGCACTTACCTTGCGCTCGTGGTGAGCGACCCGCCTGTGACCAATCCCAAGACGAAGCGGCAGACACAGGTTCAGCGTCTGTTCACCATCAAGACAGACGGCACGGGAGGACGGCTTGTGCGGACCCTCGCGCTGGATCGCGGAGGTGTGCACGGACAGGAGATGCGTCCTTTCTGGTCGTGGGATGGGATGCGGTTGGGTGTGCTGCACCGGGAGGCCGGTCGCGTGACGTTGCTCCAATACGGCGCAGACGGGTCAGGAGGACGGGTCATCGCGCGGTCCGGTTCGGGCGGGTGATGCTCTGTCCTCGACGTGTGGGACCCGGTGCGAGGATCGGTGTCGTCGCGCCCTCGAGCCCTATCCGGTATGAGAAGCTGGAGGCAGGTGTCGCGGCACTGCAAGGCCTCGGGTTCAATGTAGAGGTCGCGCCGCACGTGTACGACCGCTGGGGATACCTGGCCGGGCTAGATCACGCCCGAGCGGCGGACCTGACGGAGATGTTCCGCAACGACGACATTGACGCAATCATCTGTGCGCGCGGAGGGTATGGCGCGGCGCGGATGGTCGAGATGGTGGACTGGAGTGTCGTTCGGGATCATCCCAAGGTCTTCGTGGGTTACAGCGATATCACGATCCTGCACCTCGCCGCCGAGAAGTTCGCCGACCTGGCGACTTTTCACGGACCCATGGTCACCACGTTCGCGAGTCCGATTGGGAATGCGTGTCTGCGTTCCTTCATGGACGCGGTGACAAGCGCAGACGCGCCGCGTCAGATCGGCGACCCGGATCGGCCGGCCCGAACGCTCGTCGGCGGAAGAACGACAGGGCGGCTGGCCGGCGGATGCATGACCCTGCTCTGCTCCGCACTCGGCACACCCTACCAGCCGGACTTCACAGGCCGCATCGTGGTTCTGGAGGATACCGACGAGGCCCTTTACCGTGTTGACCGCATGCTCATCCAACTCCTGTCCAGCGGAGTGCTGGAGCGGGCGTCGGGTTTCGTCGTGGGTACCGTGTCGAATCTGACCTCGTCGTCCGATGATAGCGCACTATGCCTCGATGACCTCTGGCGCGGCCTTCTGGCTCCGCTTGGGAAGCCTGCGATCCTGGGGTTTCCGATCGGTCACGTCGAGGATCCCCTGACCCTGCCGCTTGGGCGCATGGCCGAACTCGACGCCGACAGCATGACGCTGAGGGTCACAGGGGCTTGCGTATCTGCGTAGGTCCTTGATCGAGATCGTAGGCATTCCGGTAGTGGCGGATTCGGGGGACGCGCGCCCTGCCGTGGATCACTTCGATCACGTCGAAGCGGCAGACGCAGTTCGTGCACTGGCGCTCGGCAAGGAACGTCTCGGCTGCACGACCGATACGCTCTTGCTGACCGGCGCTCAACTGCACGGAAGGCGGTTCGCTTCGGGCTCGAGCCGACGACTTGACTTCGGTGAACACCACGCAGTCGCCATCGAGACTGACGATGTCAATCTCGGCTCGGCCTGTGCGGTACCTCGTGGATGCGATGGCCAAGCCGCTCGAGATAGACAAGAGCCCA
>DYKI01000161.1 GCA_020722705.1 Chthonomonas calidirosea | reverse complement strand
CAAATCCCCATGTCCTCCCCAGACCTGACCGACGCCGAGCGGCAGGCCGTCCTCGACGTGCTCAACACGCCCAACCTGAGCATGGGCCAACGCATCCTCGACTTCGAGCAAGCCTTCTGCGAGCTGACCGGGGCCAGGCACGCCATCGGCGTCAACTCCGGCACGGCAGGGCTGCACCTGTGCGTCCGCGCTGCCGGCATCGGACCCGGCGACCTGGTCATCACCACCCCGTTCTCGTTCGTGGCCTCGACCAACGTGCTGCTCTTCGAGAACGCCATCCCCCTCTACGTGGACGTAGATCCCAGGACGGGTAACCTCGTCCCGGAACTCGTGGCCGACGCCGCCCGCCATCCCGAAAAATACCTGCCGCGCACAGGCTTCGACTACGGGTCTCGATACGCCTCTCGGAAAACACTCGGGGCTACTCGACCCTCCGCTCAGCCCGGCAAGTTGAAAGCCATCCTTCCGGTGGACGTTTTCGGCCAGCCGGCCGACATGGACGCCGTCAACGCCGTTGCCCGCGAACATGGACTGAAAGTCATCGAGGATTCGTGCGAGGCCCTGGGCGCGGCGTACAAGGGCCGCCAGGCCGGGAGGCTCGGCGATTACGGCGTTTTTGCGTTTTACCCCAACAAACAAATGACCACCGGCGAGGGCGGCGTGATCGTCACCGATGACGACCGGGCCGCCGATTTCATGCGCGCCCTGCGCAACCAGGGACGCGCCCCCGGCGATACCTGGCTGCAACACACCTACCTGGGCTACAACTACCGCCTCGACGAAATGTCCGCGGCGCTGGGGGTGGCGCAAATCCGGCGTCTCGACGAGTTGATGACCAAACGCCAGCAGGTGGCCGACTGGTACGCCGAACGCCTGGCGGAAATCCCCGGGGTGGAGGTCCCGTTCATCGAGGCCGCGACCAGCCGCATGTCCTGGTTCGTTTACGTGGTGCGCTTCGCCCCGGGCGTAGACCGGGATCGTTTAGCAGAAAGGCTCGGGGCGCACGGCATCCCCGTCCGCCCTTATTTCGCCCCCATCCACCTCCAGCCTTACATGGTCGAACGCTTCGGCTACCGGCCGGGCGATTTCCCCGTCACCGAAGACCTGGGACGCCGCGGCCTGGCCCTGCCGTTCTCCGGCGTGATGACCGAGGCACAGGTGGAAATCGTCTGCCAGGCCATCCGGGAGGGATTGGAAACGCTATGAGAAATCAGTACCGTCCGAAATCGTGGATTGACCCGCGCCTGGCGGTGCGCCGCTCACCGAGCGACCGCAAGGGCATGTTCGCCAAGGCTCCCATCGGCAACGGAGTGACGCTCGTGACCTGCCGCTGCTGCTCGCCCGACTGCCACGGACAAGTGACCGGCGACGACTGGGAACTGCCCGAGCTGCAAAAACGCTGCGCCGGGCATTTCTCGCCCTTCCTGAACCGCCGCCTCGCCGGGAAGCGGGAGCAAAGGATTTCGTGACCGACGAGCAGGCCGTCTACCGGCCGCCCCTCCAGCCGGGTGTGAACACCCACCTGACCCTGCTCGCGCTGCTGGGAATCGCCTCGGCTGCCAGCATCTGGCTGGTGACCCGCGGCGGGATGGGAGTGCAGTTCATCCTGTCGTTGGCGCTGGCCGTCCTGGTAACTCTGCCCATCCCCTTCCTGGTCTACCGTCTGTACGCCCTGCTGCGCGGCGAATACCGCCTCGACCGGGATACCCTGCGCATCCAGTGGGGCCTGCGCCTGGAAGAAATCCCCATCTCCGACGTGGAATGGGTCCGCCCGGCCAACACCGTCCCGCTCTCGCTGCCGCTCCTGCGCCTGAGCGGGTCCATCCTGGGCGTGCGCCAGATCAAGGACCTGGGCACGGTCGAATTCCTGGCCTCCACCACCGGGACGATGCTGCTGGTCGCCACCGCCCGCCGCATTTACGCCATCTCGCCGACAGACGCGGCCGGCTTCGTGCAGGATTTCCAGCGCGCCATCGAACTCGGCAGCCTGGCGCAGGCGGGGGCACACTCGGTTTACCCGTCCTTCGTTTTCATCCAGGCCTGGAAATCGCCCCTGACCCGTTTCCTGTGGTTGAGCGGGCTGTTCGTCAACCTCGGCTTGCTGGCCTGGGTCAGCGCCCTGGCCCCGGCGCTGTCGAGCGTTTCGGTCGGCTTCCTGCCAGACAAAACCCCCCAGCCGCCCAGCCCCGGCATCCAGTTGATGCTGCTGCCGCTGGTCAGCTTCACCCTTTTCGTCATTGGCTGGTTCGCCGGGTTGTACTACCACGGCAAAGACGCGCAGCGCCCGCTGGCTTTCATCCTCTGGGGCGCGGGAACGCTGACCGCCATCCTGATCCTGATCGCCCTCCTTTTCATCCTCCCCACCGCCGCCTGAACCATGCAATTATTGATCGGCTTCGTTGCAGCAATCCTGGTCGCTTATCTTGCCTTCCGCGCCCGCAGCCTGAGCCTGAGCGGGGCGCTGGCCGCAGTCGGCGTCGGCACGGTCATCTTCGGGATCGGCGGCTGGCAATGGGCGGTGCTACTGCTAACCTTCTTCATCTCCTCCAGCGGGCTGACCAGGGCCTTCGGCAAACGCAAGAATAAGCTGAACGAGAAGTTCGCCAAGGGCGGCCGGCGCGACGCCGGTCAGGTGCTCGGCAACGGGGCGGTCGCCACCCTCTTCGCCGCCCTGCACGGGCTGTACCCCGACGCCGTCTGGCCCTGGCTCGGTTTTGCGGCCTCACTGGCCGCGGTCAACGCCGACACCTGGGCCACCGAACTGGGCGTACTCAGCCCGCATCCGCCGCGCATGATCACCAACCTGCGTAAATCTGTGGAAATGGGGACTTCGGGCGGGATCACGCTGACCGGGACGTTCGCCGCGCTGGCAGGTGCGGCCGTTATCGGGGCGCTGGCGGCGCTCCTCGGACCGGGAGCCGGCTCCGGGTCCCGGGCGCTGATCGTGGCCCTGGCCGGGCTGGCCGGCTCGCTGTTCGATTCGCTGCTCGGCGCGACCATCCAGGCCATCTATTACTGTCCCGCCTGCGACAAGGAGACCGAACGCCATCCCCTCCACCTGTGCGGCGCGCCAACCGTCCAAATTCGCGGCTGGGCCTGGATGAGCAACGACTGGGTCAACCTGGCCTGCGGGGCCTTCGGAGCCGTGGTGGCTATTCTGTTTTGATTTTGTTATACGATCTGTCAAACTCCGCTGGATGTTTTGTAACCGATAAAGTATAATTCCGGTGCATTTATTGAGGAGAAACGCCTTGGCCGATCCACGAATTGAAAAATTTGCCGGTGTTCTTGTCGAACACTCCGCCCGCATCCGACCCGGCGACCGGGTGCTGATCGAGGCGACGACCGCCGCCGAACCGCTGGTGCGCGCCCTTTACATCAAAATCCTTGAAAAAGGCGGACAGCCCCACCCGCTGGTCAGCCTGCCGGATATGATGTACCCCGACTCGGAACAGTTGCTGTTGACCTACGGCAACGACAGCCAGCTCGAACTGGTGCCGACCTTCCTGAAATTCGCCTACGACCAGTTCGAGTCGCGCATCCGCATCCACTCGCAGACCAACACCCGCGCCTTGACGAATGTAGACCCGCTGCGCCTCCAGCAGCGCAAGAAAGCCACCGGCATCATCACCGCCACCCAGATGCGGCGCGGCGCCGAAGGTGCATTCAAATGGGTCACCACCTTATTCCCCACTGAAGCCTACGCCCAGGATGCGGCCATGAGCCTGGAAGAATACGCCAACTTCGTGTTCAATGCCTGCCATGCCAACGAAGCCGACCCGATTGCCTTTTGGAAGAAGGTCGAGAAGAACCATCGCCAGGCCATCAACCACATCGAAGGCCACAACCAGGTCGTGCTGCGCGGCCCCAACGTGGACCTGACTCTGTCGGTCAAGGGGCGCAAGTTCAACAACTCTTACGGCATCCACAACATGCCCGACGGCGAAATCTACACCGGCCCGGTCGAAGAGTCGGTCAACGGCTGGGTGCGCTTCACCTATCCGGCCATCTTCAATGGGGTGGCGGTCGAAGGCGCGGAACTGACTTTCAGCAACGGCAAGGTCTCGCAGGCCCGCGCCGCCAAGAACCAGGACTACCTGCTGCGGATGCTCGAAACCGACCCCGGGGCGCGTTACCTGGGCGAGTTCGCCATCGGCACCAACTTCGAGATCAACAAGTTCACTGGCCAGATCCTGTTCGACGAAAAGATCGGCGGCTCATTCCACATGGCACTCGGCGCGGGCTATCCCGAAACCGGCTCGAAGAACGCCAGCGCCATCCACTGGGACATGATCTGCGACCTGCGCACGGACAGCGAGATCACGGTGGACGGCGAGTTATATTACAAGAACGGGAAGTTCGCCTTCTAACCGCTTCAAGGTTAGGGTCTAAAAAAAAGAAGGCTGAGAGCAAACGCTCCCAACCTTCTTTTTGATTTGAGACTCTTGACCGGCTACGCCCGCCAGAAGCCGCGCCGGAACATGCGCACTTCTTCCATCGTGACGAAGGCCGTCTCGTCGTTCTCGTGGACGATGCCTTCGACCATGCCGACCCGTCTGCGGCGCACGTTCAGGCTCAAGACGCTGACCGTCCCGTCCTTGCCGCGGGCCGGGATCTCGGTCACGCCGAATCCGGCTTCGCGCAGTTTTTCGGCCAGGGCCGTCCCGCGCCGCGAACTGACGATCTGCATGTGGATGTACCCGATTGCCAGCCGCTCCTCGATCAGGATGCCGACCACGTTCCCGGTGGCGAACCCGGCCGCGTAGCCGACGATGTTGAGCGGGTTGGCCAGGTTCTTGAGCACCGAGGTGAAAGCGATCACGAAAATCACCGACTGGCAAAATCCCAGCACCCAGGCAATGCCCTTGTTGCCGCGCACTACGAACAACATGCGCAGCGTATCCAGGGTCATGTCGGTGACGCGCAGAGCGAAGATCGTCAAGGCGCCCAGCCAGGCAGCCGGGGAAAGCAGGAAATCCATCACTAATCCATCGCCGGGAGGTACAGGTTCTTCAGGTATTCCTTCAACATGCGCCGGGTGCTGAACTGCGGCGTGACCGTGCGGAGCGTCTCTTTCATACGCTTCATCCATTCCGCCGGGATGCTGTCGCCGCTGCGCTCGCCGTAATACATCGGGATGATCTCGTTTTCCAGGGTGGCGTACAGGTCATCGGCGTCGGCCTTGTCCTGTCCCTGCGAGACGGGATCCCGGTCGTCGCCGATGGCCCAGCCGTTCCTGCCGTTGTAGGCTTCCCGCCACCAGCCGTCCAGCACCGAGAAGTTGAGCACGCCGTTCATGGCGGCCTTCATGCCCGAAGTCCCGGAGGCTTCGTTGGGACGGCGCGGGGTGTTCATCCACACGTCCACGCCCTGGACCATGTAACGGGCGATATTCATGTCGTAATCTTCCAAGAAGACCAGCCGTCCGCCGTTCTCGGCTTTTTTGACGGCCCGGTAGACCTCCTGGATGAGCTGCTTGCCCGGCTCGTCGGCAGGATGAGCCTTGCCGGCAAAGATGATCTGCACCGGACGGTTGGGGCGGTTGACCAGGTTCAACAGGCGGTCGAGGTCGCTCAGGATGAGATTGGCGCGTTTGTAGGTGGCGAAGCGGCGGGCAAAACCGATGGTCAGCACGTAGGGATCGAGCAACGCCCCCGAGGCGATCACCTGCACCGGGTGGAACCCGCCTTTCATCCAGCGCTGGCGGTTGCGCTCGGACATGTAGAAAACCAGTTTGCGTTTGAGGTGCATTCGGATTTCCCACAGCTCGACATCCGGGATGGAGTCGATCTTTTCCCACATTTCGGGGTCGTCGAGGCGGTCGAGCCAATCGGGGCCGAAATATTTTTCGTAAAGGACGCGCAGGCGGCGCGCCATCCAGGTCGGGGCATGGACGCCGTTGGTCACGTAAGTGATTGGAACATCCTCTTCCGGCAAGTGCGGCCAGAGTCCCTTCCACATCGCCCGGGAGACGCGCCCGTGCAGTTCCGAAACCGCGTTGCGGCCTTCGGAATAGCGCAGGGCCAGGATCGGCATCGAGAAGGTCTCGCCCCAGGTCTGCTGGTGGCGCGCCAGGTCCACGAACTGGTCACGCGTCAGGCCAAGGTCGGGCCAGAGCGTGGCGAGATACTTGTCCACCAGCCAGAGCGGGAATTCGTCGTTCCCGGCCGGGACGGGCGTGTGGGTGGTGAAGACGTTATTCTTGCGCGTTTCTTCGACGGCCTCCTCGAAGGACTGGCCCTCCAATACTTTTTCGCGCACCCGTTCCATCGTCAGGAAAGCCGCGTGGCCTTCGTTCATGTGCCAGACGGTCGGGTTGATTCCCAGCATCCGCAAGGCGCGCACGCCGCCCACG
Organism: Chthonomonas calidirosea; assembly: GCA_020722705.1. Taxonomy (GTDB): domain Bacteria; phylum Armatimonadota; class Chthonomonadetes; order Chthonomonadales; family CAJBBX01; genus JAAYVH01. The sequence continues at coordinate 827 of DYKI01000161.1, read as the reverse complement.
CCCAGCACCACTTCCTGCATCACGCGCAGGTTCAGGTCGCTCCAGTACAGGCGGGCGGTCAACTGGCGGTCCTGCGGGGCGTTTTCGTCCAGGTCCGAATCCAGCAGGTAGAGCGGCACACGCCCGACCCGCAGCTCCCAGACTCGCAGCGCCACCGGCCGGTCGGGGAAATTCATCGTGATCGTCAGCGGCTTGCCGTCATCGTCCAGCACCGGCAGCACCGGCAGGCGGTTCAGGTCGAGCGGGTTGTTCAGGGCCTCCTGCCAGCCGTCTTCGGAGATGCGCTGGGAGAAATATCCCTCCCGGTACATCAACCCCACGCCGACCAGCGGCAGGCCCAGGTCCGAAGCTTCCTTCAAGTGGTCGCCCGAAAGCACCCCCAGGCCGCCGGAGTAGATTTGCAGGATCTCGTGCAAGCCATACTCCATCGAGAAATAGGCGATTGTGCTGCCGCACTTCTCGGCATACTCCCTCTTACACCAGGTGTTTTCTTCGCCCAGGTAGGCATCGAATTCACTGAAAACCTTGTCGTAGATTTCGAGGTAGTGGTTATCTTGGGCGGCGGCGTTGATGGCCGCCCGCTCGATGGAACGCAGGAACACAATCGGGTTGTGGTTGACCCGTTCCCACAGTTCGCTGTCAATCCGGTTGAACAGGCGCTGGGCATACGGATTCCAGACCCACCACAGGTTATAAGTCAACTCGCCCAGCCGGTGGATACGGCGCGGCAGGTCGAAATTGTTCGGAAGTTTTGTTCTGAAGTTAGGCATGATTTTCCTTGATTTTTGGGATAGCCCGGCTATCATACCATAGCGAAACCCTGAAAT
>DYKI01000160.1 GCA_020722705.1 Chthonomonas calidirosea | reverse complement strand
AGGCACTTCTTCTGAAACGCGGCGTCGCCGACGGCGAGGACCTCGTCCACGATGAGGATCTCGGGATCCAGGTGGGCGGCGACGGCGAAGGCGAGGCGGACGTACATGCCGCTGGAGTAGCGCTTGACAGGAGTGTCTATGAACTGCTCGACTTCGGAAAAGGCGATGATCTCGTCGAGTTTCTTCGTCACCTCCCTTCGGTTCATGCCGAGGATGGCCCCGTTGAGGTAGATATTCTCCCTGCCGGTCAGTTCCGGGTGGAAGCCGGTGCCTACCTCGAGAAGGCTGCCGATGCGCCCCTTGACCTTGACGACGCCTTCGGTGGGGGCCGTGATCCGCGAGAGTATCTTCAGGAGGGTGCTCTTGCCTGCGCCGTTGCGCCCGATGATGCCGAGTATCTCCCCCTGCTTCACCTCGAAGCTGACGTCCCGCAACGCCCAGAAGCGTTCGCCGATGCGGCCCGTCTGCCCCGCCCCGGTTCCCACCTTCGCCAGCGGGTCGTCCTTGCCGCGCTTGAGCGCCCACCAGCGCGACAGGTCCTCGCGCAACGTAGTCCCCCCGATCATGCCGAGGCGGTATTCCTTGGAGAGATGTTCGACGCGGATGACGGTCATGTTAGCTGAGAGCTGAGAGCTGAGGGCTGAGGGCTGAGAGCCGCTGAGGGCTGAGAGCCGCTGAGAGCTGAGGGCTGAGGGCTGAGAGCTGAGAGCTGAGGGAACATGCTGGCGGGACAGCCTGCTGCGGCGCAGGGCAGACAGCATCCGCGCGATGGTCTCTGCTTGTGTGCGAGAAGTCGGTCATGGTCATCAGCGTTGATATACCCCAGATTCAGAGCGATGGTGCATTGGCATACGGTTTCCATGAGCGATCCGTAGGCGATCTCCATGAACCGTGCGAAGTCCGCCGACGCGTAGCGTCCCGCACCCTCGGCGATGTTCGATGCGACCGACACTGCCGCACGGCGCATCTGAACCTGCAAACCGAACCGTTCGGCCTCCGGGAACCCGGCACTCACGACGTAGATGCCCTGCGCCCACTCTATCGCTTTCCGCCACACCTCCAACCTCTCATGCCGAAACTGTCCTCCCTCTTCTTCCATGTCTCTCCGCCCTCAGCTCTCAGCCCTCCGCCCTCAGCTCTCAGCCCTCAGCTCTCCGCTCTCAGCCGCCTCACACCGTATCCATAAACGTCCGCTCGACCCTGTGGAACAGCACCAGGCCCACAAATAGCAGGGCGATGGCGCAGACGGCACTGTAGAGGAGCCAGGTCGGGCTTAACGTGCCGGCGCCGAGGAAGGCGTAGCGGAAGGTCTCCATGATGGGGGAGAGGGGATTCCATTTGGCCAGCCAGCGCCAGCCCTCGGGCACGAGGGAGGCTGGGTAGATGACGGGCGTGGCATACATGAGGAGCTGGATGCCGAAACTGACGAGGAAGCTCAGGTCGCGATAGCGGGTGGTGGCCGACGAGACGATGATGCCTCCGCCGAGGCCGAACATGGCCAGAAGCAACAGCAGAACGGGCGTGAGCAGCACGCCGGCATTGGGCGACACCGACGCGCCACGCGCAGCGAAAATGCCAAGGAACACTAGGAAAAAGACGAACTGTATGCCGAACTTCACGAGGTGAGAGGTGACGGTGGCGATAGGAATCGCCAGGCGCGGGAAATAGACCTTGCCGAAGAGCCCGGCATTGCCGGTAAACGTAGCCGAGGTCGCACCGAGGCACCCGGAGTAGAAGCCCCAGACCACGGTGCCGATCATGTAGAACAGGAACTGCGGCGCGCCGTCAGTGGGCAGGCGGGCTATCTTGCCGAACACGACGTTGTAAGCCAGCGTTGTGATCAGCGGCGTCACAACATGCCATGCCGGCCCGAAGATCGTCTGCTTGTAGAGTGCCACGAAGTCGCGCCATACGAACAGCATGATGAGGTCGCGGTAGCGCCACAGCTCTGCAAGGTGGAGGTTGAAGATCCCCTCGTGCGGCCTGATGATGAACGTCCACCCTCCCTCGTCCGGGCCCAGCTCGGGGAGTTTGGGGGTGTCTTCGGCGATCGGTTCTGCGGCGGCGGTCTCCGCCGTCATCTTCCTGCGGCTCCGGGCGGCGGTTCGGTTGGATATCTACAGGGCATGGATTCGAGTTTCCAGTCGGGGAGGATGATCGTGGGCTCCCCGTGCAGACGAGATTATACCCGCACATGGCTCGGGGGTATGATCAGGCCGTTGACGGCTTCGGGGAGGGTTGGCATGGTTCGGACGGGTCGGACGGGTCGGACGAGTCGGGCATTTTAGGGAGGGCGCAGCGGTACGCGGCGTGCGGCTGACCTACGGCGCGAACCTCACGCAGACCGGCAGCGGAATGGACACTGCGTGTTCGGTCGCCGTGGGCATGCCCGTGCGCTCGTCCAGCGTGAAGAGGCGGACCTCGTTGGAATCCTGATTCGCGACGACCATCCTGCGCCCCTTCGGATCCACTGCGAAGTTGCGCGGTGTCTTGCCGCCGGTCAGGACATGGCCGAGCGGTCGGAGCGCTCCCGACGCCGGATTCACGGCAAACACGGCGATGCTGTCATGGCCCCGATTGGACCCGTAGACCCACTTCCCTGACGGATGGACCACCACTTCGGCGGTGGTGCTCGCCGCCGTGAAGCTGGTGGGCAGCGTCGGCACCGATCCGATGAGCGCCAGAGTCCCGGCATTCGGATCGTACCGGTAGGTCGAGATGGTGGAATCCAGCTCGTTGATCACATAGGCGAAGCGGCCATTGGGATGGAAGGCCAAGTGCCTCGGTCCGGCTCCCGGCGCGGCCTTGGCTGCCTGCAGACCCGCCCGATCGAGCATGCCGGTCCTGGCGTTGTACCGGTAGACGATCACCTCATCGGTTCCGAGGTCGCACGCCAGCGCGAACCGAGCGCTCGTGTCGAGGTTGATGGAGTGCGCGTGGGGACCCTCTTGGCGCGCCTTGTTGACGCTGGATCCGGCGTGTTGAATCACACAGACGGCATTGCCAAGGGAACCATCCGGCTTGATCGGAATGACCGCGACGGTGCCCGAGCCATAGTTGGCCAGGAGCACGTGCTTGCCGTCTCGGGCGGTGGTGATATGGCACGGATACGACCCATGGGATGACACGGTGTTGAGCGCCTTGAGCGTGCCGGCAGCGTCGCGGGTGAATGCGGTCACCGAACCGGCCTGGGCGCCCTGGAAGTCGGCGATCTCGTTGACGGCGTAGACGAAGCGCCCGTCGGGCGAGAATGCGAGGAACGAGGGGCTGCGGCACTCGCCGACGACGCCCCTGTGGGTCATCTCGCCGGTTGTGTCGTCCATCTCGATCTGGTGGATGCCGCCCGATCCGCGTGTGTATGTTCCTATCAGAAGTGTTGCCATGACCCGGTTTTCTCCTTAACCCTTCGCCATTCGCCGCTCACCCCCACCCTTGCCCTCCCCCGCCCGTCAAGGAGGAGGGGAGGTTGGCGCCTTCATCCTTCAGCCCTCAGCCCTCAGCCCTCAGCCCTCAGCCTTAGCCCTCAGCTTCGCCTCGTCGAGTATCGCCACCGTGGCCGTCGCACCGCATCGCGTCGCACCCGCTGCGCGGACTTCCAGCAGGGCATCGAGGGTCCTCACGCCGCCCGCGGCCTTGACCTGAACGTGCGCCGGCGCATGTTTTCGCATCAGCCTGATATCGTCAAGGGTCGCGCCGCCGGTGCCATAGCCCGTGCTCGTCTTGACGAAGTCGGCGTTCACCTCGCCGCAGATCGCGCACAGCCGGACCTTGGCCTCGTCGGTCAGGCAGCAGTTCTCGAAGATGACCTTGACGATCGCGCCGCCATCGTGACTGACCTTCACGACCTCGGCGATATCCTGCTGTACGTACGTCCAGTCGCCGCTGAGCGCCTTTCCGATGTTGATCACCATGTCGAGCTCGCGACCGCCGTCGGCGAGGGCCTGGCGTGCCTCGGCGACCTTGACGGCTGTCGTGTGACCGCCATGGGGAAACCCGATCACCGTGCTCGGAGCGACCGAGCTGCCCTGAAGAACCTGCGCGCATCGGGCAAGGTAATACGGCTTGATGCAGACGCTCGCCACATTGCAGTCGAGGGCGATCCGAAGCCCGCGCTCCATCGCCTCGTCGGTCAGGACCGGCTGCAGGAGAGAGTGGTCAATCATCTTGGCCAGATCGGCCACGCTAACATTCATCGCGTCGGTCTCCTTGGTGCGCCGTAATCAGGCGGGCATGAACCGGGAGAGGAACCGCCTGGCCTGGCGCAGCGCCTCCTGGCGGGCATCGAGGGAACCCTCATAGGCCCGGTCCTCGACCTCGATGCATACGGCTCCGTCATAGCCCGTATCGGTCAAGGCCGAGAAGAATGCGCCCCAATCAACATCGCCCAGCCCGGGAAGCTTCGGGGCGTGGTATTCGAGGGGCGTGGCGAGGATGCCCACATCGGCGAGGCGGTGCCTGTCTATGCGGGCGTCCTTGGCATGAACGTGGAAGAACCGATTGCCGAACTCGCGCACCGCGGCCACATAGTCCATCTGCTGCCAGACGAAGTGCGAAGGGTCGAAGTTCAGCCCGAGGTTCTCGGCGCCGATGTCGGCGAACATGCGCCGCCAGATGGCCGGGCTGACAGCCAGGTTCTTGCCGCCAGGCCACTCGTCGGCGGTGAAGAGCATCGGGCAGTTCTCGATGCCGATCTTCACACCATGCTTGGCAGCCCACGCCGTGAGGTCGCGCCAGACGGTTACCATCTTCGGCCAGTTGTCCTTTACGGAGCGGGTCCAGTCACGCCCGATGAAGGTATTGACCACTCCTACCCCAAGCTTGGGGGCGGCGGCGATGACCTTTTTCAGATGCTCCGTGCATGCATGCGCTTCGTCGCGGTCGGGCGACAGGACGTTCGGGTAGTACCCGAGCGCGCTGATTTCGACGCAAGCGTTGTCACACTCGTTCATGATCGTCTTCGCGGCGGCGTCGGTCAGGTCGGATACGTCCACATGCGTGACGCCGGCATAGCGCCTTTCAGCCTTGCCCACAGGCCAGCACATCATCTCGACGCACGCGAAGCCCTCCTCCGATGCGAACTCCAACACCTCATGCAGGCTGAGGTCGGGCAGTATGGCACTGACAAATCCCATCTTCATCATGGTGATTCCCCCCGAGGCGCTACGGCCTCACGATCGGGTACATGGCCTCTCGAAGCCATGCCGCCCGGTTCGATGTGATCGCGTCCATTCCGAGCGACGCCATGCGACATCCCAACTCTGCATCGTCTACAGTCCATACGCACAGGGCGAGACCGGCGGCATGGACATGCCGGCATGCCTCTTCGGTCCACGGCCCTTCATGATGGACGCCGAGCGCCGAGACGCCCAGGGCCAGTCCGCGGCCAATCAACTCGTCGAGCGTCGGCTCCCATGCATGTTCCGTCCTTCTGAAACCCGAGATCAGTTGGGCGCTGTAGCCGGGTGCGATCTTGCTGAAGGCCCGCAGAGCATCGTCGCTGAAGCTGATGACGGTGGCCCGATCGGCCTGAACGTCGGCCCTGGCCAGGGCTTCGGCGAGAGGCTGAGCCGTTTCGGGTCCCGATTTGATCTCAATCCAATAGGCGCAATCCGAGGGGAGTTCCGCCAGCGCCTCGTCAAGGGTCGGGATACGCTCGCCGGCCCACTCCGGTCCTTTCCAGCTCCCGGCGTCCAGACGCTGAAGCTCTGAGCATTTGCTCTCGGCCACCACCAGCCTCACCCCAGTGGTGCGAAGCGTGTCGGCATCGTGGCACACCATGAGCTGCCGATCGGCGCTCAGCCGCACATCGAGTTCGACGGTCTTGATGCCGCGCTGCCATGCAAGTCGGAATGCGGCGAGGGTGTTCTCGGGCGCGTCGTGCGACTCGCCGCGATGGGCGGTGAAGGACGGGCGGACTGGCGACGCGTCAGGATCAGTGCCGGTCACTTTCTCTCCTCCGGGACGATAGTCATGGTGACCGCGCCCTCGCGTATCGGACTGGTCAGCTTGATGCCGATTCGGGTCGCCGTCCGTCGCGCCGTCAGGTCCTCGTTCACTGTCTCACCCGAAACCTCAACGGCGGCGCCGTCCGGCAGCTTCAGATGGACGAGTACCGCTTCGTCGCCATCAGCGATGCGAATGGCGGTCGGTCCTTGGCGCTCCCACTTCCCGAAGGTCATGAAGGCTGTCTCGTAGGTCTGGGGCTCGGTGAACTCGAACGTATCGGTCACCTCGAAGGAGCCGAGGCCGGATCGGTCGTAGAGGTAACTTCGTTCGAGCCGCCTCAGCTCAGGGACGACGTAGGCCGACCGGATGTCCAGCGTCAAGCGGTCGCGGTCCGGTCCGAACTCCTTGAACAGCACTTTGGCCTCCGCGTTTCTGCCCGAGCGCTGAAGCTGGCCGGCGATAACCGGTACGGCGTGCCCCCACGAGTTGAGCGCCTTGCTGACGTAGCGTTGCGCGCTGAACGTGCGCCGCGTGTAGACCTCAGCCCCGATGTCCGGAAGCACGGCCGTGCGCCCGACCACGACCATGAATACGCCCACATCGTTGTGGTTGTGGTTCTGCGCGTTGTGGCCGCCCTGGAGGGCGACGCTCATCCGGGATTTGCTGCTCGGCCCGGGCCTCGAGATAAGCACGGAGTGGTCGGGGAACCAGGTCCGCAACGGATCGGGTGTCGGCCAGGCGATCTCCGGCTTGAGAACCGGCGCTTTGGCCGGGAACAAGGCCATGACCTGATCGAACAGCGAGCCCGACATTGCGCCCGGCGAACGCAAGACGCCTTTGCCGGTGAACCGCCGACTCAGATAGTCGAGCAGGCCAGGACTGGGCGCAGCGTTCACGGGGCAGTCGGCAAAGGCGGGACAGATGCCCGGCACGATCTCGATCCGGAACCCGTAGGCGGAAGGCATGACCGCCTCTTTGCGGTCCATCAGGTCCATTGCGCCCCCGGTCGCACGCCGAACCATCTCGGCAAGCGATGCATAGTGACCGAACCCGTAGTTCCAGTAACCGACGCCCTCATCGCAGTAGCCGTCGGGCGTGAAGCCCTCCAGCGCATACCGGGAATAGTGTTCAGCCGCAAGCACGAACCATGCGCGTTCCTTCGGATCGTCCAGCCCGAGCAGAGCCGCGCCTGTGACGCCTGCCAGACACACGGAGTTCCAGTTCATGCGCGACAGCAGCCACGCCTGTGCCTGCTTACCGGCGCACATCCGCCGGAACGGCTC
>DYKI01000024.1:6407-38146 GCA_020722705.1 Chthonomonas calidirosea | reverse complement strand
CGCCTTCGGTCTCGGCTGCGGTGCCTTCGGGAGGGCGAGGCTCCGCCGAGCCGCCGCCTTCGGTCTCGGCTGCGGTGCCTTCGGGAGGGCGAGGCTCCGCCGAGCCGCCCGTCGCTCTGCCACCCCGGACAATGATGCCGCCGCCCATTCGACGCGCTCCATCCGACGAACCGGACCTCCCTCAACTTGAGCAGTACCTGCCTTTCCTGAGGAGGGCGCGCCAACCGAGCGATTCCCCGGATGGAGGCGTCGCCGCACCTGAACCGAGCAGCATCAGTCCGACCGGCGAACCGGCGGAGGCTGCCATGGGAGGGCGAGGCTCTGCCGAGCCGCATGCCGCCGAGCCGGCAACACGCCTCTCCGATGCCGACGCGGCTGACCATTTATCCTCAGCGGCAGCAAGTTCGGATGAACCGGAAAATGCCGGGGAGAACGCTCCGGCCGGAACAGCGGCGGATACGAACGCTGCCCAGCCGGAGGTCAGCGGACATGGTGATTCGCGACCGGTGCAGAGTGGGCGACGCCGGACGAGGTCGCGGGCGCGCAATGTCGTGCCGCCGGAGCTTGCGCCTCCTCTGACGGGCGAGCAGTTCTGGCAGCTTGCCCCTCGCCACGTGCGGACGCTCATCGCCATGGGGCACGACGATGCTGTTCAGGGCTCATACAAGCGGCAGTTCAAGGAGAGTCGTCTTGCTCTGATCGAGAGGCTTCTCGATCCAACGCTCTCGCTGGAAGATACGGCCAGGCTGCTGAACGTATGTCCAACCACGGTGAGACGCTATACCAACCGGGGGCTGCTCCGCCATCAGCGCACGACGGGGGACCAGAGGCGGTTCAAACTTTCCGACGTGCTCAGCTTCATGGAGGCTCAGTCGTCCGTAGAGACAGACGGAGCGATGAAGCGCGACGGCTGAAGACACAAGTACGAGGGGCGACGGTTTCGGCCGACTTGATGGACATGGTGAACTGATGCGCGTGGCGATGTTCTCGGAGTGCTATGAGCCTGTACGCAACGGGGTCACCACGTCGGTCCACACGCTCGTCCAGCAGTTGCGTCGGCGAGGACATCGGGTGATCCTCGTGGCCCCTCACTATGCGGCCCATCGCGATCAGACGCCGTTCGTGCTTCGCGTGCCGTCAATGCAGACGTGGTTCAACAAGGACTACCCGGTCGCATACCCGTTCTACCCACGACTGAAGAAGCAGTTTGGTCGGCTGGCGCCCCACGTCGTCCATTCGCATAACCCCTTCTTCGTCGGGTTTCTGGCTGCCCGTCTGGCGCACCAACACGACGTACCCCACGTGTCCACCTACCATACGCTCTACAGCCACTACGGCCATTACCTGTTCTTTCTGCCGGATGCGGCCGTTCAGGGTCTCCTCAAGTGGTGGATTCCCGATTACTACAATCGGTGCGCCCATGTTCTGGTGCCGTCGGCCGTTGCCGAGACGTCGCTTCGAGACTACGGGGTGAAGGTGCCGATCACGATAGTGCCCACAGCCGTGCCCTTGCCGGATCCGATGCTGATCGGTCCGGAGGCCCGGAGGTCGGCGCGCGCCCAGTGGGACATTCCTGAAGGGTGCCCGCTCCTCCTGTATGTGGGCCGCATCGCTCAGGAGAAGAACATTGAGCTGCTGCTCGACGCGTTCAGCGACTGCCAACGACGGTTCAGCGATGCGCGTCTGCTCATCGTGGGCGGCGGACCGCATCTGGACGCCTGTCGCCGACATGCGGGCAGCCTGGGATGTCGGGATCGCATTGTGTTCGCAGGACCGATGGCCCACGATGAGCTCGCTCCGGTATACGCTGCCGCCGACCTGTTCGTGTTCGCCTCCACCACCGAGACCCAGGGGCTTGTCATGGCTGAAGCGCGTGCCGCCGGAACGCCATGCGTGATTGTGCGCGGAGGGGGAGCTTCCGAGACGATCACCGACGGCCAGGATGGTATCATCGTCGAACCCGAACGCGAGGCTTTTGCCGCTGCGGTGATGGCCTTGCTCGATGACGGTCCACGTCTTGACGCCATGCGGGACCATTGCCTCCGGTTGGCGCATCGCTACACGCCCGAGGCTATGACCGATGCCGTAACGCGCGTATACGATGCCGTCGCGAAAACGCCGTCCGGTGGGCGGCACAAGGAGCGCTGATGGCCTTCATGGGCTCACTTTTCGATCTGTTTCTCCATCTGGATCGTCACCTGGGCGAGGTCTTTCAAACTTACGGGACGTGGACTTACCTGATCCTCTTCACGATCGTTTTCTGTGAGACGGGCCTGGTTGTGACGCCGTTCCTGCCGGGCGACTCGCTGCTGTTTGCGGCAGGCGCGCTGGCCGGAGCCGGGTCACTCGATATCCGGCTGGTGGCCGTGTCGCTCGGTCTGGCGGCGTTTGCCGGAGACAACACGAACTACTGGATCGGGCGACTGCTCGGGCCACGGATACTGCATTCGGAACGCTCGCGCTTTCTTAACAGAAAGCACCTCGATCGAACGCACGCCTTCTTCGAACGCTATGGGGGCAAGACGATCATCATGGCGCGGTTCGTGCCGATCGTGCGTACGTTTACGCCCTTCGTGGCCGGCATTGGGGCGATGACGTATCCGCGGTTTATGGTGTACAGCATGGCGGCATCAGCGCTCTGGATAGGGGTGTGCGTGGGCGGCGGCTATTTCTTCGGCGGGCTTCCGTTCGTGCGCGGCCATTTCAGCCTGGTGGTCCTCGGGATCATCCTGATTTCGGTGGCGCCGGGGATGGTCGAGATCGTCAGGCGGAAGGGGGTGGCCGCGAGGGGTGTTTCGGACGGCGGGGACGCCGACAATCCGGACGGGGAGGACGCCGTCCCTCCCTCATCGTCCTCGATGACCCGCTTTTCGGACGGCGGGGACGCCGTCCCTCCCGGGGACATAAAGGGCAAGCGGAGATGAGCAAGATGGAACCGATGTATCGGCAACTTGAGGTTGGATCGCGCTCGGTGGGGGTGGTGGACCTGCGCAGAATGCTGCCGGTGCCGTACGGCCTGGACCGGCTTCCCTACTGTCTGCGGGTGGTGCTCGATAACGTGGCGCGGCGGGGCAGCCGCACGGAGTTCGAGGCTGTCGCCGCATGGAGTCCGAAGGCAGAGCCTAAGGCGGAGATATCGCTGAGCCCTGCTCGGGTGCTGCTTCAGGATTTCACGGGCGTACCGTGCATTGTGGACCTTGCTGCCATGCGGGACGCGATGGCCGAGCTTGGAGGCGATCCTGAACGAATCAACCCGCTGGTGCCCGTCGAACTCGTCATTGATCATTCGGTCCAGGTGGACTACCATGGGGACGCCGAGGCGCTGGAGCGGAACGTCGCACTGGAGTTTCAACGCAACCGCGAGCGCTATGCGTTCCTAAAGTGGGGACGTCAGGCCTTCCGCAATGTCAAGGTGGTTCCGCCGAGCACCGGTATCGTCCATCAGGTCAACCTCGAATACCTTGCGAGAGTGGTGCTGGTGGATGCGCCAGGCTCGGCCCCTGCGCGTTCAGCCTTCAGCCTGGCTTATCCGGACACAGTTGTCGGCACGGATTCGCATACCACGATGGTTAACGGGCTAGGCGTGCTCGGATGGGGCGTCGGCGGCATCGAGGCAGAGGCGGCAATGTTGGGCCAGCCGATCTCGATGCTCCTGCCGCAGGTGGTGGGCGTGCGGCTAACCGGCTCACTGCCGGACGGAGCGACAGCGACCGATCTGGTTCTGACTGTCACCCAGATGCTCCGCGCATACGGCGTGGTGGGCAAGTTCGTCGAGTTCTTCGGACCGGGTGCGGCAGCTCTGACAGTCTCCGATCGAGCGACGATCGCGAACATGGCCCCCGAGTACGGAGCAACATGCGGGTTCTTCGCCGTGGACGGCGAGACACTGCGCTATCTGCGTATGACTGGCCGCGATGAGGAGCAGGTGCAGCTTGTCGAGGCTTGCTTGCGGGCTCAGGGGCTCCTGCGCGAAGATGATCGCGAGCCTGAGTACACGGATGTTCTGTGTCTGGACCTCGGGGAGGTGAGGGCGAGCGTTGCAGGACCCCGCAGGCCGCAAGATCGAGTGCCGCTCGGGCTGGCTTCGCAGTCCTTCCGTGATGCCTTGCCCCAGCTCAGACCAACGCCGAAGGATGCTGCCGGGAATGGGCAAGCGGGAACGGGCCTCCGTGACGGCAGCATCGTGATAGCAGCCATCACCAGTTGCACCAACACCTCCAATCCATCGGTTCTCGTAGCCGCAGGGCTTCTTGCCCGCAACGCCGTACAGCGAGGCCTGCAGCGGGCCCCGTGGGTCAAGGCGTCGCTCGCTCCGGGCAGTCGAACGGTTACCAACTACCTGCGCGATGCCGGCTTGCTCGAACACCTCGAGCGCATCGGGTTCAACGTTGTCGGCTATGGATGCACCACCTGCATCGGCAACTCCGGGCCGCTGCTCCCCGAGGTCTCGCAGGCGATCGAAGCCGACTCCCTGGTCGTCGTGAGTGTCCTCTCGGGCAACCGCAACTTCGAGGGTCGAGTTCAACAGGAGGTTCGGGCCAACTACCTGATGTCGCCGCCTCTCGTCGTTGCGTATGCTCTCGCTGGCTCGATAGAGAAGGACCTGACGTCGGAGCCGCTGGGCACCGACGCGTCAGGCACGCCCGTTTTCCTGAGCGACATCTGGCCCAGCGCCCAGGAGATTGAAAGCGTCATCGCTCAGCACGTGACGACGGATCTCTACCGCAAGGCGTACGCTGAGGTATTCGAGGGCGATGCGAACTGGCAGGACATCAAGGCTCCGTCCGGGGCACGGTACGAGTGGGATTCCGCCTCGTCGTACATCAAGAAACCTCCCTATTTCGACGACATGGCGGCGGAGCCGTCGAAGGATGTTGGTGATATCATCGGGGCGCGGGTCCTGGCCTATCTCGGCGACAGCGTGACCACCGACCACATATCGCCGGCCGGCAGCATTCGGGCCACGTCGCCCGCCGGGCGCTGGCTGATCGGACGGGGGATCACGCCCGCCATGTTCAACTCCTATGGATCGCGGCGCGGGCACGACGAGGTCATGGCGCGCGGGACCTTTGCCAACGTGCGCATCCGAAACAGGTTGACGCCGGACATCGAAGGAGGTGTGACCCTGCACTTGCCCTCAGGCGAGGTGATGTCCATCTTCGAAGCGTCCGAGCGATATCGCAGCGCAGGGACTCCGTTGATCGTGGTGGCCGGGCGCGAGTACGGTTCAGGATCCAGCCGCGACTGGGCGGCGAAAGGCCCCATGCTGCTTGGCGTCCGCGCAGTCCTGGCCGAAAGCTTCGAGCGCATTCACAGGTCCAACCTTGTGGGCATGGGCATGATCCCGCTCGAGTTCGAACCTGGCGTGTCGGCGGTGAGCCTCGGCCTGACCGGTCATGAGGTGTTCGACATCGTCGGTTTGCAGTCGGCCATCCTCGCCGGAGATAGGGCTGAGCGGAAGGTGCGGGTGCGCGCTTCAGGACCCGATGGCCGCGTGAACGAGTTCCGGGCCGTCGCGCGCATTGACACGCCGCAAGAGGCCGAATACTGCCGGCACGGCGGGATTCTGCAGTACGTGCTCAGACAGGTTCTGGCTGCGTCCTAGCCTCTTGCCTCTCGCCTCTCGCCTCTCGCAGGCCGATGGGCTCCAGGAGCATCTCCTTCGTGTAGAGGAAGTCGGCCCGATCATAGTCGGCCAGCTCGAACTCCTTGCGCAGGACGATGGCGCCCGTCGGGCATGCCTCCTGGCAGTAGCCGCAGAAGACGCACCGGAGCATGTTGATCTCGTAGCGCCGGGCGTATCGCTCGCCTGGAGACCGACGATCGGTGTCCGTGTTGTCGGCTGCCTCCACGTAGATGCATCGGGCGGGACATGCTCCCGCGCACAGGCTGCATCCGATGCACTTCTCGAGCCCGTTCTCATACCGGGTCAGATAGTGCCGCCAACGGGTTCGCGGGTATTGCTCGCGGCGCTCGTCGGGATACTCAACGGTGAACTTCGCCTTGCTGCGCGTCCGCAGCATCCGAAGCGCGTGATTCAGCGTGACGCCCAACCCCTTGCCGATCGGCACAAATGCCTCGGCGATCACCCGAATGGGATTCAGCATGGCTACACCGAGACCTTTCCGGGAAACTCGATCAGCTTGCCCGAACCTTCGGACTTGATCTTCTCCTGAAGCTTCATCACTCCGTAAAGCAGAGCATCGGGGCTGGGCGGACACCCGGGGACGTACACGTCAACGGGGATGATCTGATCCACCCCCTGAATGATGGCGTAGTTGTTGTAGAAGCCGCCCGTCGAGGCGCAAGCCCCCATGGATATGACCCACTTCGGGTTGGCCATCTGGTCGTAGAGCTGCCGAAGAACCGGTCCCATCTTGACCGAGACGCGGCCCGCGACGATCATCACATCTGCCTGGCGCGGCGAGGAGCGGAAGACCTCGGACCCGAACCGAGCAATGTCGAACCGGGACGCAACGGTGGCCATCATCTCGATGGCGCAGCAGGCCAATCCGAAACCCAGGGGCCAGAGGCTGTTGCGGCGGCCCCAGTTGACCAGCTCCTCAAGCTTTGCGAAGACAAAAGGCGCTCCGGCATGCCCGGGGATCGGAGAAGCGACGGTGGAATCGTGTACGGCTATCTCAGTAATGGCCTTGGCCATTGATCGCTCCGTGTTCTGGAATGGTCGTCCTGGATGCGGACGATCCGGTTCTTTATACCAGACGGAGCGCGCCCAGCAATGTCAAGGCTGCTCTTACAACGGACCCCACTTCGGAGCCTGCAGTGTCCCCGGGCCGTGACTCCTCTCCCGCGCAAGCCGCATCGTTGCCCTGGACCTGCCTTCGTGCGCGGGAGAGGTCGAGAGGCCGCAGGTCCGTTGACACAACCGCAGGAATGGTCTAGTATCTCCCGAGCGTCGTCCGCGCTCCGTGAGCGCGGGTAAGGTGCGCTCACAAGACCACCGCAGGAGCCTGCATATGCCATCGAAGTTGGTCGTGCCCGAGTCAGGAGCCATGGACCTCGTTTCGCTCGGCGCACTGGTTCATCGCCTCGATCCCGGTGTCATCCCGTTCCGCAAAGCTGCGGATTGCGCGATCCACGTGAGCGGCGGCGAGTTCAACGTCGCGGCCAATCTGGCCGATTGCTTCGGGATGAAGACGGGCATCGCCACCGCGATGGTGGACTATCCCATTGGTTGGCTGATTGGCGAGCGTGTTAGGGCCATGGGGGTTCAGCCGTTCTACAAGCGTTTCCAACATGATGGAGTGCGCGGACCGAACATGGCCGCCGTCTACAGCGATCGGGGCAAAGGCGTGCGTGCCCCCGTGGTGTTCTACAATCGGTCGAACGAAGCGGCGGCGATGCTCAAGGACGGCGATTTCGATTGGAACGAGGTATTTGCCGGCGGCGTGCGCTGGTTCCACAGCGGAGGCATCTTCGCGGCGCTGTCGCCGACCACTCCCGATCTCATCATCGGCGCAATGCAGGCTGCCAAGCAGCGGGGAGCGATCATTTCGTTCGATCTGAACTTCCGGGCGAAGCTCTGGGGCGTGTCCGGAGGGTTGGATACGGCCCAGACGACGCTCCGCCGTATCGTGGAGCACGTTGACGTGCTCGTCGGGAACGAAGAGGACCTCCAGCACGGGCTGGGCATCCCCGGCCCCGACATTGCGGCTGAATCGAAGCTCGATACGCGGAAGTTCGAGGCAATGCTGGCTGCTGTGATCGAGCGTTATCCGAACATCAAGGTTGTCGCAACGACGCTGCGCGAGGTCCACTCGAGCGATTGGCACACGTGGAGCGCCATCGCCTGGGTTGCCGGCGAGTTCCATCGCGCCCCGACGTGTGAGCTCGCGGTTCTCGATCGAGTCGGCGGAGGGGACGGGTTCGCCTCAGGGCTGTTCTACGGCCTGATGAAGGGACTGGATCCGTCTGAAGCGGTCAGGCTCGGCTGGGCCCACGGCGCGTTGATCACCACGTACCCGGGAGACACAACGATGGCCACCCTGAACGAGGTGGAAGCGTTCGCAAAGGGCGGCGGCGCACGCATCCAGCGCTGAGCCCAAAGGTTCCATAGGCCCCATCAAGCGTAAGGAGGAATGCATTGGGAGCATCGAGTGATGTCGTGAAGGCCGGTGTCATCGGCTACGGTGGCATTGGCAAGTTCCACCTGCAGGGCTGGCTTGCCCTGAAGAGCGCGGGTGTAGAAGTGACGGCGGTCTGCGACGCCGACCCTGCCAAGTGGGCAGTGGCCGAGAGCGTCTATGCCTCGGCAGGGCTGCCCGTTCCATCTAAGGACGGCTGCCTGTACCTTGACATGAAGGACTTCATCGCGCGTTCCGGAGTTGATGTCGTCAGCATCTGTCTGCCCAACTTCCTGCATGAACCCGCCGCAGTCGCATGCTTCGATCGCGGCATGAACGTGCTGCTCGAAAAGCCCGCGGCGAACACGCTGGACGCGGCCAAGGCCATCGCCGCAGCGTACGCTCGATCCGGCAAGGTCGGCGCCGCGCAGCTCAACAATAACTACACACCGACCTACGAGCTGGCTGAGGATTTGATGAACTCAGGCGTCTTCGGCGAGCTGCAGACGGTGGACGGCTGGTGGACGCGCCGCAACGGCATTCCGTTCTACGGCGACTGGTTCGGCATCAAGGCCAAGAGCGGCGGCGGACCGGGCATTGATCTCATGCCGCACCTGCTGGGCTGGCTGCTCGGCATCATGAAGTGGCCCAAGCCAGGCTGGGTCTCCGCACGCACGTTCGACAAGGCCGAACCCGGCTGTCCCGGCTACGGTCCCTACGGTGGCGGCAAGAAGAACCCTGATGGCGTGTTCGATGTCGAACGCCGCATCCAGGTCTACTCCCAACTGGACAACGGCGTCACAATGAACATCAACGCCGCATGGGCGATGCACACCGATTTGGAGCGCATGGGATTCCGGCTGATCGGGAGCAAGGCCACGCTGGTAGTGGAGCGCGTCTGGCCCATCAACGACGGGGACGACGCCAAGGCCATTGACACGGCAACCCTCTATACGACAACGATGGAGGGCGGGAGACCCTGGACGTCAGATCGGAAGTTCAACCCCGACACCGATCCGAGCACACAGGACCCGTTCATGGGCCGCACCAAGACGCAGTCGGAGGTCCTGGACTGCATCCGCACCGGGCGCACCCCCAAGACGAGTATCACCAACCTGCTCGCCATTCAGGAGATCATTGACGCCGCATACCGCAGCGCCGAGGCCGCGGGCAAGCCCGTGACGCTGTAATCGGGAGGGGAAACGGCTCGCGTGCTTGGGGGCGGGCCGTTTCCCACGGCTAGGCTTCAGTCATTGAGCGTCGGGGCGTAAGGAGTTGGTCACGGCTTGCTCCAGGGAGTCCAGATCGCGCTCCACCACGTACCAAACACGATCCAGATCTACGCTGAAGTACTGATGAACCAGCATGTGACGCATGCCGACGATCTGTGACCACGGCACCTCAGGCATTGTCTCCCGTCGCCCCTGACTGATCTGGGCTGCGGCCTCGCCAATAATGCACAGTTGGCGAATGACGGCGTCCTGGAGTATCTCGTTCTGGTCGAAGGCATCTCGATCCGTACCGGCGCAATACTGCCGGATCTTCCGGATCGCGACCACTATGTCGCTGATCCACGCATCATCCCGCAACATAGACCGGTACCGCCGAACCCAGGATTGCGTTGCGCCGAATGGGGTTGGGACTCCTCTCGACGGCCGATCGCTCAACAAGATCCACGCGGCGTCCAATGATGTCGGAGAGGACCTGCTGGGCTCGCACCAGGTCGAGAAGGCTCCAGCGCGCATCGGCCGCAAAGGCGACCAGCAGGTCTACGTCGCTATCCGGGCCAAAGTCATCACGGGTTGCTGAGCCGAATACGGCCATTTCGGTGATGTGCCACTCGCGGCAGAACTCCCGGATGCGCGCGCCGCTCAGTTGTTCCTTGATGCTTGGTATCATCGAGCACCCCCAGTCGCCTCGCAACCTATCCCCACTGCGAATGATACACTCCCGGCTTGTCCACGCGCTCGTAGGTGTGGGCGCCGAAGAGGTCTCTCTGAGCCTGGAGCAAGTTGGCGGGCAGGCGCTCGCGCCGGTAGCCGTCATAGTAGGCCAGCGCGGCTGAGAAGGCCGGCACGGGCACGCCCGACTGGATGGCGGCCGAAACCACCCTCCGCCAGTTGGCCTGCGTCCGGCCAATGACGTCGCGGAAGAACGGAGCCAGCAGCAGATTGCTCAGCGACGAGTCGGCATCGTAGGCTTCCTTGATCCGGTTGAGGAAGACAGCGCGGATGATGCACCCCCCGCGCCATATCGTGCTGATCTCGCCGGGCTTCAGGGCCCAGCCGTACTCTGCATCGGCCACACGCATCAAATCGAAACCCTGTGCGTAGGCAACCACCTTGCTCGCGTACAGCGCATCCCGCACCGCGCCGATCCAGTCCTTCTGCGAACCCCCAAAGGAGGACGACGGACCCATCAGGACCTTCGATGCAGCCACACGCTGAGCCTTCATTGCCGAAAGGCAACGGGCAAACACGGCCTCGGTAATGGCCGTGACCGGCACGCCCAGTTCCAGCGCCGAATCGGAGGTCCACTTGCCCGTGCCCTTCTGGCCGGCTCGGTCGAGCACGGCGTCCACCAGGTATCCGCCCGTTTCGGGGTCTCTCGTGCGGAATATCTGCGCGGTGATCTCAATGAGATACGACCCAAGCTCGCCCTCGTTCCACTGAGCGAACGTTTCGCCAATCTGCTCATTGGATAGGCCGACGGCGCTCTTGAGGAGATCGTAGGCCTCGGCGATGAGCTGCATGTCGGCATACTCGATGCCGTTGTGGACCATCTTGACGTAGTGACCCGCGGCCCCTTCTCCGATGTACGCACAGCATGGGGTGCCGTCCACCTGGGCAGCCATCTTGGTGAGGATGGGGGCGACGCGCTCATACGCCTCACGCTTGCCGCCAGGCATGATGGCAGGGCCGTTCAGCGCACCCTCCTCGCCGCCCGACACGCCGGTGCCGATGTAGAGGAACCCCTCCGACTCGAGCTGGGCCGCGCGACGTGCCGTGTCCTTGAAGAAGGAGTTGCCGCCGTCAATGAGCAGATCGCCCTTGGCGAGGTAGGGCTTCAGCCCCTCGATGACATCGTCAACGGGCTTGCCTGCTTTGACCATCATCATGATGGTGCGCGGCTTCTCGATCGCCTCGACGAACGAGCGCAGGTCGTCGCACCCCACAAAGGCGCCTTCGTGCCCATGCTCCGCGATGAACTTGTGGGTAGTCTCGACGGTTCTGTTGTGAACGGCAATCGCGAAGCCGTTTCTCGCGATGTTCCTCGCGAGGTTCTGGCCCATTACGGCAAGGCCCGTCAGCCCGATGGTCGGTTTGCTCATGATGTATCCTTTCCTCCCGATGGTCCTAAGCCATGGGCACGTGTGACGTTCGTGTCAGGACTTCCGGCGGCCTGAAACAAGAGCTCGCGCGGCGGCTCTTTGTGCGGCCACGCGAAGGCATGCCGAAATGCAGCATCCTGGCACGCACGCAGTTGGCGGAAGTCAATAATGTCCTGAATGAGCAGGTTCTCGAACTCGAACGGCAGGCGCACGTTGTGCAGGCCGGCGTTGTCGGTGCAGATCGCGATGTCCACACCGGCCTCCTCGCAACGCTCAAACACTGTCCGAAGCTCATCAAGACTTGCGAGCGTGCCCGTCTTCAGATACGTCGTAGGGCATATCTCAAGGCACTGCCCGCGCTGCGCGAGCTGCGGAAGCAACTCGGGGTGCCGCAGCGGAATCTGCACGCCGTGCCCGATTCGATCGAGATGCGGCAAGAGCTGCGGATAGACGCCGTCGGGCGTCTCGAATACGTGCCCCGTGGTCTTGAGACCGAGTGCGCGCGCCAACTCGAACAGCTCGACGAACTCGTGCAGGCGAGCGCCGTACAGCCGGTCAGGCCCGGCCAGGTCCACGCCGCAGACGTATTCCGGCATGGAGGCCGCGAGCTCGACGATGGCTCGGTTGACCTCATACGGCAGACGGCTGTGCATGCATAGTATCTGCCGGAAGACCAGCGGATACTCGGGCTGATCGCCGGCCAAGCCGATGCAAGATACAATGTCTCGCATGCGGGCGATGCGCCAGTCGGTGGCTGCCTCGGGATCGGTGCGCAGATACGGAGTGTGCCGCAGCTCAAGGTAGGCGATGGACTCGAAGACGAAAGCGCCTCGCACGAGCTTTGAGACGAAGTAGGCCAGCGTTTCCTCCTGCTGAACGCTCTCGGCCAAGGTGTGCAGCTCCAGATAGGATTCAAGGCTCGATCGTGGCGCCGTGAAGAACTCCTCAAAGCCTTCGTAGGTCGGATACCGGTCGGCGAGAGGATGGCCGGTGCGGTGCAGGAAGCGCCAGAAGATCCGCGGGACGACTGCGCCCCCGAGGTGGCGATGCAGCTCGGCGTGTAGAGACATGTCGCGATTCTACCTTTAGAGCCGGGGCAAGTGGGTTTCGATGCGGCGCCTCGGTTTCCATGCGTCGGCTGGGTTACCATATGTCGGCTCGGTGTCCATGCGTCGGCTCGGCAGGAGCCTCGCCCTCCCGTGCCAGCCCTCGCCGCGCGCATACGTATCCACGGGAGGGCGAGACTCCTGACGAGCCGGCGTTGCGCCGGCGGACAGCCTCTGATGCCCAAGACCTCCCACGTCGCGACCAGTCTGAGGAGGAAAACGTCGGCCTGACGCCGAAACCGCGGGTATGGCTCACAACAGGCGACGGTCCTCACCCGTGACACTCGTGGCGGCTATGCTGCTGCCGTCGGTGCTGCTGCTGCTTGTGTTCAACTACGCGCCGGCGGCGATCGGCCTTTACCGTGCCTTTACCCACTGGGAGACCGGAGAGGCCCCACGATGGTGCGGACTCGCGAACTTCATCGCCATGGGGCGCGACGAGTTCCTCCACATCGGCATCGGCAATCAGGCGATCCTTCTTGCTGCCAGCCTCGTCAAGACCCTGGCTGCGCCGTTCGTGGTGGCGGAACTGCTGATGGGATTGAGATCCCCTCGACTGCAGTATGCGCTTCGAACGGCGTTCATCCTGCCGATGGTCGTTCCGGGCATGGTGACCATGCTGCTCTGGGCGTTCGTCTACGACGGGAGCATCGGCATCCTGAACATGCTCCTGGAATCGGTCGGCATGGGCTCGATGACCAGGGCATGGCTTGGCGAAGCCTCGACCGCGCTGCCAGCGATCGTCGGCGTGGGTTTCCCCTGGGCCGGAGGACTTGCGCTCCTGATCTACCTCGCAGGGCTCAACGGAATCTCGGCGGATGTTTGGGACGCCACGTCGCTGGACGGTGCTATCGGATTGCGGCGAATCTTCGCCATTGATCTGCCGCTCCTCAGGCCGCAGATACGCCTTCTGGCGACGCTGACCGTGATCGGTGCGCTCCAGGACTTCGGCAGCATCCTTATCCTGACGGGCGGCGGGCCGGGCCTGTCAACGCACGTGCCGGCGCTCCATATGTACTTCCAGGCGTTCCGTTTCGGCCACATGGGCTATGCGTCGGCCATTGGGTTCGCCCTGTTCCTGGTCATCTTTGTCCTCGCGGTGGCGAATCAGCGCTGGGGGAGGCATGCCGACGCGTAGGGGACAGGCCGGGACCGGCTCGGTGGGGTGTTGATGCGTTCTGCTCACAACCGCCGCTCGAGTTCAAACGCCTGCACGCCATGACCCGACCTCCCCCGCGCACGATGGATAGTGGAAGCGCCGGGTCAGTCGGACGCGGAGGAGGGGAGCCTTTCGCACGCTACTTCTTGCGCTTGCGGCCCCCGAGCAGCCCCACGTCTATGAACTGCCCTCCGACCGTCTGCCTGCAGTGAACCGCAATCGTGTTCACGCCCTTCACCAGGGCCTTGCCGACAGCATCGGTGACTTCGATCAGCTCGTAGCGGTTTGTGTATCCTGCCAGCTCGGCCACCTTCCGGCCGTTGATGTACACCTCGGCGTCCTCGTCATGGTGAATGTCGAGCGCGATATGGTCGAAAGCGATATCGCCCAACGAGACCTGGCGGCGCAGCCAGATGGCGTCTGTCCGCCACTCCGTGCTGACGACTGCACCGGGAGTCTCGGCAGTCCCGAAGCCGCCTTTGCCCTCTGCCCACGAGGAGTCGTCGTAATCGGCCGCCGTCCAGTTGCCCTCGGGTTGGTTCATGGTATAGCGCCACAGTTGCGGCTCGACGGCTGAGCTGGGCGCGATGGGAAGCCACTCGACGGGCGCCCTGCGAGGGCCTTGCCGCTCATATGCGGCAGGACGGGAGTTGATCGCATGGATCAGCTTGGGGTCGTACTTGGGCTTGCGGTCGTAGAAGAAGATGCCGTTCTGTTCCTGCTCGACGTCGGTTAGCTGCGTATAGCAGAACGCGAACATGTTGGGGTTGTCGAGCAAGGTGTCGGTCAGCGCCTTGTATCGGCTCAGGAACTCATTGAGGTCGGCCTGACCGTAGCCCCAGCCAGAAGCGCCTGTGTCCCGGTCGGTTTTGAGACGGATGCCCCCATACTCGCTGACGAAGTACGGTTGATCCAGGTACGCGCTGCGTCGGTCCGACAGGTTGTTGTTGAAGGGCCGTGTGCCGGTCAGCGCGAACCCGGAGTACCGTGCCGCGAACGATGCCGGATTCTGGTCGTAGTCATGGCTGTCGTAGACGTCGGTCCGCGGGTCGAGATGGACGTAGCCGCTGGTGTCCAGATAGGGACGAGTCGGGTCCATGACCTGAGTGAGGCCCATGATCAGTTGGGCTGCGGCAACGGCTTCTCCGCCGCCGGTCTCGTTGAGGGGGCACCAGCCGACGATGCACGGGTGGTTGCGGTCACGCTCGACGACCTCGCGCCACTCGTTGGCGACGTGCGCGATGGCGCCTTGATCGGCCAGGTTCACGCCCCAGCTCGGGTACTCGCCCCAGACGATGTATCCGAGCTTGTCGGCCCAGTAGAGGAGCCGCGGCTCGAATACCTTCTGGTGCAGTCGTGCTCCATTGAAACCGGCCGCCATGGACAGCTCGATGTCGCGCTTGAGCTCTGCGTCGGTCGGCGCAGTGTAGATGCCATCGGGATAGAATCCCTGATCGAGGACGAGACGCTGGAACACCGGCTTGCCGTTGATCAGAAAGCGGTTGCCCTCGATGGCAAGCGTCCGCATGCCGAAGTAGGATTTGACGTGATCGGTGACTTTGCCGCGGTGCAGAACCTCGATGGAAAGCGGGTAGAGGTTCGGGACGCCGGGGTGCCACAACTTGGCTTTGGGCACGCTCAACGCAGCCACGGTGTTGCGCCAGTTGGCCGGGACCGTTTCCTCGGCCATCACCTTGCTGCCCGATAGCGCCCGGATGCGGACCTTGGTGCCGGCCATCGGACCGTCTACGCTGGCCGTTACGATCAGCCGCTTGGCCGCCGGATCCGTGACAAGGGTGAAGCCCCGCACGGAGCATTCGCCGACGGCCTCAAGCCAGACGGTCTGCCATATGCCGGTGGTTCGCGTGTAGACGCATCCCTCGCTGTTCTGCGAATGGGCCTGCTTGCCCGTGGCTTGCAGGCCGGAGCGCGTGTCGTCGTGAGCATGCACCACCACTTCGTTCGATCCGCGCTTCAGGTGGCGTGTGATCTCGAACGTGAACGGCGAGTAGCCTCCGCGGTGATCGCCTGCATAGATACCGTTCACCCACACTCGCGCATGCCAGTCCACAGCTCCGAAGTGGAGCAGGATCCGCTTGCCTTGCATCTTGGCCGGAAGCTCGAATGTGCGGCGGTACCAGACGTCTTTCATGAAGTCGGTATTGCCGATGCCGGACAACTTGCTTTCGGGGCAGAATGGCACGATGATCCGTTGAGCCAATGGCCGCCCGGTGCTCAAGCCTCGGGCTTCGCCGTTCCCATCGGCGTCTATCTCGAACTCCCACTCTCCGTTCAGGCACATCCATGCCTGCCGCTCGAAGTCGGGGCGGGGGTGTTCCGGCCGCGGTATGGCGGCGCAAGCGGCCGACGCAACGGCGAGCGCAAGAACGACAGTGGCGACGGTTGGAACGTTCAAGGGGTCTTCCTTTCGATCGTCGGCGACGTGTCCAGCACCCGTGCATAGACACCGACGGCCACGATGCGGGAATAGGCTTCGTCGTTAACTGCATAAACCACGATGCGGACCCGGTCGCTCCGCATGCCGGGTGCGGATACAAGGACAGACGCGTCCTCGTTGTCTCGCACCTCGGCACACGTGACCCATTCGCCTCCATGCCGGAGTTGGACATCGAAGTCGCGGATACCGTGGCGTTCTGCCGGCTCGAGGGTCAGAATGCGGACCGCCCGTACCTCGACGGGCTCGGCCAAGCTGACCTCCAGCCAGTCCGGGAACTCGGATTCCGTCCCGTCATTCCATCCGCCCCCCTTGGCCCACCGCTCACCTGTGGTATGCCCTGCCACCACTGAGTCGGCAAGGTAAAGGCCCGAAGGGTGCTCCGACGACGCCCTGGCAGTCGCGCCGTTTGCGGCAAGGGCGACGTTTGTCAGCCCCATGAGGCTCGGTGCCGCCGGAGGCGGGGACGGCGGACCCGCAATGCGGACAGGACCGAACATGCCCGAAACCTCTTGACCTGGCAGAACATACGGTGTCGGATAGCCCGAGCCGAAGTAGGGCCCGAGCGTGTTGTACACCGTCACTTCGATCCGGTTGATGCCCGCCTTCAGCATGTCGGTGACGTCGAACCGGTAGGGCCTCCATATGCGCACGCCCGCTGAGACACCGTTGACGTTGACCTGGGCTGTGCCTCGGACGTGCCCGAGGTCCAGCATGAGCGGCACCCCGATGTGGGTCGCCGGTATTTCGACCTCCTGGACGTAGCGAACCCCACCGGAGTAGTGGGCGAGGCCCCGCCGAGACCAGTCGCCGGTCTTCATCGCGCCGATGCCGACGGTGAAGCGGATCGGTTCGTCGAATGCGCCTCCTCCATATCGGCCTGCCGGTTGTTCAACGCGAATGGCGCAAATCTGTGAGTGTTCCTGCTGATCTAGCGGAACATCCACCCGGCCGTCTCCGTTGTGTGTGCATTCGCGTCCGTCGAGGAAGAGGCGGAACCTTCCCTTTGTCGGCACATGGATGCGCGACGTGCCTGGTGGTGTGGGAAAGCGATACCAACCCACACGCTTCTGCATGCCCGGCAGTGGATCAATGACGAGGCCCGGTGCCCACGGGAGCCCGACGCCGTTCAGCCATGCGGACTCCGGCAATATGGCCGGTGTCGGGCGTTGGAGATTCTGAATGGTGCCCCAGGGCTCGCATGGGTGGAGCCCGACGATTCGCGCAGGCTTCCATGTGCTGTCGTCGAATCCGGGATGTGTCCAACCGGCAAGGGCGCGCGTCGTCACCCTCCAGGACGCATCCGTCACGATCATCCGCGGACCTTCTCCCTGATCGCGGCTCGGCCGGAGCCTCGCCCTCCCGCCTCCATAGCGCAGCTCTGCGAGAATGCCTGCCGGGCCGCCGAGGTTCATGCCGCGAACGGCGATGACGTTGCGCCCCTTGCGGAGATGGCGAGCAATCGAGTAACGCTCGGCCACGCCCCAAACGTCGCGGCCTGTCCCGACATCGCGCCCCACGCGAGTGCCGTTGACATAGACCTCGTAGCCGTTGTCAACCGTGATGCTGAGGGTTGCCCGGGTCGGCGCTTCGGTCAGCATGATTGTCTTTCGTGCGTAACAGTCGGACACGTCGCCGTTGGGTTCCGTCCATATCCATGCCGGACCGGTCAGGGCGTCATCGGCAGGGCCAATATGGATGTAGGTTCGGAGTGCGCCGGACCCCGAATGGCGAAACTGAGCGGCAATGGCGTTGTACCCTGCCAGCAATCGGGCGCGGGTGCTCGGTCCGGCCGGGAGCCAGGCTCCATTCACGGCCACTCTGGCATCGCCTACGCCCGTCCGGATCGTCACATCGCAGCCCTCGGGAACGTGGACGAACGTCACGGCGAATCGGACGGTGCCCGGCGGCGCTGTGCCAAAGTCGAGAAACTCGTCGGGCACTCTTCCCTTCGGTCCCAGCCACTGACGGTAGATGGGGTCCTTTTCGATGCCGGTCCGCAATGAGAATACGGCCGGCTTCCAGATTGACGGATCCGGACGCCAGTCGCTGTCATCCGGGCCTGGCATGCGCAGAGGACGATCGCCGACATCCGGACGGCTGATCCACCAGCGGAGCCCATAGCCGGTCGTGACGTTCTCCCATTCCTCGTCCGAGTGTTCAGGAAGCGCCCAGCCTTCCTCCAAGCCATCCACTCCCGGCGGCTCCTCGCGGTAGCGCAGGCTGCGGCGCTCCACGGGTATCGGAGCGGCACCGGCAGGACGAGCGAAGTCCCCCCATCGGTTGTCTAGCGTTGGGACCAGAGCTGTGCGCCATTCATCGTCAAGCGTGATTGGCGTCGGCATCTTGGACGATGCGTCCTTCGACGCCGGAGGTCGAGCCGATGCAGGGAAATGGCCCTTTGCGTGTCGCGGCCCACGGGCCACAACCGGAGCGGCTGATAGGATGACGAAGCACGCTTGCGCAGAATCAAACGGCACGCGAACGGTCACGCGCCCGCTGCCCGATGCACGCGACGACAGCGGCTGTATCGTTCCGGTCCAGGGATCGGCCAGCGAGGCCGTGCCGGAGCCCTTGAGAGTCACCTCCTTCGGGACGCCTCGCGTCGGCGATCCCACGAGAAGGTACACGTCGGCGTTGCCGATGCGCCGATGCAGGTGGTGTTTGACGCCTGTCGCATGAGCCGGTAGGCGCTCGGCGATGAGCTTGACCAGTGCGCTCGCATCGTCTCTGGATCGAAGCGCTGCCCCGCGGCCGACGCGCCGCAATGGCTCGCGGTCTGCGCCGAAAACCCTGCGCATCGCCGCCTGAACCTCCGGATCGTCGTCACCGTGTTCGGGCGACGCGCCAGGCAGGTCGCCCAGAGCTGCCACCAGCCCGCCCTGGGATGCCATCGTGGCGAGCTTGGCGACCGACGCACGGTGCAGGACGCTCACGGATGGCAGCGCCACGCACCGGTATCGCTCGGACGCGACTGCCAGGAAGCCTGCCTCGGTCTTTGCCCGGAGCAGGGACGCCTCGTCAACGATGTCGTAGTCAATGCCCGAGGCCTCCAGCGCCTTGCAGATGGCCCAGTACGCGTCGCGGGCCCGAGAGGCCGAGCCTCGGGATGCCGAGGCGTGGGATGCCGAGGCTCCTGCCGAGCCGCCGGCGTAGCTTGTCGCTGCGTGAACGCTCGATGACGGGTAAACGACGGCTATGTCGCACACATGACGGCCCTGACTCAGGACGTAGCTCAGACGGGTGACATAGTCCGCGAACAGGCTGTAGTGAGCCCAGTACGGCTGCCGGAACGAGGTGCAAGGGGGAGCCCATTCCCACCATCCGGCCAGCGTGGTGTAGTACCACGCATGGGGATTGTAGAGGTTCGCGCCCTGAGCGTAGAAGGTGTGGATGCGCGATGCCAGTTCCTCCAGCGTCTGGCCCCAGCCGGAGTTGTAGAAGCCTTCGAGCCAGACGCGGGGACGGCCGTAAAGATGGGCGAGAGAGCTATGCGGTTTGGATGTGCCGTTCTGGTCATTCCCCGGTGCCTGATACCAGCGCATGGTGCGCATGTAGTCCACATACCAGCGGTTCGCCTCGATAGGGTCTGCGTTTCGGGTCATCTGGTCGTACGAGCAGATCATCCCGTGCTTTCGGTGCCACTCGTAGAGCGGTCTGAAGAACGCACGTTCCAGCAGTGCGGCCTGCACATCGGCGACATCGCAGCGCACTTTCGATGTCCGCGGGCCCAGGTTGTACCAGAGCATGGGCAGGCTCGGTCGGAGATCGTAACCTTTGCGCTTCCGGAACTCGTCGAGGAACCCGCGCGTCCATCGGTTCATCGGCGCCAGTTCGTCCTGGAACGTGCCGGGTATCGTGGAGCCCAGGTACGGCTTGAGTTTTCGCTCGAACTCGCCATGCACGTAGTTGAGCAGCTTGCCGGCGGCTGTGGGGTTCATGTAGTCGTAGCCCCCGCGCGCCTCGTAAAAGAGCATGATCCTGAAGCGGCCGGTGGGCATCTGCTTGACCAGACGACCGTCGGTCAGCGACGTGCTTAGGTGCAGCGGCCTGCCGGACGGAACACCGTCGGCTCCCAGCGGAACCGCGCACGCGGCAAGCGCTCTCCCCGGAGCGGACAAGCGGACCAGCGCAGGACCCATGATGTCCTTCTCGATGACGGCGAGCTCAGCCGCGCGCCATGCGGGTTGGCGCTCCATCAGGCGGTCCTGGATGCGCGCCGTGGAAAAGCCGAGCTGGTCGTAAAGCCAAATGCGCATGCCCTTGCGCTTGGCTTTGTCGAGGACCTGGCGCAGTATCTGCCACCACGCTTGTGAGAAGAACGGAGGGCTGTCGGGCGCTGAGCCGTAGAGGGGACCGGAGGGTGCGAGGTTCAGGATGACGGCGTTGTAGACATGCCCGGCGATCATTTTGTCCATCTGCCATTCGAGCCGCCGTATGTCGAGCCGTTCCCCACTCCACCACCAGATCGGCACCGGGCCGTAAGCATGGGGCGGTGACGCGAAGGACTTCATGACGCTTTCGATCGCAGAAGCAGGCGAAGCAGACGCTTTCGATGCGGAGCCCGAGGCGGGCGTCTGAGCTGCCATCGCCGCAGGTTGGCACGCCAGGAGCGAACAGAAGCCCGCCAGTAACCATGCCAGTCTGACGAAGCGATATATGGTGCTGTACGTATCCGTTACCCTCAAGATAGTCTCCACGATTGCATCGGGCCGGCGGCTAAGCGCGAAGCGTAGCGTAACCAGCGTCCAGAAACCTCCGCGGATCGGCGGGAGCCTCGCCCTCCCGAAAGCAGTATACTAGCAACATCGTTGCGCGAGTCAGGCGCGGGGAACCTGCTCGAAAGTCCAAAGCGTAATCCCGATAGTTTGGTTTTGCGGCCATCGGGTCAGCCGGGGTCGCCCGATGCCGATCGCGTTCTGCTCGATCAGAAGGGAGCACATTCACTTGCCCAGTTCCCGTTTGCGCCTTCGCCCTCTGGCCCATCTGTTCTTCACCATGCTTCTTGCCGGGCCGGCCATCGCCCAGACGTTTCGCAACGTCGTCAATGTGCCGTTCCGCACGACAGCCTCGGGACCCATGAGTGTCCAGATCGTCGAGGCTTCCAAGACACGTTCGGCGGATGCCGATCGGCAAGCCATAGCACAGGCTGTGATGCGTGCTCGCGCTCGCAGGGATCCCGTCGTGGCGCGCCATGTCGAGCTGATGCGCCGATCGCTCGGATATGACGGACCGCTGACGCCAGGCGTTCCCGATATCGTGGTGATGCGGAGGGCAGGGGAGCTCGACATGCCCCGCATGGCGCGCAGCCGCGCGTCAGGTCAGGAGCTCACCTTCTCTTTCCTTCCGACCGGCACACCGGGAGGGTGGACTGCCGCATGGGAGACCGACCTCACCGCCTTGCTCAACGTGCTCTACGCCGAGATGAAGAATGTCTACGGCGAGCCGTCCTGGTCCGGCAACGTCAAGATCATCAACGGGGACAGCCTGCCTGCCGGCCAGATCATCTCCGACCCCAATGCCCTGTCAGGCGGCGTCTACAACGTGACCTTGGGTGAGATCACCATCCCGCAGAACCTGTCGGTTCAGTCGGCGGTGCTCAACCTGACGCAGATGTTGGCCATCGCCTTCCGAGGGCCGGCTATCGTGTCGTACGATGCGTGGGAGCGAGGCATGGCACGCGCGGCGACGATGATGGTCTTGCGGAACGCCCTTCCGGTCCTGCAATCGAAGCCGTCTGCCGTCTTCGGCGGCACGCTGGGCGATCTCTATGTTTATGACCCCATGTGGCACGCGCTGGATCGCTACGACTGGCTGAACCAGCCCGCACTGGGCAACGATCGGTTCTATCCGGTGAGCAAGCAGGATGGGCAGGCGAACACGGCGGGCTTCCCGAACATGCTGGTCCCCCGCCTGCAGATGTCCGGCTCCGCGTGGCTCAAGGTGCTGACCGAGGCTCCTGGGTTCCTGGCGGCCTTCAACTCGGCTTACTATGCGGCGCTGGCAACCGATCCCGGCCTTCGCAATCGGATTCCGGATCTCGTGTCGCTTGCGGCTCAGGCTCTCGGCACCGCCGGTGCGTCGGGGGTGGAGGGGCTGCCGTTCGCTGACTGGTACGCACGCCAGTATGTGTTGGACACGAGTGTCTCGCCCGGGCCGAAGCTCTACGCTCAGTGTTCGGCCTTGAGGCCCGAAGGCAACGACGACGACTACGCGATAGGGGTCATCCTGATGCACTACCGCACCGCGTATGACGCCTCGGGCAACAGCGACGAAGTGGACCTGAATGCAACCGGCTATCCGATCTACAGGGACTACACCTTCGAGAACCGGCTTTTCATAGGCGCTCAGTACGAGCGTGTGGACGTGCGCAGCGGAATCGGCACGGTTGCGCCGACGTTTTTCAATACCATCGGCGGCGAGCCCTCAGAGGAGGGCCGCATGCGCATCACCATGGACTTCCCGATAGGGGGCGAGGCGGTCCGCGTGGAGGCAGCCCCGCGTTCATCGGGCACGACTTCGCAGCCGAACAATCTGTGGGGAGTCGTTGTCGGCGCCGACAGCGGCACCATCCGGCTTGAGGCCGACGGGATCAGCACACCCGACATACCGGTGCGGCAGGGCGCGTTTGGGGCCGTCGTGGATGCCGCGCTGCTCAGCCGGCCCCGGCGTGGCACGCTCACATTCACGGACAGCGTGGGCGCGGTAACGCAGCGCAAGGTTGTCACCGGGGTCGCGGAGCAGGTCGTTGTATTCATGGCGGAGAGCGCCGTGGACACACGGCAGTTCCAGTTGCCGGGCGGCCCGGCCATGGTGGCTTTTCCGATCCGCCCGTTGCAGTCCCGTGCAGCCGATGCATTGACGGACCCGACCAGCGGCGCGCCGCTCTTCGATGACGGTACCTTGCTCATGGCCCGATGGAGGCAGAGCATCCCCGGCGAGGACAAGTATGCGCGCTATCCGGCCATGGAGCCCATCAGTCCGGGCAAGGGGTACTGGATCTCGCTGCCACAGCCGACCGTGGTGAAGATCACGGGCCGCCTTGCCTCCAGAGACAGGGATGTCACCGTCGGACTCCTGTATGGGTGGAATCAGATCGGCAACCCCTACGAAACGCCGATATCCGCCGACTCGCTCCAGTTTCAGTACATGGCCGACAATGTGCCCGTGGACCTGCAGACAGCCGTGGCGCGCGGATGGGTTGTGGCGCACACGATCCCCGGAGTCGGGCAATCGGCGCTCTGGGGTTACACGCCTGCGTCGGGATATGTTCCCATCCAAACTCTCGATCCATGGACCGGTTGCTGGATTCGAGTGCTTGTCTCGGAGGGCCTGACGCTGACGTACCCCTCGCCGGTGGCCCGGTCTGCCAAGTCGCCGACGCGCTCGGCCGCACCCCGATTCGCATGGGCGGTGAGGATGACGGTCACGGATGCTGAGGGGCGTGGATCCTCGGCTGTGCTCGGCCAGATTCAAGGGGCCGTTCGTGGCCTCGATGCCGAGTATGACGCTCCAATGCCGCCGGGCTTCTTACCCGGTCTGCCACGGATCGCCTTCGACCTGGGCGATGGGCAGGGGGATGCCTATTACTCCGACGTTCGTGCGGTGGGGGATCGTACGCACTGGCGGATCACGGTCAGGACGCCGAACCCGACCGGCACCTACACGCTGCGGTGGTCGCAGGTCGGCACGGTTCCAAGATCAACCCGTCTCTGCCTTGTGGATACGGCAACGGGCCAGCGGCGCTATATGCACGCCACGTCGAGCTATCAGTTCGCAGCAACAGGTTCGGGTTCGCGTGTCTTTGAGGTGGTGCCCGAAGCGCGCGGCACAGGCGTTTGCCGGATCCTGAACGTCCGGGCGGAACAGAGTCGGGCGGCCGGAGGACGCTCGGTGAATCTCTCCTTCGAGCTTTCAGCCTCGGCCTCCATTACCGCGCATGTTGCCGATGCCGCAGGCCGCAGCGTACGTCGAATCGTTCAGGGACGCGCGTCCGCGATCGGCGCGACGGCATTGGTATGGGATACGCGCGACAATCGCGGGGTTTCCATGCCGGCGGGAGCCTATTCGGTGGTGATCACAGCGCGCACGCCTGAAGGCGATATGGCAAGGGCCATCGTGCCCGTGGTGCTCGCACGATGAGGGGGTACGGGACAATGCATGTGCTGAAGTTGGCGGGCATCCTGGCTGCGTGTGCGTTGATCATGGTCGGGGGCGTTGGCTGCGGCGGCGGCGGTGGCGGCGCGGCGCCTGCCGACATCGTGGGGCGGATTCTGCTGACCACGACAGGGCAGCCGCCGAATCCCGTGGCCACGGTTTCGGTTGCCGGGGCGGCGGCTGTTCAGACCCTGGTGGACGGTTCGTTCACCATTCACGGCGCGAGCTCGACGGCCACGCAGATCACGGTCAGTGCACCAGGGATGACCGTCCTGCATCAGCCGTTGCCCACGCTCACGCCGAACGCCGTCAATGATCTCGGCGACATCTACGTGACGGACACAACCTACAACGCCAACGTTGACGGAACGGTGCTTCGAGCCGATACGCTGGAGCCGATCGCCGGTGCAACAGTCGTGCTGTCTGGACTGCGCACCACCACCGATGCCGCGGGCGCCTTTGCGCTTGCCGGATTGCCGGTTGGGCTCGGCGGTCTCGGCCTTGAGGTCGGCAAGGTGACGGCGACCGGGTTCGAGGTGAAGCCGATCGTCATTGACTTGCCGCTCGGGCCTACTGCTCCGCCGGATAACCTGGTCAACCACCTGGGCGACATACTCGTCTCCCCGCCGGTCGGCGGCATACCGGGTGGACCTTCCACGGTCAACGGCAAGGCTCTGTTGCAGGGTCAGACCGTACATGCGGGGACAACGGTCACTTTGATACGCGCCTCCGATGGCGTGGAGTTGGGCGGGATCCTCACGGCCGACAATGGCGCCTATGGGTTCTGGGTGCCCGTCGGCGCGTACCGGGTGCGAGCGGAGCACGCAGGCTACCAGACCAAGACTGTGGATGTCACCGTGACACGACTGGACACGCCCGTGACGACAGACATCACGCTCACGCCGTAACCGAGGGAGGGCGAGGCTCCCGCCGAGCCGATAGCCGCGGACGTAACGTTCCCGGTGCGCGTTTCGCCCCACTCCCCCTTGCCACCGCCCGTCGGAGGGGGCGGGGATAATGGCCCTGCCGCCGAAACGTGGGAGGGCGAGGCTCCTGCCGAGCCGCCTGTCGAACCCCGGATCATGGCGGCTTGTGGAGTATCGTAGCGGGAGGGCGAGGCTCCTGCCGAGCCGCCTGTCTATTATGGTATCGCTGTGATCGATTCGCACTGCCACCTCAATCACGAGCAGTTCGCCGATGATCGGGCTGCCGCGATCAACCGCGCGCGAGCAGCGGGCCTAACGGCAATGATCGCAATCGGCTTCGATTTGGCGAGCTCCGAGGCCGCGTTGCGCCTGAGCAGCGCCGAAGCGGACGTCTGGGCAGCCGTCGGCGTGCATCCGCACGACGCTTCCACATATGGCCCGGAGGTTGAGCGGCGCTTGCGCGAGATGGCTGCCCATCCGAAGGTGGTGGCGATTGGCGAGATCGGCCTCGACTACCACTACAACCACTCGCCACAGCCTGTTCAGCGGGACGCGTTCGCATCGCAGTTGGCGCTCGCCCGTGACGTCGGCCTGCCTGTCGTCATTCACTGTCGCGAAGCCCACGATGATCTGTTCGCCGAGTATGAGCAGTCCGGGCTCGGAACGCCCTGCGTAATGCACTGTTGGTCGGGGTCGGTCGCCCAGGCGCACCGCGCCATAGAGGACGGCATGCACCTCGGCATCGCCGGCGTGCTGACGTTCAAGAAGCGAGGGGAGCTCGGGGACGTGGTCCGAGCCGTCCCGGAGGACCGCCTGCTGATCGAGACCGACGCGCCATAC
This sequence comes from Chthonomonas calidirosea, assembly GCA_020722705.1. GTDB lineage: Bacteria > Armatimonadota > Chthonomonadetes > Chthonomonadales > CAJBBX01 > JAAYVH01. The sequence goes on along the minus strand of DYKI01000024.1, from coordinate 12,088 downwards.
CTGGCCCCGGTGCCGCATCGTGGCAAGCGCAATGAGCCTGCGTACGTATCCCTCGTCTGTGCCCAACTGGCTCGCGATCGCGATGCCGCGCCTGAGCATATCGCGCGAGTGACAACGTCAAACGCGCTGCGGCTTTTCTCCCGCCTGCGCATGACTGCCTGAGACGTAGGCGTCCACGACCTCCGCTGTGGGGCCGTCCATGTGAATGCTCCCGTCGGCCAACCAGATGACCCGCGAGGCTGCCCGACGCACGACGGCCATGTCATGCGAAACGAACACGATGGTCTTGCCGGCGGCCTGCGTCTCCTCGATTCGACGGAAGCACTTGGCCTGGAAGGCCTCATCGCCGACGGCCAGCACTTCATCAACGAGCAGGATGTCCGGGTCAGTGTGGATGGCGATCGAGAAGCCCAATCGCATCTTCATGCCCTCGGAGTAGTTCCGAAGCGGCGTGTCTATCTTGGCGATCAGGTCCGGCGCATCGAAAGCGAACTCCACGATGGCATCGAGCTTCGATCGAACCTCGGCCTTCCGCATCCCCAGTATGGCGGCGTAGAGCTCGATGTTCTCGATCCCAGTGAGATCGGGATGGAAGCCGGCTCCGAGTTCCAGGAGCGGAGCGACCGATCCGTGCACTTCGATGGTGCCGCTAGTCGGCCGGTAGACGCGGGCGATCAACGACAGCAGAGTGGATTTGCCCGAACCGTTTCGGCCCACCAGCGCGATCGTCTCACCCTGCGGTATGACGATGTTGATGCCTTTCAGCACTTCGATGGTTTCTCGTGGACGCCGGCGGAGCGCGTTCATGGCGGCGGTCTTGACGGAACCGTATGCTTGATGCAGCACCACGAAGGACTTGCGCAAGTCCACCGTCCTGATCGCCCAGTCCCTGGTTTGCTGAGTCACGGCCGTTCTACAAACTGCCACTTGCGGCTGTTGAAATAGGCATAACTCGCAACGAGGATGCCGAATGAGAGGACACCGGTGATCAGCATGGCGGTCGGATCAAGCGGCAGCGAGACGCGGTCGCCAATCGCCGACGGATGGGGCGGCTGCAGCAGGCACTTGCGATAGCCGGAGATGAGGGCGCTCATCGGGTTGAGCATGAACAGAGTGCGCAGCCACGCCCGATCGGGCCCGGCGAGAGCGGGCGAATAGTAGACCTGCTCGGCGACATACATGACAGGCAGCAGGAAGAACAGCAAGTTCAGCAGAACGGTTGCCATGTACTTGATGTCTTCATAGAAAACGTTCAGGCACGAAACGAGCAGCCCCAGGCCCGAGACAAGCATGAGCTGAACGACAATGAGGTAGGGGAACCAGACGATTGTGGGCAGGAGCGGCGCCCGTACGTACAGCATCAGGTAAGCGAAGAAGATGGCCCACGACAGCATGAAGTGGATGAAGTTCGAGATGGTGCTGCTCAAGGGCACCACTTCGCGAGGCAGATACACCTTCTTGACGACACCGTACATGTGCAGAATGGACTGGCTGGCATCGAGGATGGCCGTCTGGAAGAACGTCCAGGGAATGATGGCGACCAGCACGTAGGCCGAGTAGCTCGGGAACTTGGCTGCGAAGCCCGCGTGCTTGAAGACAAAGGTGATGCATGCCACCTGCATCAGGGGCGGAGCGATGGACCAGAGGAACCCGAACCTTGAGTTCTTGTAGCGTACCTTCAGGTCGCGGCGGACCAACTGCCAGAGCAGTTCGCGGAACCGCCATAGCTCTCGAAGTTCATGGATCAATGGTGAGAAGGCTCCCGGGTGTCACGAGCGTTTGAGTATACGTGTGCACTGCTTGCGCTGTCAACGCAGGGCGACGGGCTTCGGTCGCCTCATGCGCTGCCGAAGGTGCCCCTGGCCTACATCCGCGCGCTGGCGGTGCCGCCGCCAGTGTTTGCAGTGCGCAGCGGCGCATCCGGTGCAGCCGACTTACCGCTCCCGGAACCCGAACGCCGCAAGCTCACCGAACGAGCGGCTGCCCAACTCGACGATGCTCTGCGCGGATCCCTGGCCAAGCTCAAGGGGCTTCGTATTGTGTCGGAGATGCCGGATTCGGCCAAGCTCGTCTCCGCCGCGCAGAAGAGTGCCCTGGAGGCGCACCCTGAGCGCGATCGTGTCTCGCCATCCATCGGTCCGGGCATACAACTGCTCGCGAGACGCCTGGCCGAAGAGACGGGCACCGATGGGGTCCTGTTGATCGCGGTGGATCGGTTCGGAGTTCGCACCGCGTTCTTCCGCGAGGTTTGGATGAGAGTGGTGGCGCACGTTGTCATCGAACGCTCTGGTGAGGTTCGCGGACCGATCTACGCGGTGGGACAGGCGCGCACGGCTCCTCGGCTGGTCCGGGCCGGCTTCATGCGGTCTGATGCCGAACTGGTTACGGACGCGGCCGCAGACGCGTGTGCCAACCTTATCCACGGCCTGGAGCGCGGCGACACGGCGCCCTTTGCGGCGGACGTTCGCGTGGCCGTGATTCCGGCGGCTGTGCCGGACGGGGCGATTGCTGCGGACCAGGGGGCCGGCACTGTTGAGCGCATCCTGGTGCCTGCTCTGGCCCGGCAGGCCGATGTGCTGTTTCAGCCGGACATCGGGCCTGTTGCCGAACACATCGGCGGTGATCAAGTCGTTGCCGCTATGGTTGGCCTTGGTCTGACGAGTGGCCAACTGTGGACAGACTCGGGAGCCGACGCCGCGGCGGCCGCATCCGTTGCTCGGGCTCTCGGGGCGCATTATGTGTTTGTCAGCAGAGTCCGCGCAGCGTCGGTGGGCAGGTACGAGTCGGAGGACGGTTCCGAGAGCGTCGGCGACATCGCCGAAGTTGTGGCCGACTTCGGCCTGGTCCGCGCAGACGATGCGCGCGTGCTCTGGCGATCCGATGGATCCGGCTCCGCTCGGAGCCACATCTACACTCCGGAGGGCCCCCGGCGCATCCGCACCCGCCCGCAGTGCGTCATGGATGCTGCGGTTGCGGCTTTCGCCAGCGGACGCTTTGCCCTGGAGGAATGGATGCGGGGAAGGCGGAAATAAGTGGTGCACGCCGTGGACGATCATCCATCGAGCCTCTCTGTCTTAGATGTCCACTCGGTCCCATTCGTCTTATTCCTGGCCCATAGGAGGTTTGGCAATGCGAAAGTGGAAGTACCACACCATGGTGCTGCGTGACCTGTCGATCGCCGAATCGAAGCTGAACGCTGAAGGCGAGAAGGGGTGGGAGCTCGTATCCGTCTGTCTGGTTGACAGCAACACGGCTCGGGCCTTTTTCAAAGCACCGGAGGGAGGCGATAGCGCCGTACCGTTACGACCAGCCGATGACGCTATCCTGGACGGCCAAAGCCCGTTCTGACCGGCGGCTCGGCAGGAGCCTCGCCCTCCCACGGAGCCTCGCCCTCCCGAGACGGTTGCGCTATCGGCCGCCCGTCGCAAGGTGCATGATGCGCTCTTGCGTGGCCTCGGATACCGGCAGTTCGCCGGCGATGCGGCCCTCGTGCATCACGAAAATCCGGTCGCTCATGCCAAGGACCTCCGGCAGCTCGGATGAAATCATCAGAATGCCGACGCCTTTGGCCGCCAGGTCGTTCATCAACTGATAGATCTCCGTCTTGGCTCCGACGTCAATGCCGCGCGTGGGCTCGTCGAAGATGAGGAGCTTCGACTCGGTGAAGAGCCACTTGGCGAGGACCACTTTTTGCTGATTGCCGCCCGACAGATTCTGAACGGTTTGCTCGATGGACGGGGTCTTCACGGTGAGACTTGTCACATAGTCACGGGCGACCTGCCGTTCGCGGCCCGCCATGATGAAGTTGAAGCGCGTGAGCGCCCCGAGGTTGGCGAGGGTGATGTTCTCGCGCACGACCATGCCCAGCACGAGGCCCTGTCCCTTGCGGTCTTCCGTTACGAGCCCGATGCCCAGCTTGATGGCCTCCTGGGGCGAACGAACTCGCGCCGGTTTGCCATCGAGGATGATCTGCCCCGAGTCGATGGAGTCTGCTCCGAAGATCGCGCGGGCCAGCTCGGTCCTTCCGGCGCCGACGAGTCCGGCCAGGCCGACGATCTCACCCTTCCGCACGGTCAGGGAGATGTCATGCAGGAGGCCCTTACGGTTCAGCCCTCGGACCTCCAGCACGTTGTCGCCCAGTGGAGCAGGGACCTTTGGGATCATCTGCGTCAGTTCGCGTCCGACCATCATCTTGATGATGTCGTCGCGGGTCAGCTCGCCGATTTCGCGCGTATCTATCCTCTTGCCGTCACGGAGGACGGTGACGCGGTCCGCGATTTCGAATACCTCATCGAGGCGGTGGGAAATGTAGATGATCGCGACGCCTTCGGCCTTGAGCTGGCGGATCAAGGAGAACAAGCTCTTCAGTTCGTGTTCCGTCAGGGTGGCCGACGGCTCGTCCATCACGATGATCTTGCTCCGACGCGATGTGGCCTTCGCGATCTCGACCATCTGCTGCTGCGCAACCGAAAGGCGGTTCACCGGGCTGCGAACGTCGAGCGGCACGCCGAGCCGATCAATGACTTGCTGAGCTTCGCGATACATCGTCCGGAAATCCACAAATCCGGGCACGGCTGCACGCGGCTCCCGACCGAGGTAGATGTTCTCGGCGGCATTCAGGTAGGGAACGAGGTTGAACTCCTGGTAGATGATGGACACCCCGAGGTCCATAGCCTTCTGGGGCGAGTCCATCTCGACGGTTTCACCGCTTAGCGTGATGGTGCCGGAGTCCTTGGGTTGGGCACCGGCAAGCACCTTCATCAGCGTGGATTTGCCGGCGCCGTTCTCGCCGATGAGGGCGTGGACCTCTCCTGCGCGCACGTCAAGATCAACGGACTCAAGGGCGCGTACGCCGGGGTACGTCTTGGTAATGCCGCGCATCTGCAGCACAGGCGCAGGGCTTGCTGTCTCGGTGGTCAACGAGGGCACTCCTGAGCTTCAAACGATCAAACCATTGTAGCAGAGGCGCTCGCGGTTGACAACGGGACTCGCCGAAGCTATACTGAGCCCGCGCGATACGGGAGTATCGCGCCAATCATCGTTCTGTATCTGGAGGATCGCACGCGCATGCGCCGAGTGTTAGCATTGCTGTCGGTTATGACGTTCGTCGTCCTTGGCGGGGCTCTCGCCGCGAAAGCCAGCGCAGATGATGGCGAGGCGCGCTTGACGTTTTCACTGAAGGCAGGCGCCTTCTTCCCGGTCCACGGCACTATGAGATCCGAGACCGCATCCGAGTGGTGGTACCTGGGTGTGGACCTGGACCCCGGCTTTCGGTACAAACCGGCGAACGGAACGGTTCACTTCGGCGTGGACTTCGACTTTCGGCAGGCTCAGGGGCGCGGCGTGTTCACGATTCCGTTGACGGCGAAGGTGCTCTGGCCGATTGCGCCCCTGGGCGACAGCGGGCACTTCTATGGCGGGCTGGGACCGGGCGTGTACATCATGAACTCCCGGCACAGCGGGCAGGTAATCAAGCCCGGGCTGCAGTTCGTCGCCGGCATGGATCTCGGATCACACGTGTATCTTGAGGCGGCCTACGACTGGGTCGGCGCTTTCTACGACGATCGCAATACGCCTCTGAGGGCTGATGCCGTCAAAGTCGCGCTGGGCGTTCGTTTCTAGATCATCACATACGCATATATCAACGGCGCACCGGGCCGCTTGCGCCCACGGGCGCGATG
>DYKI01000024.1:0-6307 GCA_020722705.1 Chthonomonas calidirosea | reverse complement strand
TCACATACGCATATATCAACGGCGCACCGGGCCGCTTGCGCCCACGGGCGCGATGGATCGCGGGGGGGCGCGATGAATCGCGGGGGGCGCGATGAATCGCGGGGGGCGCGATGAATCGCAGGGGCGCGATGAATCGCGCCCCTACGGCGGGCAGGCGCATTCGAACGGACCAACGGCGGGGACGCAACGCGGACGGCGGGGACGCCGTCCCTCCCCGGGTGGGCCAACGGCGACTGGAGGATGGGTTTATTTGTCTGTGGGCGGGCAGGACGGCCACAGCGGGGTGAAGGACACCCCGCCGATCAGAGTTTTCAGCGGTACGGCGCACCCGGCTCTGGCTCGGGCTATTGTCGAGCATCTGGGCATGGAAACGGGCAAACTGACGGTGCGCTACTTCTCCGACGGCGAGATACACGCTCGCTTCGAGGAGAGTGTCCGTGGCGCCGACGTGTATGTGGTGCAGCCGACCTGTCCTCCGGTTGACGACCATCTCGTTGAGTTGATGGTCTGCCTCGACGCTCTGCGGCGCGCCTCGGTGCATCGCCTCACTGCGGTCATCCCCTACTTCGGCTATGCGCGACAGGAGAAAAAAGACCTTCCGCGTGAGCCCATCACCGCGAAACTGGTCGCCGACCTGATCGTAAAAGCCGGCGCCAATCGGCTCATGGTGATGGACCTGCATGCCGGCGCCATCCAGGGCTTTTTCAACATTCCGGTGGACCACCTGACGGCAGAACACGTGCTTGCGGCGCACATTGCGGCCAGGAAGATCGCCGACATGGTCGTGGTGTCGCCCGATGAAGGCCGCGTCAAACAAGCTCGACGCATTGCAGGGGCGCTGAAGGCTCCGCTCGCGGTGGTGTATCGGGCAGAGCCGGAATGCGGCAGTTGCCACGGGTTGAAGCTGGCCGGGGATGTCATGAACCGAGCTCCGATCATCGTTGAGGATATGGTGACGTCGGGGCAAAGCGTGCTTGACGCCTGCGATGTGCTCCTCGAAGCGGGCTGCCTGCCCTCGATCCGCATCGTGTGTACCCACGCCGTGCTGGCGGGCGATGCCGCCGGGCGACTCGCTGCACGTCCGGAAATCGCCGAGGTCGTCGTAACGGACACTGTGCCGCACGATCATGCGTCGCTCGGCCCGAAGTTCAGCGTCTTGAGCGTCGCCAATGTCTTCGGCGAGGCCATTCGACGCGCGAACCGGAACCTGTCCATCTCGTCGCTGTTTGGCTGACGATGTCCGTGCGCCAGCCGTCGGCAAACGGCAGTCGGGCGATGAAAGGCAAGTGCCAATGGATCAGAACCTGCGATTCGACGTCTACTACTCCTACGACGACCTGACACGTCACCTCAAAGGAATGGCCGAGCGCCAGCCCGACCTGCTCAAGGTGGAGTCCGTCGGCGACAGCTACGAAGGGAGGCCGATATGGTGCGCCACCCTGACAAACACGGCGACCGGTCCGGCAGAATCGAAGCCCGCCCTCTACATTGACGGCAACATCCATGCCACCGAGGTCTCTGCCAGCACCGCTTGCCTGTACTTCCTGGACTGGATGCTGAAGCATTACGGGACCGATGCCGACGTGACCCGTTGCCTCGACACGCGCGCGTTCTATGTCGTTCCGCGCCTCAACCCCGACGGTCCTGAGCGGTACCTGTCGCCGGAGCACAAGACGCTTCGATCGAGCGTGCGCCCGTATCCTTACGACGAAGAGCCGATCAGCGGCCTACGGCGCCAGGATCTCGATGGCGACGGGCGCATCCTGGCCATGCGGATACCCGATCCGAACGGAGCGTGGAAGGCTGCCGATCAGGACGCGCGCCTCATGGTGCGGCGCGATCCGACCGAGACCGGCGGAATGTACTACCGCGTTCTCCCTGAAGGGTTGATCGAGGACTGGGACGGCGTAACGATCACGATGATGCCGACCAAAGAAGGTCTCGACCTGAACAGAAACTACCCGTCGCATTGGCGGCCCGAGAACGAGCAGCATGGCGCAGGGCCGTTCCCAACGAGCGAACCTGAGATACGGGCCACGGTCTCCTTCATCACGAGCCATCCCAACATCATCGGCGGCATATCGTTCCATACGTACAGCGGCGTCCTATTGAGGCCGTACGGCACGCAGAATGACGAGAGCTTCCCGGCAGAGGACCTGTGGACATATCAGGCTATCGGCGAGAAGGGGAAGGAACTCACGGGGTATCCGGCCATCTCGGTCTACCATGACTTTCGCTACCACCCCAAAGAGGTGATCACCGGTGTCTTCGACGACTGGCTCTACGATCATCTCGGCGCATACGGCTGGACGGTGGAGATCTGGTGTCCGCAGCGCGAGGCCGGCATCGCCGCGTTCGGTCCTGACAAGCCGGAGGGCGGATATCGGTTCATTGACTGGTACCGCGAGCATCCCGTCGAGGACGACATCCGTCTTCTGAAGTGGTCGGATGAGGCGCTCCAAGGACGCGGCTTCGTTGAGTGGCGTGCCTACGAGCATCCGCAGTTGGGCACGGTTGAGATTGGCGGGTGGGACTCGGCATACTGCTGGCGCAATCCGCCGCCGGAGCGGCTCGAAGCGGAAGTCGCTCGGTTTCCTCGTTGGCTCCTCTGGCATGCACTCATTTCGCCGCGCATCGTGATCAAGCATGTCGAAGCGATCCCGCTCGGCGACGGTGTGTGCAGGTTGCGGCTGGTTGTCGAGAACGAGGGGTGGCTGCCGACTTACTGCTCGAAGAAGGCGCTCGAACGCAAGGCGGCCCGGGCGCCTGTCGTTGAGATAGAGCTGCCCGAGGGGGCATCTCTGGAGATCGGCAAGGTTCGCGAGGAACTGGCACACCTCGAGGGACGCGCCTACAAGAGCCCGTCAGCGATCGGATGGGTGGCAGATCCGACCGAGGAGCGCGCCAAACTCGAGTATGTGATTCGGGGCGGCTCCGGGCGATCGGCGCGGGTGGTGGTTCGCTGCGAGCGTGCCGGTCAGGCTGAGGCCGAAGTGACTCTGCCCTGAGCGACTGCGCACCGGCAGCTTCGCGACACATGTAATGACGCTACGGGCAGTCTGCTACGCCACGGCAGCCTAAGGTTGCGCAATAGCGGCGGCTGCACGCAGCGCCTCATACACCTCAGGCGGCACGCTCTGGCGAAGGTGCCGATCGAGCACGTGCTTCTTCTGGGCGGCCGCGATGCAGGCCTCGTCCGCACATACATAGGCGCCCCGGCCTGACGCTTTTCCGGTCGGGTCAACAATGATCGTGCCGGAAGGCGTCCGCACGATGCGAAGGAGGCCCCGCTTCGAGCCCGATGTTCGGCACCCCACGCAGGTACGGATCGGGATGTGCTTGGATCGAGCCATGGCTTGGGCAGGCTAGGCGTCGGCAGGCGAAGCGGCTGTGGCCTGAGCGCGAGGTGCGCTGACCTCGTCTGCGCTTGGCCCTGCGGCCTCGCTTGCCGTGCCGGCAGTCGAATCGGCTCCGGCCGACTGGGCATGCTGGGTATGGCCCTCGTGCCCGCGCGCGATCTGCGACTCGGATCGAATGTCAATGCGACATCCGGTCAGCCGCGCAGCGAGCCTGACGTTCTGCCCGCACTTGCCGATTGCCAGCGAGAGCTGCGTGTCAGGAACGATCACGAGGGCGGCCTTGCCGCCTTCGCTGAGATGAACGGCAGTGACTTTCGCGGGCGAGAGCGCTTCGCCGACGAACACAGACGCGTCCGGAGACCACCGGATGATGTCTATCTTCTCATCGTAAAGCTCTTTGACAACTGCCTGAACACGATTGCCCCTGTGTCCGACGCAGCTCCCGACCGGGTCCACCTTCTCGTCTCGCGAGAAAACCGCGATCTTGGAGCGAGCGCCCGGTTCGCGCGCCACAGCCTTGATCGTTACGATACCGTCGGCGATCTCGGACACCTCGAGCTCAAACAGGCGGCGAATGAGGCCCGCCGATGTGCGCGACAGCGTGATCTGCGGCCCGCGCGGCGTCGCCCGCACATCGGTAACATAGACTTTGATCCGGTCGTTCATCCGATACGGCTCGGAGGGAACCTGCTGATCGGGGGGGAGCACGCCGTCAATCTTGCCGATGTTGATCAGTACGTTCCGGTACTCCCGCCGCTGCACCTGACCGGTGATGACTTCGCCGACACGCTGGCTGTACTCGGCAAGGATGCGATCGCGCTCTGCTTCTCTGAGCCGCTGCACCACGACCTGCTTGGCCGTCTGGGCAGCGATGCGGGCCAGCGTAGGCTGGTTGACCTCGGTCTCGATCGTGTCGCCTGCTGCGCAGTCGGGGAAAAGGAGACGGGCTTCGTCAATGTGGATCTCGTCAGCCTCCATGACCTCATCGTCCACAACCGTCCTCGTGCGGTACACGCGAATGCTGTTGTCTTTCGGATCAATGTGGACGCGGATTTCGCCCGGATAGCCGACGAAGTTCTTCCGGTAGGCCGTGATGAGCGCCTGCTCGATCATCTCCAGAAGTGCTTCCTGAGTGATGTCCTTCTCGCGCGCGATCTGCTGCAGGGCGTCTAGATAGTCATCGTTCACAGACCGGCCTCCTATAGAAAACCGAAGCCGCCCCGAACAGGCGGCCACAGAGCTCAAATCGTGCCGCGCGGTTCTCGCAGCCGCGCATTGCTCGGTGAAGTATTAAGCTATTATAGCACAATGGGACAGGGTCGCCCATTGCGGTCGGAGGTGGTGGTTGGCGTCAACAAATCATGGCACCGGAGCACGTGCGGAGTGCTATCTCGATGAGGTCTTCCTGAGCGTGCAAGGGGAGGGGATCTGGGTCGGTGAGCGACAGGTGTTTGTGCGATTGTCAGGCTGTGGACTCGATTGCGAGTACTGTGACTCGCCTCGCGCTCGACGTCTGACAGAGCGAGCCATCGTGTACGCGCCAGACTCGGTCGAGCCCCGCACCTTGCCCAATCCGGTCGCCGGTGACGTCCTGACAGGCATCCTCGTGGGGATGGCTGGGTCGTCGAGCGTCCACTCCATCGCTGTCACGGGTGGCGAGCCGCTGCTCCAGGGCCGCTTTCTTAAGGCGTGGCTTCCTGCAGCCCGCGCCCTGGGGTTTCGCATCTACCTGGAGACGGCCGGCACTCTGCCCGACCGGCTGGCAGCGCTGGGGCGTGTCTGGGACTACTGCTCCATGGACATCAAGCTGCCATCGGCTACAGGCATGCGTTCTTTCATGGAGGAGCATCGGGCTTTCCTGAAGGTCTGTCGGGCGATGGGAGCGCCCACGATGGCGAAAGCGGTCATTTCGGCCAGGACTACGGAGGAGGAGGTGGCCGAAGCTGCCGCCATGATCGCCGCGACCATGCCGGAGGCAACCCTCGTGCTTCAGCCGATGACGCCTATCAGGGACGGCGAGGACGCCTATCGGGGACGGCGAGGACGCCCATCGGGGACGGCGGGGACGCCTATGGCGGACGGCGTGGACGCCGTCCCTCCCCGGTTGGTGCTTGCCCTGCAGGCCGTCGCGATGCGCTATTTGGACCATGTCCGCGTCATCCCGCAGATGCACAGACAGGCGGGCATTCCATGAGCGCCGGCCGGCAGGATAGTGTGATCGTTCTGGTCTCCGGCGGCCTCGACAGTTGTGTCTCGTGTGCGTGGGCGCGTAAAGAGTGGCCTGAGCTTCACGTCCTTCATGTCGGATATGGCCAACGGACGGCCTCGCGTGAACTGAAAGCTTTTCGCGATATTGCGGACTACTTCAAGGTGCCTGCCGGGAGGAGACTCGAGGCATCCATCGAATATCTGGCCGCGATCGGCGGGTCGTCGCTCACGGATCCGAGCATCCCGATCGAGCAAGCCGACCTGGCTCGCGAACGCATACCCAACTCCTATGTGCCATTCCGGAACGCCCACCTTCTTTCGATTGCCGTGAGCTGGGCGGAGGCGCGGGGGATAGGCAACATCGTCATCGGGGCGGTTGCCGAGGACTCGAGCGGATATCCCGACTGCAGACCGGAATACTATGAGGCGTTCAATGCGTTGGTGCAAGTTGGCACTGTTCGGGGCGACGTGCGGGTCCACACTCCGTTGATCCGAATGACCAAGGCTGAGATCGTGAAGCTCGGCAGCCGCCTCGAGGCCCCCCTGCACCTCACCTGGTCATGCTACTCGGCTGCGGATGAGGCATGCGGCGTGTGCGACTCGTGTGCGCTGCGCCTGCGCGGCTTCGCGCGCGCCGGCCTGCGGGATCCGCTGCCGTACAGGGTAAGACCAGACTATGGTTAGGGGTGCACTGGGGGCCGTGATCCTGGAGCCTATGGCAATGGGGTCACCGGGGACGG
>DYKI01000159.1 GCA_020722705.1 Chthonomonas calidirosea | reverse complement strand
GGGCGTCTTCGCGCGCGGCGGGAGTGACGCTTCCGAACGCCTGGGCGCCGAGGGATCCGAAACCGCCGTCGAGCACCCCGCCGATGACGGCGAACCGCATGGACAGCAGGGCGGCGATGACGTCAAGCCGCGCCAGATCCGCGCCGTTGGAGGGCGAGCCCGAGGTGACGAAGACGCCTCCCAACTTCCCTTCCCCGTAATCCGGCGGCAGCACGCGCCCCATGCGGTCGAGGAAGGACTTGACAGGCGCCGAGAGGGTCTGCCAGTGGACGGGCGAACCGATGAGGATGCCGCCGGCGGCGCGGATCTCCTCGTCGCGCACCTCCTGCACGCGCTTCATGGCGACGCTGACGCCCTCGACGCCCGCCGCGCCTTCGCGCACGGCTTCCGCCAGCGCCGCAGTGTTGCCGGTATCGGAGTGAAAGACAATCAGGATGCGTTTCGGCTCGCCGCGCAGGGCGGCGGCGAGAACCAGTAGAATCAGAATTCCGCGCTTCATGCAGGCGATTGTAGGGCGCGGCGGAATCCGATGCACGTTCTCTTCCTTCTTGCGCTCACTCTGATCCGCGTCATTCCCCTGGAGGGCGAGACATGCCATGTGCAGGGCATCGCCGTGGACGGGCAGCGGCTGTGGGTGACAAGCGTGGACCGGACGGCGCGGAAGGGATGGCTGTTCGAGTACGAGCGGGAGACGGGAAAGCGGGTGCGGGCGGTGGAGGTGCAGCAGGGCGAGATGTATCATCCGGGCGGATTCGACCAGGATGAGGAATCGCTGTGGATCCCGGTGGCGGAGTACCGTCCGGGAGGACGGACAATGATCCAGAGGCGCTCCAAGGAGACGCTGGAGCTGATGGCGTCGTTCGAAGCGGCGGATCATCTTGGCGCGCTGGCGGCGCTGCCGGAGGGGTTGCTGGCGGTGAACTGGGACGCGCGGCAGTTTCAACTGTACTCGCGGGACGGGAAGCTGCTGTGGGCGCGCCGGAACCCGCACGGGGTGCGCTACCAGGACATGAAGGGGCACTACGGTTCGATTGCTGCGGCGGGGCTGCTGGGACGGGGCGAAGCGGCGCGCTCCGTGGTGGTCTGGCTGGATCCCGGCACGCTGATGCTGCTCGAAAGGGAGATGCCGGGGCGCACCGACCGCGGGGTTCCCTACACGAACGAAGGGATGGATGTGCGCGACGGGTTGCTTTACCTGCTGCCGGAGGACGCGCCTTCGCGGCTGTTCGTGTTCCGCACCGGGCTGTGACGGATGGGAAAGCGTGCGGCGGACAGCGCACCCGCACGCCCTTTACAATGGGGAATCAAGCGGCCCATGATCACCGAGACAAGGCAGGTGCAGTTCGAGTCTCTGGAGCTGGATTGCGGGGAGACGCTGCACGGCCTTCAGGTTGCGTACGAAGCTTACGGGCGGCTGAATGAAGAGAAGAACAACGCGGTTCTGATCCTGCACGCGTTCACCGGGGACGCGCATGCGGCGGGCATCGATCACGAGGGCAAGACGGGGTGGTGGGACAACATGATCGGACCCGGCAAGGGGTTCGACACGAACCGGTATTACGTGATCTGCTCGAACGTGCTGGGGGGGTGCCGGGGCACGACGGGCCCGTCGTCGGTTGACCCGCGCACGGGGCGCCGTTACGGGCTGCGCTTTCCGGTGATCACGATCTCCGACATGGTGCGGCTGCAGAAGAAGCTGCTCGACCATCTGGGGATTCCGCGGCTGCTGGCGGTGGCCGGGGGGTCGATGGGCGGGATGCAGGCTCTCGAGTGGGCGGTGGCGTATCCGGATGCGGTGGAAGCGTGCATCCCGATCGCCGCCACGGCGCGGCACAGCGCGCAGCAGATCGCGTTCAACGAGACAGGCCGGCAAGCGATCATGATGGACCCGGATTTCGAGAACGGCGATTACGCTGAGGACAAGCCTCCGGCGCGCGGGCTGGCGGTGGCGCGGATGATCGGCCACATCACGTACATGTCGGACGAGTCGATGCGGGAAAAGTTCGGGCGGCGGCTGAGGAACCGCGAGGCGTTCAGCTTCGGCTTCGATATCGACTTCGAGGTGGAGAGCTATCTGCGGTACCGCGGGCAGCAGTTCGTGGGGCGGTTCGACGCCAATTCGTATCTGTACATCACGAAAGCGATGGATTATTTTGACCTGACGCTGGGCTATCCGTCGCTGGCGGCGTCGCTCGAGCGGGCGACGGCGCGGTTTCTGGTGATCAGCTTCACCTCGGACTGGCTGTACCCGTCGTATCAGTCGCTGGAGATTGTCAACGCGCTGCGCAGCCGGAACCACGATGTGACTTACTGCGAATTGACCTCGAATTACGGTCACGATGCGTTCCTGGTGGACATTGCCGAGCAGACGGAGGTGATCCGCGGGTTCCTTGAGCGGTGCCAGCGGGAATTCCGGGGGCGCCGGTCATGAAGGTCCGCGACGTTCTGGGGCGCGGCGATTATGCGTTGATCAGCGCCCTGGTCGCCGACGGGGCGAGGGTGCTGGACCTGGGCTGCGGGGACGGGGGGCTGCTCGAGTGGCTGCGGGAGAACAAGCGGGTGGAGGGGCGGGGCATCGAGGTGAGGCCGGATCTGGCGCAGCGGGCGGCGTCGCGGGGCGTTCCCGTCTATCAGGGGGATCTGGAATCGAGCCTGAAGGAATATCCCGACGGAGCGTTCGATTACGTGATCCTGAGCCAGACGCTGCAGGAGCTGCGCCGCCCGCTGGAGGTGCTGGAGCAGATGCTGCGCATTGGGCGGCACGCGGTGGTGGCGTTTCCGAACTTCGGGCACTGGCGGGTGCGGCTCAGCCACCTGCTGAGCGGGCGCGCGCCGCGCACGGCGGTGTTTCCCCATGCATGGCACAGCTCGCCGAACATTCATTTCCTGACGGTGCTGGACTTCGAGGAGACAATCGCGGAGATGGGGTGGGAGGTCGAGGGCCGGCTGTTTTTGTCGGGCCATTCGCAGATCCAGTTCGCGCCCAACTGGCGGGGTGAAGTGGCAGTGTACTGCCTCCGCCGGGGAGCAGCCGCGGGCGCCTGACGGCTGGGGCAGCCATTGGACCGGGAGGCGCCGGCACAGCACGCCGCAAGAGAAGCAGATATCTTCCGCCGCCCGCCCAAGCGAGCCGGGCAGGCGCTCGAGCGCAGGCTCAACATACGTGGCAGCAGGATATTCCTGCATTGCGGATCGTCTGAGCCGGCGCCTGGAAGAAACGGTTCGGACATGCCCACCTTCGAATAGCACGGGATTCGACAAAATGGGCCATTGTGCTATCGATGGCGTTGGCCCGGCGGCAGCCGCCATCAAGACTGAGCGCCACCGCCGGGCGAAGGCAACTGAGGACTCCGGGCGTCGAGCGGAGGGCCCGTGTCCGGCTCTCGATATTGAACCCGAGAGCCAGACACGAAGCTTGCGGGCCGGCCGGTTCCTGTCGCGGCGGCCAAAAGCCCGGACGGATCAAAAGTGAATACGGGCCGTGTATTGCACTTCGCGGCCGTAGTTGCCGCCGAAGACGCCGGTGCTCTTTCCCATAGCGCCGCTGCCGACCGTCGTATTCGGATTGCTCGGGATAAAGTGGTTCGGCATGTTATAAAACTCGAACCGGATCTCGAGCTTGGCCCGTTCCGTAAGCGGGAAGTACTTGACGATGGTCGAATCCAGGCTCCAGAACTTGGGTCCGACGAGGCCGTCGTAATACCAAGGGTTGGATCGCGGCGTATAAGCCGGAAGAACTTTGAATACCGATGGGTTGAACCAAGAACCCTTCGGGATATTCTGCGTGGGATCTCCAGTGACAAGCGCTGCCGGGAAGGTGATCGGGGTGCCGCTTTGCCACATCAGCCAGTGCGCCGTCGACCATCCTCCGAGGAACAGGTCGGCCGCCCAGGGGATGCCGTTGAGGAACTTCTTGCCTCTCCCGATCGGCAATTCCCAAGTGCCGGCCGCACGCAAGTAATGGCGTGGCTGGCGGCGATCGATCATCGTGGTCTTGCGGCTGTATAGATCGATGTCGTTGAAGAATTCGCTGTGCAGCTCACGACTGTAGGTGTAGCCCAATTGGAAGCTGAGGCCATTTGACATCGGGCGCTGCAACTGGAGCTGCATCGCGTAGTAGCGGTCTTTGTAGCCCTTCCGGAAGTACTCGGAGAGATCGGTGTATTGCGGATAGGGCCGCAGCAGCTGCCTGACAGAGATCTTCGGCTGATTTCTGAGTTCGCCGGGCATCTTGTTCGCCGGCAGCAACTGGTAGAACGGATTCGGAACCGCCTGGTCCACTGCCCCTTTGTAAGTGTAAGCGAGGTTGGGATCCATCAAATTGACCGGCTCGTTAAACGAACCGCCCCACATGCTGGCGTCCTGAACGTTATGGCCGAGATGCATGAAGAAGGTTCCGTCGAAGACGAAACCCTGAGGGATCTGGCGCTGGACGGAAAAGTTGAAACGGTCGTTCTTGGGGGATGTCAGGTCCTGGTTGAACCAATGCCCGGAACTGCCGAGCTGGGTGTAGCGGCCCAAACTCTTCTTTACAGGCAGAACAAGCGGGTTGGAAGCCGGAAACGGATCGCTGATCAGGGTCCGTGGCACGCCCTGGAGCGGACCGAGGACGTAAGTGGTCTGCGAGTAGCCGTATTTCGGAATGCTCCATGCCTCGCCGTAAACGCTCCGGATCGGCGCTGCATAGCGCGCGTAACCGACCCGCAAGGACATCCTGTCGCTCAATCGCACCGCAATGCCGAGACGGGGCAGGAGATTATGCACAGTCGGGAAAATCCTGGGGTGATCGGCGTCAGTAAACGCCCACGCGCCGTTGAACTGATATGGGATCTTCGCGATGGCTGTCACTTCGGCGGGCATGGAGACGCCCTGGAGTTCCGGGATCGGACTCGCCAGATCCAGGTAACGCGTGAACATGAAATCGGAGACATCCTTGGGCGCCGTCTCGATCTCGTGCCGGAAGCCAAGGTTCAGGGTGATGTCGCGCGTCAGTTTGACATCGTCCTGGACATACCAGGCAAGCTGATTCAGGTGGTGATCCCACATGGGACGGATGTTCGCATTACCCGAGCTAACCACGCCGAGCAGCGCGGTTGCGAACTGGCTTCCGCTTTGCGCCGCATTGTAACCGAGGAAACTGCTTCCCGTTTCTACCGATCTGAACGTGAAGCTGCCCGGACCGGGCTGCCCATTCTTTCCGTAGGAATGGCGGACCTGGAAGCCGAATTTAAAATTGTGCCTGCCCCAGTTATGGGTGGCATTCGCCTGGCCATTGTACTGGCGCTCGCGCACGAGCCACCAGCCACTGAGGCCCGCGCTGGCGGAACCGTTGCCTGAGAAGACGAAACTGGGATAATAGACGCCGGGCAGAGCGCCAATCACCGGCTTGTACCACCCCGTGGGGAAGAGTTCCCCCCACACGCTTTCCTGTCCCTTGGACCATTGGGAATCGTAGTCGTCTTCAGCATACGTGACACCCATCCGGAGGTTGAGCGTGGTCCGGGGGTTGATCATATAGAGGGTGTCGAATGCCGCATTGAGCGCGTCCATCAGACCGCCGTTATCCGAACGGACAGCTCTCGTCCCGCCCCAATTCGGGTTGTCGAGCCGGGTCTGAAATTTGGAAAAACGCCAGTACATCCGCAGCCTGTCGCTGTGGTTGTAATCCACGCGGTCAGAAATGTTCCAGTACTTCAGCCACCAGGCGTATGCGGTCATGAAGTTGTTAATGCCGGAAGCGTCGTCTCCAGGCCGGTTGGGTTTCCACAAATCATTGACGATTTTCTGGCCCGTCGGATTGATCATCATGGACGGAATGCGGTTGTTTGGGAAGGGCTGGCGGGTCACGGTCGACGTGGCCGGGTCGAACTGGGTCGTGAACGGATCATAGATCACCCGCAGCGTGCCCTGAGGCGTGAGCGTTCTGGAAAAATCGCCCGTGCGCTCCAGATCCGTGGGCACGGTGAAAGTCTTCGAGGACGGCTGGGTCGCTTTCCACCGCTCGAAGGTGAAGAAGTGGAAGATCCTGTTTTTCTTGATCGGATTGCCCAGGGTGCCGCCCCAGATATTGTTCTTGATGACGCTCTTGGTGCGCGTGATCGGATTCACCACGGCATTAAAATAGGGGTTGCGGCCGAACCAGTAGGCCGTGCCATGCCAGTCGTTCGTGCCGGATTTCATCGACAAATTCAAAACGCCGCCGGCGCTGAAGCCGTATTCGGCATCGACGGCGTTCTGCTGCACGACGACTTCCTGAACGGCATCCATGGGGGAGTTGTACGAACCGCGGGCGGCGACGCCCGTGGGCACGCCATCGAGCAGCTGGTCGTTCTTGCCCCCGGTGGAGCCGCCGACATCCAGCCCTGAATTCGACCACATGTAGAAGGGGTTGCGGTGTGAGACGTCCCAATATCTGTTCACCACGGCAGGGTTGAGCAGGGCCAGGGTGAAGGGATTTCTCGCCAGCACGGGCAGATCCTTGAGCATCGTTCCCTGGACTGCCGTGGTCATCGTGCTCGTGTTGAACTGCACTGCGGCGAGCATCTCGCTCACGGTGACGGCTTGAGTCACTTCACCCACGGCGAGGGTCGCGTCCACCGTCGTGTCGCCGGCCGTGAGGACGGTGACGTTCTCGCGGACAAACTTGTTGAATCCGGGCGCCTGAATGGTCACCGAGTATGAGCCCGGCAGGACGAAATCGAAGCGATAGGAACCTGTGGCTTCAGTCTCCCTGACAGATTCCACTCCGGTGTTAGCATTTCTCAGCGTTACCTTTGCCCCAACAATCGCCGCCTGCGAGGGATCCGTGACCGTCCCCTGAACGCGTCCTCGGGACTCCTGCGCGGGAAGCCCCAACGTCAGGGCAATCAGCAACGCAAGGCAGATGCTGGCGTTCTTCCAATCGAACATGGATTTTCACTCCTCTCTCTGTGCCCCTGGCACATTGGAGCCTTGGGTGAACAACCGGGCGCAGGATCGAGTGCGTTCACCGCCTGCCTGAAGGCGAGGAACGGTAGAGACCCCACCCCTTAGCCCCAATCTCCGTCTTCATAAGCAGCACAAACTTTATCCCAGATCTTCGCCCGTGTCAAGCCCTAGCCGAAGTTTGTCAAGGCAAAGTAGAAATGTCCCCTCGCTGGCAAAGTAGACATGTCCCCTTTTGCCTGGCCGCCTGAGGAGTGCGTGTTATGCTCGGGCTGCCGGTGAAGCGGAGACGGGCTCTGCTAAGGAACAAATCCCACGGGCACAAGCTGGAGACCGAGCTCCCTTGCCTGTGCA
>DYKI01000331.1 GCA_020722705.1 Chthonomonas calidirosea | reverse complement strand
CCTTCAGCCTTCAGCTTTCGCCCTTCATCCTTCAGATGGTACCACCCCCATGCGAAACCTTTTGCCGAACAGCAGGTAGTATTCGGGAGACTGGGCGGTATGAACGCGCTGCGCGGAGGCGTTCGGCGGCGGCCCGGAAAGGGAGATGAAGTATGCGACTGGGAACGATGCGTCTCGCGTGGGTCGCTCTCGCGATGGCGCTGGGCACGGCCGGCTCGGCGGCCCCGGATGGCGCTTCCATCATGCGTAAGGCCGTTGACGCCATGAGCAAGGCGAAGACGTATCAAGCCAACTGGCGGATGGTGATTTCCATGGGCAACATGGGCAACCTCACCATGAACATGGACATGAAAACGACCTCGGACGGCAAGGCGCGTATCACGACTGAACCGGCAGGACAGGGCACAGGCATGATGGCGGCGGGCGGTGCCATGGCGTCGTCCCTTGCGGTGTCCGACGGCAAGACCCTGTACATGTACATGAAGGCGATGAACTCGTACATGAAGATGCCGGTCAGCAAAGACAGGAACCCTGCGTTCACCGGGCAACTTGGTGCGCTGAACCAGAAGGGAACGACCTTCAAGCTGATCGGTACCGAGTTCGTGCGCGGGCGCAAGTGCTGGGTCGTGTCGGTCAACCAGAAGATGCCGCCCAACGTCCCGCCCGGTTCGAAGGCAACGGTGCATGCCTATGTTGACCAGCAGACCGGCAGGCTTCGTCAGATGAAGAGCAAGATGACCATGCCCGGTATGGGGCCTGGTCCCAATGCCGGCGCGGGAACACCCAAAGGACAGGCGAAGCCGGCTCCGATGGTGATGACCACCACCATGGTGCTGATCAGCGAGAAGATCAACGCCCCGATTCCGGCCTCGACGTTCAAGTTCACCCCTCCGAAGGGGGCACGCGAGATGCAGCCCGGCATGATGGGCGGTCCCGGCCTTCCGAGCGGCGGTCCGATGGGCGGGCCCTCCCGCCGGCGCTGACCGCGACAACCGCAATCCGTCCTTCCCCCGATCGAAGGGGGAAGGACCCCTTACGGCTCGGCAGGAGCCTCGCCCTCCCCGGCGGGGCTGTACCCGATCCGGCTTGGCGGCGGGCCGTTACCCCCGCCCCCTCCGGCGGGCGGGGGCAAGGGGGAGGGGGCGTCG
>DYKI01000158.1 GCA_020722705.1 Chthonomonas calidirosea | reverse complement strand
GCACTCTGCAGGTGGTGGACGACCGAGGTTTATCATGCGCGGGAGAGGGGACATTCGGCGCGGCAGGAGCCTCGCCCTCCCGGAGCCTCGCCCTCCCGCGGAGCCTGGCACGCCTGCCAGTCAGTCGAGGCGCTTGCCGAAGCGCGAGATGGCGAGCAGCATGATCACAACCGTGAGCAGCGCCAGTATCCATAGCTGATCGGCCACGTCCGCCAGTCCGCTTCCTTTCATGAACACGCCTCGCACGATGACGAGGTAGTACCGCAAGGGAAGGACTGTCGTGATCCACTGCAGCACTTCGGGCATATTCTGAATGGGGAACATGAAGCCGGACAGCAGGAAGTTCGGCATCATGAAGAAGAAGGCCGTCAGCATCGCCTCCTGCTGAGTGCGTGACAACGCCGAGATGAGCAGCCCGACCGCCAGCGACGACACCAGGAACAGGGCGGTTACGGACAGCAGCAATGCGAGGCTGCCGCGCATGGGCGCATGGAAGAGCAGCGCGTTGGCGACCAGGATCGCCGCCGCGTTGATCAGGCCGACGGTCAGATACGGCAGCGTCTTTCCGAGCATCAGCTCCCATGATTTGATCGGCGTCACGATGAGCTGCTCGATGGTCCCGATCTCGCGCTCCTTGACGATCGCCAGGGCGGTCGCGATCGTCGCGGCAAGCCCGATGATCACGCACATCGCCCCGGGCACCATGAACGCGGAGCTCGCCAGAGTCGGGTTGTACCAGACTCTGGTCTCGGCGGCGATCCCGTTCCACGTGCGACGCCCCGGCGACGCCCGCAGAGCGTGCTCCATCGCGATCTTCTCGGAGCGGGCTCGGAAGAATCGCGAGAGGTAGGCAAGCGCTACCGTGCCCGTGTTGGCGTCACTGCCATCCAGCAGGATCTGCACCGGCGCCGACTGGCCGCGCTCGATGTCGCGAGTGAATCCGGGCGGGATGATGAGCGCGATGCATGCGGTTCCGCGATCAAGCCAGGCATCGGCGTCATTGGGCCTCGTCATGTGGCCTACGATCCTGAAGTATTCCGATGCTCCGAGAGCGCGCACGAGATCGCGACTGGCGGCCGTTCGGTCGAGGTCGCATGCGACGACGCGCAGGTTCTTGATGTCCGTGCTGATGGCATACGCGAAGACGATCAGTTGGACAATCGGAACGATCAAGAGGATCCGCAGCATGTTGGCGTCCCGGCGAAGCTGCCGAAACTCCTTGCGGACGAGTTCGAAGACCCGCTGCATATCGGAGGTCCTAGACCGTCTTCCGGAACGACCGGATACCGACGAACAAGATTGCCACGCCGTAGGCAGTCAGAGCGGCCATGTGCGGCCAGAGCACCGACAGTCCGACTCCCTTCAGAAACACGCCACGAGTGACCACCATGAAGAAACGAGCCGGCACAATCGCTGTGAGAGCCTGCACGGGCGCAGGCATGGACTCGATCGGGAAGTAGAAACCCGACAGCAGGATACTGGGCACCATCGTTGCCATCAACGCTGCCGTGATCGCCGTCTGCTGCGTCGGCATGCGAGCGGAGAGAAACATGCCTGTTCCCAGCGCTGCCATCAGGAACACGCTGCTGGCGGCGAGCAATGTGAGCACGCTCCCTCGCAAGGGCACTCCGAACCAGATGCGTCCGACGAAGACGACAAGCAGCACGTCAACGAACGCGAGAAAAGCGTAGGCGCCTAGTTTGCCGACCATGATCTCGCTTGCCGTAGCCGGGGATACCGCAAGCTGCTCGATGGTGCCCTGCTCGCGTTCGCCTGCCACAGTACCCGACGTCAGGAGCGCCGAAGTCATGGCAAGGATTACGGCGATGAGACCGGGCACGATAAAGTTGGTGCTGCGAAGGTCCTCGTTGTACCAGACGCGGATTTCGGCGGCGATGCCGGTCGCCTGGGCGCGGCCACCATAGCGTCGCGCGTACATCCTGCCCATGACGGCAGAACGGCCTGCGACGATCGCCTCGGCGTATCCGGCGGCGACATTGGCCGTGTTGGGATCGGAGCCGTCGAGAAGTATCTGGACGCTTGTTCGTCTGCCTCGGGCCAGATCAGTGGCGTAATCGGCGGGTATGACCAGAGCGGCAATGACGGCACCGCGATCCAGGGCCTTGCCGGCATCTCCGTACCGGTCGCTTCGCAGCGTCACGTCGAAGTAGCCGGAACTCGTGAATGCCGCGACGAGCTCGCGCGATTCGCGGGTCCGACTCCAGTCCACGACCGCCAGTGTGATGTGCTTGATGTCGCTCGAAACGCCGTAGCCGTACAGCAGCAGGAGCGCCACGGGCATCAGTATCGCGATGACGAGGCTGCGAGGGTCCCTCCGAATGTGGATGAACTCCTTGCGCAGGATGGCCATCACGCGCGAGCGGGGCCGCTTAGCGCCAGCGGTTGAGTGCGGAGCGTGTCCAAGACCCATGTTGGCGTGATTCACCAATCGCCCTCGTCACGAAACGCCCAGGCCATGATGCCGGCGTCAGTCACCGATCAAGTCCACTGACTATTGTACCAGCATCGCTCGCGCACACCCCTCTCCCGCGTTGCGTCACTGAGAACCTGACTGTGCGCCCTGGTTGTTGGGGGGCGCTCGGGACGGCACATGAGGCGATCTATGAGTGTGCATGCGCGGCTTTCGGAGGCTTCCGCGCCGGCATGTGGTCGGGCGCCGCAAGATCGGCTGCGATCAGACCTCCCAGCGCCCCGGCGCCTTTCGGTATGAGCATGATCTCGCGCTCGCCCTTCAACAGGTTTTCGGTTTCGAGCAGTTCGAAGAGAACCTCCGCAACCTCGGGGTCCTTGGTGATTTCGTTCAAGGCAGCGCCGACGATGGTTGGACGCATGGCAGCGGCGCGTGCGAACTCCACAGCGGCCTCGCGCTCGGCGCTGCTGGTGATCACGCTGACCTGGTTCGCGCCGTCCTGTCGGATCGCCGACGTGACCTGCCTGAGCCTGTTGACGACTTTCTCCTCGATCTGGCGGATCATGCCGGCGTCGCGGAAGTGCACCTTGCGGATGTAGACGGAACCCAGCAGGTAGCCCCACTCGGCGGACTTCGGAGAGACCTCGGCCCTGACGGTGCGGCTCATCTTGTGGCGCGTTTCAAGCATCTCGGCCAGCGGCAGGTTGCTGAGACATCGTACCGTTGAGTTGCTCACGTTGGCCCTCAGGGAGCCGCGCGGATCGGCATTCTTGAAGAGATAGGCTATCGGATCGCTGATGTACATCTCGTACCAGACCCCGATGCCCATCGGGGCGCCCTCTTCGGAGTTGACCGGGGCGCTGCGCAGGTACTCCTGATCCATGCGCATGTCGAGGACATGCCTCTGTCCCATCCAGTTGACGAGAAGGGCCCGCCAACCAAGTTCGAGCCAGAGGATATGGAGGCCCGGCTCTTCCAGGATGCCGACCACGTTGCCGAAGAGGACATAGACATGGCGCGTGCCCTCCTGAACGATTGCGTAAAGGCCGAAGACGCGGATCAGGCCGCCGATGATGGGAACGACGATGAACAGCGCGACGAAGGTGATCAGCGCAACAGCGAGTGGACTGCCGCTCATTGTTCCGCCTCCAGTATGACCTTCTGTGCTCGTGAGAAGAGCTGCAGCCGCACATTGCGCAGGTATGTCTGCAGGGCGGCAGGACCGGCCTTCTTCAGTTCGGCAAGCTGGGCGGCCAGTGCCTTCAGCGGCTCGACTTCGGCGCTCGCATTGAGCGTCTCGATCTCAACCGCGCGCCGCGACTGGACGATGCGCTGGTCGGCCGCTGCTCGAGCCAGACTGATTTCGGACGAGACCTGGTTGTGCGCCGTATTGATGGCGGCGAGAGCGCTCTCGACCTCTTCGGGCGGATCAATGCCGGTGATCAGCGAGGCGTCGAACGCGATCCCGTAGCGCGCTTCGGCCGTCTGGCATTCGCGCTCCATGTGCTCGTTGATGTCCCGCAGGTTCTTGCGCAGGTCGTTGATCGAGACGCCGGTATCGCCGGCATCGAGCAGGCTGCCGGCATTGTCGTTTCGCGGGGCTTCGTAGTTGGCAATGCGTTCACGCAGCACGGCCACAAAGTAGCCCATCACATGCACGATGGGCCGTTTCACCCCGAACAGGTAGGCGTACAGGTTGCGCTCCGATACGCGAAACCGTATCTGCCCGGTGAGGCCGACATTGAGCTGATCCTTGGTCACCGCTTCGAGCATGGTCCCGTTGTGGTTGGCCGTCGGGTCTTCGAGGTCCTGAGCCATGTTCATGGTCTGGACCGCTACGGACACCTTGTGCACGCGCTCCCAGGGCCACTTCCAATACGGACCACCCGGCGGGATGACTCGCACCTGCGGGTATGCGTAGCGGGGCTTCTCCTCGTCATTGAGCTGCTCGGAGATAGGGTCGTCGAGCGTGCTCGTGTTGGGTATGCGGTCGGCGCGTCCGAAGCGTGTCTTCACGGCACGTTCGTTCTGGTCCACCGTATACAGCCCGGCCAGTCCGTATCGCACCAGGAACCACGCGACAAACCCGATCACGAACCCGGTCATTACGTCCATGGGCTCCCTCCTTGGCTTGGTTGGCAGCCTGCCCGTGTTCTCAGTTCATCATGGATTGCTGAGGCACCTGCGTATAGACGTTGCTCGGCCGAGCTCCGCTTCACGGAATGCGCAGGTTCCGGTCGGGGCGTGCGGGGTAGAATGGCACCGGTCTTGCCCAGGCCGCACATTCGCTGTGAGCTCCCGCGATCGCGGGCGGGCGCGGGGCTGAGGGAGCACGATCATGCCACATGCAGTTGAGTGCGCCGCACGGGGCGTCGCTGCCCTTGCGGATATTGGAGAGCCGCCTTCGCCAACGGGCTCGCAGGTGCAGATCCGCACCGAGTTCACCGGTGTCACCAACGGTACCGAGCGGCATGCGTTGCTTGCCGAACACGGTTACGGCGGAGGCGTGTTTCCGAGCCGCCACGGCTATCAGCAGATCGGCGTGATCGAAGCCGTGGGTGACGCTGTCAGGCGCTTCACCGTTGGCGATCGGGTGTTCTGCGGCGACCACGTTGGCCATCGAGCGTGGCACATTGCGGACGAGAACGGCCTCGTGGTCAAGCTGACCGACGAAGCTCCGCCGCAGGACTGCGCGCTCATGGGCACCATCTTCGATT
Organism: Chthonomonas calidirosea; assembly: GCA_020722705.1. GTDB lineage: Bacteria > Armatimonadota > Chthonomonadetes > Chthonomonadales > CAJBBX01 > JAAYVH01. The sequence goes on along the minus strand of DYKI01000158.1, from coordinate 2,165 downwards.
GGTCATGAAAGTCCCGTCTGAGACATCGGCATCAGCGGGGCCCACGGAGGGCGAGGCTCCTGCCGAGCCGACAATCGGATTGGCTTCGCCACTCTCCAATCCCCCGATCAAGAAAGGAGTCGTACCATGTCACCTGCGGACTCGATGATCTCCGGCGGATCGAACACTCGCATCGGCATCCTGGGCTTCGCCCACGGCCACGTCAACGCCTACTGCAATGTCTGGCGCGATCGGCCCGAGTTGGGGGTGAAGGTCACTGCCGCGTGGGATCACGACGCGGAGCGACTCAAAGCCAATGCCGCGAACTACGGCCTCGAAGCCTTCGCAGACGTGGCTGACCTGCTCGATTCCGGGGTTCAGGCAGTCGTCGTCTCATCCGAGACTTCCATGCATGCCGAGCTGGTGGAAGCCGCGGCGGCAGCGGGCAAGGCGATTGTGGTCCAGAAGCCGATCGCCCTGACCATAGCCGAGGCCGACCGTATCGTCAATGCCGTTGAACGCGCAGGCGTGCCCTTCACCATGGCATGGCAGATGCGCGTTGATCCCCAGAATGTGCGCATCAAGGAGCTCCTGACCTCGGGCGAGTTCGGCAAGGTACTGCAGGTCCGGCGCAGGCACAGCCTGGCCACCCATCTCTGGCCTGCGTTCGTTGACCTGTGGCACAACAAGCCTGAGTACAACCGTGACATCTGGGCGGATGATGCCGCGCATCCGATTGACTTTATCCACTGGCTCCTCGGCGTGCCCGAGACGGTCATGGCCGAGATTGATACGCTTCTGGACCCGAGGGTCGTGAGCGACAACGGGATCGCGATCTATAAGTATCCCGGCGGTCCGCTTGCCGAAGTGGTGTGCTCGTTCACCTGCGGCGCCCATGAGAACACAACCGAGGTCGTCTGCGAGAAGGGCACCATCATCCAGAACTATGGCGACGGCCCGAGCAACGAATGGCCGCATACGCACGGTGCCGAGGGGCTGAAGTGGTGGAAGTCCGACACTCGGACCTGGACCGAGTCCGGCATTCCCTCACCTCCGGGACACGGAACGCGGATCCACGCCCTGGCCGAGCCGCTGTCCCTGTGGCTCAAGGGCGAGCGGCCTGCCATTGCGTCGGCGGAAGAGGGCCGCACGTCGCTGCGCATGACGCTGGCCTGCTACGTCTCGACGCGTGAGGGCCGGCGCGTGCGCATTAACGATCCAGCCATTGACAGCGTCTGACAGGAGGAAGCGGCTTGAAAGCAATCGCCGCGCTGCTCGCTCTGGCCGCTTCAAGTTTGGCTTGGGGCGGCACGGTTACGGGCCGCATTTCCATCGCAGGCCCACGCCCCAGGTATGTCAAAGTGGGATACGTCGGAGTGCCGGCTTCGGGCAATCCGATCACCAACCTGGCCGGCATGACCATCGGGGAGTATTCGGGCAGCGTCACGTGCACAACGTATAGACCGCGGGAGGCACGACTGCGGTGGGACCCGAAGAGAGGCCTCCGGTTCGAGCATACCAAGCTCCCATTCGGGCACTACCTGTTCTGGGCTCGATGCGACGACAACTACATGGACTGGCGGGTCGTGACGCTCGATGCCGCAAGACCGTCGGTTGCCCTGACACTGAAGTGCGCATCGAGCGATGAGGGCGATGTCTGGCTCGTCGTCGTCGGGAAGGGTGACTACAACGTGCGGGTCAGCCCCCTCGACAAGTCCGGCCTGGCTCCCCTGGTCGGGGCCGATGTCCCGAAAGGCGCCGGATGGGATGCCGATGTCAAAGGCGGCGCGCTCCTGTTGCAGGGCATGAAGGCCGGTCTGTATCGAGTGGACCTCCGCAGCCAACAGAAGATGGGATCGGCCCGCTCGGGGTGGTCGGCTATCCTGACCGACGCCGGAACGTGGTCGGTGCGGGTCGTCGCGGGCAAGCACCGGGAGTACAAGCTGACGCCGTCAACCCGGCGCTAGAACCACAGCCGGAAACCGCTTCAGGCGCGACCGGCATGGGTTGTCAGCAGTGCGGTGAAGCGGACGGCGAGATGACGGCGGTCGCGGGTCGGATAATGCAATCAGGGTGCTGGTCGGGCCGAGAACGCAAGGTAGAGGCGTTGCGGCAGGAACAATCGGGAGGTACGGCGTCCTCGCCGTCCGCAAGAACGGTCATCGAGGACGATGCGGGAGGGACGG